>JANNJZ010000241.1:0-4140 GCA_031396065.1 Pyrinomonadaceae bacterium | reverse complement strand
TCGCCCACCCGCACACGCAGGTGGTTCTGACAAGCGCTTCGCCCACCCGCTGACGCATGTGGTTCTGACAACCCCCAAGCCCCACCCGCTCACGCAGGTGGTTCTGACAACCGCCAAGCCCCACCCGCTCACGCAGGTGGTTCTGACAACCGCCAAGCCCCACCCGCTTACGCAGGTGGTTCTGACAGGACAACCCCACCCGCTCACGCAGGTGGTGCTGACCAGACTCACCGCGGCGTTAACGCCCGAAGCGCATCGAGCCGTTTGCGCGCCTCAACCGCCTCAGGGCTGCGCGGGTAGCGGCGAACTACCTCCTGCCAGCTTTCGCCGTCATAGCGAAATCGCTTGTCGTTAGCGTCAAAAATGAAGGTCAGTCCCTGACGGTTGTAGCGGTCGAGGCCGTTGAAATTCCAGAAGTAACTAAACACAGGCGCACCTCCGCCGTTCATCTCCCTATCATCCAATCTGCGCGAAGCATCGCGCGAAAGATGGCCGGCGGCCTCTTCGCCGGCCTCGGCGAAGATCATCAGTACCTCGGGCCGAAACGCCGACACCTTGAAGTTGTCGAGAAAGATCCGCGCTCTGGCAATCCGATCGAAGTCCTGGGAACCTTCGATTAGGCGAAGTAGCCTGGCATCGTCGCCCGAACGCCAGGGAGAAATAACCGCATCGCGCTGGAGCCACCCACTGGTTCTGCTATTGAGGTTGACCCGGTAAAAAACGACGCCGTCTCTGTTTCGCTTTTCGCCTCTAATCGCAACTAATCCGCCGCGGCCAATTCTTCGCAATAACCGGCCCGAGAACTCAGGAGTCATCCTCAGCGCTGACAGTCGTTCATCTACCACGATTGCGACGCGGCCACCGGGAGGCATGCGCCTCTTCCCGAGCGCTGTCCTCTCGAATGGACCAAGAAAGATAGTTAGGAGCAGTAAAGGCAGGAACTTTTGCAGGAGTTGAATATTCACAGCTTGGCCTCCTCTGATGGATGAGGTAGATCAAGGGTGAATCTGGAGCCAATCAGGCAGTGGTCCGCGCTGAGATGGCAGGGAGACGAGGACGCGCCGGATTCAGCGGGAGACGCGCCGACGAGTTAGATCTGAGAGCAAAAGCTTGGTGCCGGTTATTTTTTGCCGGCCACCGGAAGCGAGGATGCGATTTGCAAAGCACGCATGATGAAAATGGCAGATTGCCACCGCCAGGGCGTCAGCGGCGTCGTGCGGTTCAGGGATACTCGTGAGCGAGAGCAAAGTCTTCACCATCTGCTGAACTTGAAATTTCTCGGCGTTGCCATGACCAACCACAGTTTGCTTAACAAGCCGAGGTGAATATTCGTGAATATCAAGAGCCGCACGCTCGGCCACCAACATAGCCACGCCGCGCACCTGGCCAAGTTTCAAAGTGACTTTGACATTAGTGGCCAGGAAGCCATCTTCAATGGCACAAGACTCCGGCTGATG
Source organism: Pyrinomonadaceae bacterium (assembly GCA_031396065.1). Lineage (GTDB taxonomy): Bacteria > Acidobacteriota > Blastocatellia > Pyrinomonadales > Pyrinomonadaceae > PSRF01. Next base: position 2,683 of record JANNJZ010000241.1, on the reverse strand, counting down.
TCGTCGAATAATGTCCTCAAGCGCATCGGCTATCCTCAAGAGTCGTGAAGGAAACTTTTGTCCGGCGGTCGCCCTTATTACACCGCACTCAACCAATCCGTAACGCCGGCCGTCACCTTCGACGACGCCCCAGCCAGTCGTCTCGCTGCCGGGATCAATTCCTAAGATGCGCATAAGAGTTTAACTATATCCGTTGGTCCAACTTTGGATGCCGTAATAATCATATGTTCGCTTAGAGGTGGGCTCGCCCCCCCAGCTCGACGTGAATAGGACCATTCAGCTGAATAACAAAACGTTACTGTCGTATCCGGATCGTTTCGTCCACGGCGCACCGGTGGGCGGTGCCCACCTCTAATCGAACGTGACTTTGTTAACCGAACGTTTTTCGGGACGGCTTGCCGCATTAAAGCGCAGAATCTCGCTGAGCGGATGGCAGTATACTACACGGGCATTTGCCACTATGGGGTTTTCTTTGATCGTGGGCGGTCGCGAGATTTACCAGACTTCTTGCATTTATGGCGTCATCTTCGCGATGAAGTCATCTAGCACCAGAAATTCGTTGCGGTCCAGAATAACGGGCAGTATTTAGAATTAACAAACCACAGAATCCGCAGATTACGCAGATTAAGAACAAGGACTGAAGAGATCGAGACGCGCTTAGCGAGTCTACAACAACTTGCCTGTTTGCCCCGGTAATAGCGTTGTTTGTTCTTGAATCTGCGTAATCTGCGGATTTTTTCCGTCACCGAGGATCTGTCTTCAGTCGTTATGATGGTGACCGTTGGGAAACAGGTCCCGGAGCGCCTGGCTAGCCAGCATTCGCCACTCACTACTCCTCGGCGCCCAGTCAAAATTCTCATACAGCAGCTTGCCGTCGTGCGGCGGAGCGGTGAAGTCGTAGGCCGCCGGCTGGCGAAACTTCTCGGGTCCAAACGGCGAGACCGCCAAACTCTCGCGTTGCGTTGCGAAACAATCGAACATCCGCCGTTTTAGCTTCGTGGCTCTTTCGTCCAGCAAAAGCGTGGTGGTCTCTCGTTCAGTTCCCGGCAAAAACTCAGGTACCTTCGCCACAAAATCTTCGCTCGGGTGTAACGCCATTTCGAATAAGACGGGCGGTCTCAGACCATTTTCCTTCATTAGACGCAGAGCCGCATGAGTGGCAAAGGCCGTGGCGTCGTGATCCGGATGACCTCCTTCATAAGGATGAGTCACCACAATGTCCGCCGCCGATTGCTGGAGAAAAGCAGTTATTCTCTTCGTTAGATCAGCCAAATAATCTGACGCGCAGTGGTCGGTGAGGTTCAAGTCCACCACTCGATCCTCCGGCACGTGGGCAATGGCTAAAGCCGAAATGCATTCTCGTTTGCGCGCTTCAGCATAGGCAGCTCGCTCTTTGAAGCCGGCCGCCCTGGCATCCGCCATGTCGCAGGGAGCCCCATCGGTTACGTGGAGAACTGTAACGTCCACCAGCTTGGAAATCAGACAACCTGCCCCGACTACCTCGTCCGCCGGGTGGGCGACGATTACGGCACAACTCATCATTCGGGTCAGGTCTCCCGTACCGAATAGCCTGGCATGAGCTGAGCGGCTCCTTCGCTTCGTTGGTTTGATCGGTTCTGCCATCAGTCACCACTGCTCGCCTTCTAATGGGTCTTTCGAAGCGACCCATTAAACTTCAGGCATCTCATTCCCTTCCCTGGTTACGGCCGCCTGCCGTTGCCTGTCTCGCATCGAATCGAGACATCCATGTGTAGGTCCGGTACAAAACAGGCGTCGCATGGGAGCCTCAGATTCTTGACGAATAACACGAAGGGAGAGCCTGGCGTGGGTAGATGCGAAGCTTTTCGTGGGTTAGCCCTTAATCTTTTTAGGCTCTGCTTCGCTACTACAGTCAACCTGCATACCAGAGTGCAGTGCGTTCAAAAGCAGGCCGGTCGTTTGCCACTCGGTCCCATGCGCAGATTACAGAGATAACGCAGATTCAAACGACCTGCTCCGAAGCCTGATAATTGTTTTCCATTTGCCTAACAGGGTGGTCTGCGGAATCTGCGGATTTTCCTATTGCCCGGATGGTCCGGAGGAATGGAGCCGCCTACGGTAAGCACAAATCTTGATCCGTGGTACAACTTCGAAAAGGATCCTAAGGCATTAACCGTTGTGGGCTGGGAGGTGACTATCACATGGACCTGTCCGGGTTACTCTTCCTAATCTTAATTTTAGTAATAGGCGTCGGCAGTCTGTTTTTCATCGTCATGGCCGTTCGTGCGTTCTGGCCGAGTCGCAACCCGCGATCTTCTAACTTGGATTCGAGCGGCACCTACGATTCAGGTCAGAACTGGACCACGCCTGGCTACACTGGCAGCGACGCTTTGGACACCACATCCGAGTTCGGCGACGGTTTTGGCGGAGGTGACGCGGGCGGTGGCGGGAGTGGCGGTGACTGGGGAGACTCGGGCGGCGGTGGTGACTCGGGCGGAGGAGACGGCGGTGGCGGCGGTGATGGGGGCGGCGGCGGCGAATGATCCTTTTTGAATCTCTATAGTCGCGGCTAGTGTCCTGACTCGAAAGTTCGATTAACCATCTGGGGGCCGAAGCGGCGCTGCTTGAGGTCCGAAGGAACCGGCATTCAATAGCCACGTCCGTGAGGGCGTGGATCACGAATCTCGAAGACGGTGAGCGCCGA
>JANNJZ010000216.1:0-23743 GCA_031396065.1 Pyrinomonadaceae bacterium | reverse complement strand
GCTACGGGCCGGAGCACCCGGAAGTAGCTACGGATCTCAACAACCTGGCTTCGTTGCTGCAGGACACGAACCGGCTGGGGGAAGCGGAACCGTTGATGCGGCGGGCGCTCCTGATAGACGAGCAGAGCTACGGGCCGGAGCACCCTGCCGTCGCCAGTGATCTCAACAACCTGGCATCGTTGCTGCAGGCCACGAACCGGCTGGCGGAAGCGGAACCGATGATGCGACGGGCGCTCGCGATTGCCGAGCAGAGCTACGGGCCGGACCACCCGAGTGTGGCCATCCGTCTGAACAACCTGGCGCAGTTGCTGCAGGCCACCAACCGGCTGGCGGAAGCGGAACCGTTGATGCGACGGGCGCTGGCGATTGACGAGCAGAGCTACGGGCCGGACCACCCGAAGGTGGCCATCCGTCTCAACAACCTGGCGCAGTTGCTGAAGGCCACCAACCGGCTGGCGGAAGCGGAACCATTGATGCGACGACACTTGGAGATATTCCTTCAGTTCACTGTCACCAGCGGGAACGAGCGTCGACATCTGCGCGCAGCTATTTTCAACTACGCCGGTTTGCTGCAACAGCGGGGCGAAGTCAGCAAGAGGTTCAAGCGCATCTGAGTGCTGTGGGCCGTCCCTTCGGCATGCAATTGGGCTGGGATCTGGATGACAAGGACGCGGAGGATTTGCGTGAAGCCAGGGAGGACTGGCGAAGCGGGAACCATGATGCCTTTGTCCGCTTTCGAAGTTGAAGTGATGGCGAATATTGATCATCATCTCGCACATCGGGCAGCGGGGTGACATCTACAAGTGAGCGCGCCAGCGGCAGCGTAGAATGCGGCGTTCGATCGCTAGTGTCCTGACTCTAAAGTTCGATTAAAGATCTGGGGGCTGAAGCGGCGCTGCTTTAGGTCCGAAGGACCGGCATTCAATAGCCACGTCCGTGAGGGCGTGGATCACGAATCTCTAAGGCGATGAGCGCCGAAGGTGCGGAATAAATTACTTCCCAGCTCGACCAGTGCCGGCCCTCCGGGCCTCAGGCGCTACGGAGGCTGCTCTCCACGCCCTCACGGACGTGGCTATTGATTGTCGGTCCTTCGGACCTAAGGAGCGTTTCACTTCGGCACTCAGAATTATTAATCGAACTTCAGAGTCAGGACACTAGCATGGCAGTGCGGCATGCGGTGCTCTACACCAAGCGGAAGCGCCATAGCTACTTCTTAACGATTCTCATCGACCCAATCATCTACCGACTCACCCGAGAAAACACCGGCTTGGCAGCGGAAAGTCCAGCGTGTAAACTGCCGACATGTCGAACCAGAACCTGCTTTCACGCATCACGGTTGATCCCGAAATCTGTCACGGGAAGCCGTGCGTGCGCGGGCTGCGATATCCGGTGGAAACTATTTTGGAATACTTGGCTGGCGGAGATTCTGTCGAGGATTTGCTGGCGGAGTTTCCCGATCTGGAGCGGGAGGACATTCTCGCCTGCCATGAGTTTTCGCGGCGGATGCTGGCGGCCAAGAGCGTGCATCTGGCCCTCAAATGAGGTTCCTCGTGGATGCCCACTTGCCCCGGGGACTGTGCGTGTTTTTGACGCGACGGGGACACGACGCGGTGCATACCTTTGACCTACCGGCACAGAACGCAACCAAGGATTGGGTGATCAATCAGATTTCAATCGATGACCAACGCGTGGTCATCTCTAAGGACACAGACTTTTTCTATTCCCACTTGCTACAAGATCGCCCTTGGAAGCTGTTGTCGGTCAAGACGGGGAACATCTCTACGCGTGAATTGTGCGCCTTGTTCGAGCGTAACCTGCCTGCGATTGAAGACGCTTTGCAACGCTACACGCTGGTGGAAATTGATCGGGTGGCAGTGACGCCGGTCGTATAGCTTCACTGTGATCGGCAACTACACCGGTTTGCTCCAACAGATGGAGCGAAGCCGGCAGAAATCCCCGATCAAGTGGAGCGCCGCCGCGCGGAGCTCGATCAGTAACCCAAACCACCATTTGATCTACAGACTGAGAACATACTCATTTAGTTCGACAGGGAGCACCTCGTGAGAGCAATCGTCATCTTCAGCGGTAACGCACACGTGGAACTGGCCAAAGAAATCTGCCGGCACCTTAAGAAGCGACTCAGCCCGACAACCATCAACCGATTCAGCAACGACTGCCTGGGTGTGCAACTCAAGGCCAATTGTCGTGAGGCGGATGTTTTCATTATCCAGCCGTTGGTGCCTCCGGTGCAGGAGCATTTGATGGAGTTGTTGTTGATGTTGGATGCTGCCCGAGGGGCGTCGGCGGCTCGGATCACGGCAGTGATTCCTCACTACGCTTATGCGCGCTCCGACAAGAAGGACGCCCCGCGTATCTCAATAGCCGCCCGATTGGTGGCGGACCTGCTGGCGACGGCGGGCGCAAATCGGGTCTTGACAATGACGTTGCATTCGCCACAGGCGCACGGATTTTTCAGCGTGCCGGTGGACCATATGAACGCACTTAAAGTTCTGGCCGCACATTTTCAGCGCCGGAACTTAAGGAACACCGTGATCGTCTCGCCCGACTTGGGGAACGCCAAGTCAGCCACCCACTTTGCTCGCATGTTGAATCTGCCGGTGGCGGCGGCGAACAAACAACGTCTCAGTGATGACAAGGTGGTAATTGACGCGATCGTCGGCGATGTAGACGGCAAACATGTGATCGTTATTGATGACGAAATTGCGAACGGCGGGACCATCATCGAGGTACTGAGGAAACTTCGCGAGCGGCAGGTCAAAAGAATAAGCGTTGTTTGCACGCACGGTCTGTTCACTGGAAAAGCAATCAACCGTTTGCGGGCTCAACCTGACATTGAAGAAATCGTGACTACCAACACCGTCCCCATCCCTAAAGAGAAGCGTCTTCCGAACATGCGCATTCTCTCTGTAGCGCCCCTGCTCGCCGAAACAATCAACCGCATCCACGTCGGCAAATCCGTGAGCGCGCTGTTCGATGGGGAGTTGTAGACGCTGCCCGAACAAACTGATCGAAGCCACTACATCTGAAACCATTGCGACGGCTTGGATAGCCGTATGAGAATGTATCGCCTCGCGCGAGAATCCAACGGTTTGATTGATTTTGATCCCGACTTTCGCCGATACTGACGGCTCACAGTAGCTCACTGGTCCAACCTACCCATCCACTGATCCAAGCGGTAGGCAGCTTTCCCACTTTCTTTCGGAGGCGACGTTATCTTGGAACCCTTACATCCTCACGAATTGCTTTCATGGATGACGATTGAGTCCTATCCCGGAGTCTATCTCCTAGGATCTTACGCGCGTTACGTAACGATCTACTCTCAACAGATAAGGGCTCTTAATCTCATTGATGCTCTCTGTAAAACCGGGCAATTACAGCGCGGTGTCTCGGTCGCGGTGGTGGGCGGGGGGATTGCCGGGTTGACAGCTGCGGCCGCTGCTGCTGTCCGAGGAGCCGAGGTCACCGTCATTGAAGGCGATAAAGATTTTTTCCCCATTCAGCGTCAGGCTGGCAGCCGTTATCTGCACCCTCACATTTACGATTGGCCCTTGTCTGAGCTGCAAGCAGGTCAGGAGAACAGGGCGGACCTTCCTTTTCTCGATTGGGAAGCAGGGGAGGCAGTAATCGTTTTCAGAAAACTCAAAGAGAAATGGGAGACGCTCTTTAAGACAACTGCCAACCAATTGAGAGAGCCGAAAACGTATATGGGCTCCCGGCTTACCAGCCTCGCTCTTAGGCCAGAGCTTGGCGGCTTGCAGTTGACGATTGAAGTCCACGGCGATGAAGTACCGAATGCGTTGGAGTCTAAAACTCTGACAGCCGACATCATCATCCTGGCACTCGGCTTTGGCAGAGAATTCGGCCGTGCGGATTTGCAAAGGTACTGGGAGCAAGCGCCGTTTGACGCCGTGCCTCCGAACATACTCCGATGGTTGGTTTCTGGGTTCGGGGATGGCGGGTTAACCGATCTGATGCGGCTATGTATTAGCAATTTCCGTCATGACGAATTTGTCAGGAAGCACGAAACAGATTCTCGACTGGCGACCAAGCTCAAGGAGTTGTTGGCGGATCCCGGCAGACAAAGCATTAGGAGTGCCTTCGAAGAGTTGTACTCTCAGCTCGATAACGACTCGTTGATTGCCAGGGGCCAGCTTCGAACAAATACGGAAGTGACTTTTAACGCCCCGATTGACTACCTGGAATCTGAGGGAAGTTCGATACTCAACAAGTTCATAGTTTTCCAATTGGAGAAACTGAGTAAATTCACAAGGCAAGAGGGCTGGCTGAAGTCTATTCCTACACCTGAATCGACAGGCCCTCCCTACACGGTGGAGTTTACCGACAAACCCAGTAGGGAGGCGGACCACAAGGTAATCGCGAAAGCTGAATTTGATCGGCTCATTATCAGGCACGGACCGGAGCGGCCGATAAGTGAAAACAGCTTCCCCGAGATTTGGCAGGCGACCAAAAGTCTGCGCGAAAAATGGGCAGCTCAGTCACAAAGCAATGATCGCACTCGAGTACCCATCTGGGATCCCGCCGATTACGATCCGAAAACCGCACCGCACCCAATCACTCGGGACGACAAATGGGATGAGGGTGTCGACCTGCGTTGTGTGATTGTTGAATCAACCGTCTTGAGGAGAGACGTTTCGGTGTCCCAACTTGTCCAGACCGGGCTCAATAGCAATAAGCGGGATGTAGGCTTGGCGATGAAGCCGCCGCGAGAAGAGGGGAAGATCCATGCGGGCTTCAAGTCAATCAAAATCAACGACGCACTTGGCAGCCAGAAGGAGTATAACCGCGCAATAGGTTTACTTTGTAGGGCCGACATCGCCGTTATTGATGTAACGAACTATGAGCCGGGAATAATGCTGTTGCTGGGCATTCGCTCTTCAGTTCAGCGCGGCGTTACCATCGTTACGACAAATCTGAAACTTGACTCGGCCCAGTGGTCTAAACTCCCATTTAATCTCAAGGAACTTTATCCGCTATCTCTGGCGTCAGAAATAGACGACATTAACTCACCGGAGCATCCCAAGGAAGTCCTCGGAAGGACCATCGCAAGGGCGCTTGGCCACTTCAATTCACTGCCGTTCTATCAAGACGTCCCCGCATATGAAGCCCTCCGCAGGTTCGACCCCGCCCCGAAAGAGGAAGCACAAACCATTCTCTGGCTGTGCTCATTCGATGATCGCTACAAGCCCCATGCTGGTTACATTCAGGGCGGTTTTAGCGAGGAATACGGCAACGATCTCAATGATAGAAATGAACGAAAATATCTCTTGCAGCGGATCATTGAGATAATTTCTCCTCAACTCGTCACCCAAAGGCTCTACAGCGCTATTCGCAGCACCATCCTCTGCCTCGTCGATTGGTCATTTTGGAGCCCGAATGTCTTCTTCGAGTTTGGAGTCCGTCTGGCCGTGAGTAATTTTGGACCAGTTTGTTTACTGGCAAACCATGCCCCGGATTTGTCCAGCGATAAAAGGCTCGGGGTGGCCGCCAACACCAGTGAGATCGCCGAGGACCTCCTGACACAACGCGAGAAACTCAAGCAGCTTTTTCGCCCCCTCGAATATGAGCTAGACGGCAATTGGCAAAGGCTGTTTCAGGAAGTAAGAGCAAGACACACCGCCATGCGGGACCATGAACTCCCTGGCCGGAGTTCGAACATACCGCCCACTTTCGGGGCTTTCTCGTTTGATCATACTTACAAGTTTGTTGGTGAGCATTTGCCGTTGGAGAATGAGCCCGGGGCGACGAGCGCAAACACCTTCTTAACCTCAGCAGCTGATTCGTTGATTGGGGTTTCCAGCACCACCGATCCAAGTTTGCCGGTGCTCTATGCAAATGTTAATCGGGATTTGGACAAGCAGGCCAGAAACTCAGCCAAAGAGATGCTGGTTGCAGCATGGTATTATCTGGGCAACAGATATCACGACGAGCTACAGCAACCGGGTGACTTGCTAATGAGTTATCAGGATCTTTCCTATCGTCTTGCTAACTTGCTTGAACAAAGCGATGCCGTAAAGGATCAGGAACTCTACCACTCAGTTCGCCAGACTCTCAAAGGCGTTAAGAGGATCATCAAAGGAGTTGACCAATGAGTGACTTAAAGAACGAATTAGAGCCTCTCAAGCGCCGATCACGTTACCATCGCAATGAAGCGCTCGAAGCTCTCAAGGAAGGCGATACAAAACAGGCCACTGAAGAGTTTGAAAGCTCTCGTGAAGCGATCAGGGAAGCAATCCGACGTCTTCAGGATCTCGGCGCTCCAGATTTGAGTTCCCCAAAACGAGCCAGCGAAGCTGAAATAACCATAGCGGAACAGTTAGCCGATTGCTTCGGAATTTTGGGAGGCGTGTATAGGTCAAAAGGGGATCTGCGAGAGGCCCGGAACGCATATGATGAAGGCAACAAGTATGAATCCAGCAACCGATTCAATGTCCTCAACACCTATAACCGGGTCAATCGGTTGGTGGTACGGATTCTGGAAAACCCCGATTTGCTTTCTGATTCCTCACCTCCGGTAATGGACATTGAGGGAGCACCAACGATGCGCCAACTCCTAAAGGAAACAGATGAAGAGATCGAGCGCCAGCTTCGCGAAGGACGGCGCGATAGGGCGTGGGCTCTGGCGGATCTAGCTATGGTTCGGCTGCTGGGAGGTTTGCCGAATTTTGAGCTGGCACTCAACGACCTCGATGAAAGCAGTGCCAATGATCCCTTTCCTTATTCCAGTATGCTCAAAGTGATTCGAGAACTTATCGATCGACGTCTGCCAATGGATAATGAACTAACCATTGCCGGTGAACGTCTGAGAGCCAAGCTGCCAGAAACTATGCGGGGAGAGTCCCTCGCCGCAGTATCTGTGCCGGCCTGAGCAGCTAAGACCTTCGGCGGTCTCCTCGCAAACCGTTACGTCAGGCGTTCGGCACGCCCAGTTAATTCGTGATCCCAGAGAGAAAAATGACGGCAGAACTTGATCCCATGGAACGACGCCTCCCTCGCGTGATTGTGGCCGGCGACGTGTGCATCGACTGGTTGTCCACTTCGGTTGATTCGCTGGCACTTGTGCCCGGAGCGCCACCGCCGATGAATTGGCAACTACGCAATGGGCGTCATATGTATGCGACGCGCGGCGGCGCCTGGTTAACAGCTGACTTCGTAGAGACCGCCGTCGAGGCGGTGGCAGAGATGTCCCCGCCAAAGTGTGAGGACGATCTCGCTAATGTGCCACCGGACAAGATCATTCACTCGATGCTCATGCTCGGACCTGCGGATCGCGAGCGTGATCTGGAGCAGGTGCAGCACTGGGTCGTTACTCACTTCGATGGGTATGCTGGTCCACCCTATCCCGTCAAGGCCCAACCCAAAGCTGTTCTCAATGACGATCCGGCAGCAGAGATTGTCTTGCTTGATGACGCGGGAAATGGATTTCGTGACAGTGATGGGGATTGGCCGGAGGTCTTGCTTCCAGGTCGGGAACCGCTTGTTTTATACAAGGTTCGTCGGCCACTTTGTGCGGGAAAGTTGTGGGCGCGACTCAAAGACCATCATCTCGGTCGAACGATTGCGCTCTTCAGCGCGGACGAGTTGCGCGGCGAAGGTGGCAGCATAAATCGGGGCCTCTCATGGGAACGCACCGCGACGGACTTGATAGTTTCGCTGGCCCGCGATCCGCGGTTCAACGATCTTCGCGCCTGTCCTTTTCTTATAGTACAACTGGGGCTTGAAGGCGCGTTGTTGGTGCGCTGCCAGAATAATAAAGTGAACCAGGCCCAACTCTGGTTTTGCCCCAACCTGACGGAAGGTGAAACGCTGCGCATGGGTCGCGGCGACATGAGTGGCTTTGGTTCAGCATTTGCAGCCGCTATCGTCGGTGCCCTGGTCAAATCAGAATGCTATCGAACGGGAGATGCCGATGAAATAGACAAAGCAATCAGAAGCGGCATCGACGAAGGAATGGCAGTTATGCACCGGTTACTGGAAATAGCATTTGGGCAATGCGCAGAACCTAATGATAAATCCCGAAAGCAAGAGCCGAGATATCCAGTCAAGGAAATATTCGCCGCGTCAATCGAAAAGATACCGAGAGTAGTTCAAGTTTCCCTTCCGGATCTCAATGTCCTGCACTCGCCCAACCAAATGCCCGAGTTTCGCGCTTGGCGAATTATTGAGTCAAAGCCGACACAGGTTTTTGCGGACCTGGCTGCTGACGTAGTTAGACGTGGCGTAGACAAAGTCTTTGCCGATGTCCCCGTCGGGCGCTTCTCCGATTTGGCAACGCTGGACCGCTCAGAGATCGAAAGTTATCGCAGTATCGGCAACCTAATTAGAGAGTTTCAGGGCAATCCTGCACCGAAACGCCCTTTGTGTCTCGCAGTGTTCGGCGCTCCTGGCAGCGGCAAGTCCTTTGGTGTGCATCAGGTGGCCAAAAGTCTGGATGCAAGAGTCGAGAAACTTGACTTCAATGTTTCGCAGTGGACCAGTCCGGAGTACCTGGTCAACGCTCTGCATCGAGTTCGCGATCATGCAATTAAAGGAAAAGTGCCATTGGTATTTTTTGACGAATTCGACTCTGAATTTGATGGGCATCAGCTTGGATGGTTGAAGTATTTTCTGGCCCCTATGCAGGACGGCGTGTTTGCTGATGGCCTCTTTACTCATGATATTGGTAAAGCGATCCTGGTTTTCGCCGGAGGCACGACTGCGTCTTTTGCCGAATTCGAGGGGTTGCTTGATGCTGGGAATAACAAGTCCGAAGCGACTCAGACAGCCGACGACGGATTTGCAAAAAAAGAGACCGGCAGACATGCGGTGTCTACAAACGAAGCCCAAGGGGATTTGAAGAATGCCAAACATCCGGATTTCATCAGTCGTTTGCGCGGGCATGTGAACGTATTTGGAGTCAATCCGCCAGTCGATACGAATCTTCTTCGGCGCGCATTGGTCTTGCGAAACCATATCGAGAAAAAGTATCCGGCGCTAATCGACACCTCAAAAACCGTCCGCATAGATGACGGGGTTCTGCGTGCAATCCTCCAAACACCCGACTTTCGTCATGGTGTGAGGTCAATTGAGGCAATTCTGGAAATGAGCCATCTGGTTGGCCGGACGCATTTCGATCCTTCATTACTTCCCCCTCAACATCAGCTAAACCTGCACGTTGACGGCAATGCATTCATGGCGTTGGTGCAGCAACCAAGGATTTCGCAACCCGCGCTCGAAGAGATGGCGAAAGGAATTCAAGCACTCTACCTGAAGGAGGAACAGGCCAAGCTGGATGATCAGGGAAAGCCGCGATTCAAGCTTGGAGATAAGCCGGCGCTACAGCCCTGGGACAACCTGGGCGAACTCTATCGGAAGTCAAATCGTGAACAGGCCGCGCACTACCCGACTATGCTCGCTGCGGTGGGTTGTGGCTTTGGAAACGGCGATCGCGACCCAAGGTTCCACTTTTCAGCCAAAGAAGTTGAGAAGCTTGCACGGATGGAACACGTGCGTTGGATAGAGGAACGCCGGCTTAAGCAGCCCGATCACCCCGATCTCGTAACCTGGGAAGAATTGAGCCTTGAAGACAAAGAGAAAGACATCCGAACGGTTAACGGGATTCCCGACATTCTCGGCACCGTCGGTCTCCGCGTGGTGCGACTCTCGTGAAGTCCTGGCGCAGGGAGCTACTCGATCAACAGCCAGGAATTGGTTGCTCAGCTGTGTGCGCGGCAATTGACAGCAATGAGCTAACTGAGCAGCGTGATAACAATTATGATCTTTGTCTCCTACCGTCGCGTTGATAGCCAGGACGTCACCGATCGCATCTGCGAACATCTACGCAGCCGGCTCGGACCAGGAAAGATCGTAAGAGACATCGACACGATGCCGCTCGGGATCAGGTGGCTCGATTATGTTCGTCAAAAGATTCAAGAGTGCAGCGTGTTCCTTGCGATCATCGGGCCTGACTGGTGCCGCGTAGCCGACGAAGAGAGCGGAGGGAAGCGGTTGGAGAGTCCGACCGATCCCATAAGATTGGAATTAGAGGCGGCCATCGAGGCTCAAGTGCGAATCATTCCGGTCTTCGTTAAACGAGCGCCCTTTCCCAAGCCCTCGGAACTTCCTCGGGATCTCACCTGGATTCTAGACTATGGCGGCACAGACGTGCGCCCTGACCCGGACTTTTCTCACGATATCGAGCGGTTGATAAAGGGTCTCGGCGAGGGTTTCTCAGATGAACGCAGAGACGGAGAAACAGCGGTGTCTGGAGTAGCACCGCTATCCGACTTGCAGTCACAGATTGAGATTTCGACAGATGAGGTGCGCAACTTTTCTGAGAGCGTACGTCGCTCCTATCAAATGTATGAAGCTGAGAATAGTGTGCTCAATGATCCGGCTCAAATATATGTCGAATTGCAATGCCAGCCACAGCACGACGGTGATGCCCCGCCCACTGAAGCCCTGACTTATTTGCAAAACGGGCTCGACGACGCAAAGGCCCAACTGGTCCTGGCCAGCTATGGCATGGGCAAATCCTACATGGCATTGAAACTTCACCAGCGGCTGCTCGATCGGTATCTGGATGAGCCGACGCTTCACCGCATTCCCGTCCTGATGCCGCTCAAAGGTCATAGACTTCCGCGGTCTGACCCGGATGCGATCCTCAAGAAGTTACGCGGCTTTCTTCTGGAACATGGTCTCCCCGTACATCGTGAAGGCGCTTTCGAAAGACTCCTACAAGCCGGGCGCTTGTGCGTCATCTTTGATGGTGTCGACGAAATGCCCCTGGTGCAGACCGAAGATGATCCTCGCAGGATCGCTGAAGTACTCGACCGACTTGATTTGCGCAGGTACGGAAACTGCCCCTGGATAGCTATGAGCCGGACTGGACTGTTTGCGGCGGCTCTTCCTCAACTCCTCCATGAGCGGACTTATCGGCTCGCCTACCTGTTGAGTTGGGGCAAGCATCAGTGGCGCACCTATGTTTACGGGTGCAGCGCTAAATTTCGCATATTCGAGACTGACGAGGCGCGTGAGTCGTTTCTCGCTGCGGTCGAGCGAATGCATCAGCTCACCGAACTAACGGCGACCCCCCTCCTGGCCAGGATGCTCGTCGAATCCTGGCGCACGATAGTCCGGCACCCCGAGGAAGTGAACCTGATTCGGCTCTACGGCCACTATGCGGATTACGTGCTGAGTTCCAAGGAAGAGTCTTCAGCGTTAAGTGCGCTTGAAGGTCGCCGCCAGTGCCTGGAAAGCGCAGCCGCTCACTTTTTCAAGTCGGGCCAGCCCTGGTGCACGCGCGAACAGCTAATGGAGATCGCGGATGCCTACGTCCTGAAGATTGACCGCCGTGACCTTGTTACTTTCGTGCTAATGGAACTACAGAACTATTCGCTGCTCGTCTGTGACCCGGTAACAGGCATCTTGAGCTTTTCACACAAGTCGTTTCATGAGTACTTTCTCGCCGGGGCAATTCTGCGGGAAGTTCAGGCCAAAGGGTGGCGCCACGACGGACTTTTGTGTACGGAGCGGCTTGATTCAGGCGAGGCTGAGTTCATAGGTGCGTTGTTAGCCGAGGAAGAACACAAGTCTGAGCTGCTGGCTTTGCATGATCTGCTACATCAGGATTCTTCCTTTTTCCCGTCCACTCAGCGTCGCAATCTCGCGCACATCGCCGTCGCTGAGGCCCGTCGCATCGGACGGGCATACTTCGGTGAATATGCGCCCTTGGCCGGAGCTGATTTGCACGACATCGATTTTTCCGGAATTGATTTTTCCGACTGCAACCTGCAAGGCGCTGACTTGCACGGCGTGGCAGCCGTGGGAGCTAACTTCCGGCGGGCTTCAATGCAGCGCTGCACCTTGACTGCCACAAACCTCGCCGGCTCCAGCCTGGCCGAGACCGACTTGCGAGGTGCGACGCTGGATTACAGCACCTTAACCGGAATCGAGCATTCCACTCGCAGACCTCGACTTGCCGGCGCCAGCCTTCGTGGAATCAATGTTCGGCAGAGCGATGCCAGCTACCTCGAATACGCCGTGAACACCGACCCGGATGGCGACGAGGCCTGGCGGTCCCGGTGTATTCGCGCGATAAAGAGAGGAATCATCGACGACAGCCCGGCGGAGAGTCTTCCTGAAACCGGAGATTCCAACCTGTCTGGCAGGAGGTGGTTATGAATCTGGATCTGGAACGCGTACTTGACCACAACAAGTGCCGGGTGGAGGAAAGGGAGGAGTACGCTGGCGAGTCCGCCCACGTCTTCCATATCAGCGAAGCATTCGGCCACGGGCCGGCTTCGCGAAATATTGCTGAGTCCGCGCTTGCCTTGCTTAAGGCGGGCAACGTTCCGTTGATTTGCATGGAGGCGGTATTCGGCGAAGCTGATGTCAGCGAGTTGCAAAAGTTCAAAGAAGCGAAAGACAAATACGGCGATCCCGCAACTGCTGTGGAAACAGGCAAGCTGACCTATCTTCAATATCTGTTCATGATGTGGGGAGGTGAGTTTGAACTGTACGGCGTCGAAGATCGAGTACTGTATCTGAAGGTACTTGAACTGGCCAAGCAACTGATCGTGAAGAAGAATGAGTGGGCGAACCGCGTCTCCGGAATGATTCTGGAGCTTCAGCGCGATGGTTTGGCCAATCTTTCGTCCGACTACGCCGATTTCTTTCGCAGAGTGGGGAACCTGGCCGATAACACGGAACCGCTCAGCTTCGAAATGCTGTTCGACTACGCGACTAAGCTGAGTATCGAATCCGACGTGCTACGGAATTTTCGCCGCATCTCCGACACCAAACAACTGGAAGCCGAGATTGACTTTGAGCGAGCCAACCAGGAGGCGACACTACTTCAACAGGCAATAGCCGAGACGCTCTCGGATCGTGATAGGTTCATCCTAAACTCTTTAGAATTAGCGGGAATACCTATACATGACACGACACCGCGGTTACTTGTCGACCAGGTGGGGCCGGATGGTTTTGACGAGGCTGGTCTGGCTAGCGCGATGCGTCGCACACCGCTCGAAAGGCTGTTGCATTATGGCCTAAGGCGAGGCGCCGGCGAGAGCGTGAAATCAGTTGGAGGAAACGGCGTGATGGAGCTATTCCAGCGCTCGTTCGATTTGGCCGAAGCTGAACTGATGGCGGCCCTTGCAGCTCAAGAGCAGGGACCTCAAGTCCTCTGGAAACTCTACAGCACACTCATTGAGTTCACGCCGCTATTCAATGTGGAATTAGGCAGCTTTCCAAATGTGGTCCGTTACGCACACTACCTCAGCCGTTTTCTGCTTATTGACATGACGACCACCATAACCGAATTCGACAACCTCAGGCTTCGGATAATCTCAAAGCTCGCGGCGACCGAAGCCGATCGCAGGCATGCGAGGCTGATCGAGCGCTTGGGATATCTACAGAAGCTTTGTGGGCTCGTCTGCCTTCCGGACGATGCGAGATGGCTGCAGTCTCGCCTGACTGAGATGAGTCACACGAAACTGAGCGCTGATTTGCAATTGCACTTGCCTGGCAGCCTTTTAGTACAGGAGTTTGCTGCGGTTGAGGGTGAATACGAGGATCGCTTCGAAGATTCACTGAAGTATTACAGCTTGATGACGGAACGTGGAAACGCGATGGCCCGGAACACACTTGGGCGGATGCGCGACCGGGGCTTCGAAACTGCGATCATGGTGACCGGGGGTTATCATCGTGCAACCATCGCAGCGAATTTCGAACGCTTCAGAGTGCCCCATACGATGATCTTGCCGGTGATTCAGCGAGCTACGTCGGATCAGGAAATGGAGGACTATTTCAATCGTTTGGCTAATCAATAATTGAGGTCATTTCTCCATGAACACAAATGTTACCCCTGTCCCGGAATACTGGCCCAGCAACGCGACGGACTCCTGCAGCGGCCGCTTCTGTGGTCGTCATGGTTCTTCGACCAAACTTCAAATTGTTTGCCAGGCGGGATCGATCGGGAAGATAGTCGGCTGGTGCGATGTGTGCCATCGGTATGTGTGCGATGAGTGCGCGTTTCGCAGGAGACTTCCGCCGGCAGAAGGAAAAGACCTTGTCCTGCTAGCTTGTCGCTATTGTGGTCTGGCGCTGGGGCGGACCGATGAGTGTCTTCTTGTTCCCCCTGAGGTCCCTTCCATGAGCGACGGAGGCGAGGCGGCTGACTCGATTACTGACGTGCAGGCGCAGAGAGTTGACTGGGCCGGCTTCTATCGATACCTGATTGGGGCGGGCCTGATCACCACAAGTGGTCTCCGCCGGATCGAAGCGGCGATTGCAGCGGGGCGTCAGGAAGAAGCGCTCAGCCTACTCGAAATCGAAGAAGATGCTTGCGAGGCAGCGGGGTATGAAGCTGGCTTGGCCCACTGTGCCTTGCAAAAGGGATTGACCCTGATCATGCTCAACCGTCCCGAAGAGGCTCGCGATTGTCTCGAGGCCGCCGAGCCGTTCTGGCGTCGGGCTGGAACGCGGCGCAAGTTGAGCCAGCTCCTCTTCGGAAAGTACCACGCCAGTCAGTGGGACGAACTCCCCTTGACTGAAAGGCTGCGACAACTCGATGAGTTGGAGAAGACGGTCGCGGGCGTGAACCAACCGATGACTCGCTTCTGCGTGGAGGAGCGAACTAGATTGAGGAAGAGGTCCCGGCTTGCGTCCACTCCTCACCCGGATGCGGATCCGGATAGTGCATCTCGGCGAAACATTCAGCACCAGCAAGAGCTGAAACAGTACCAGCGGGATCTGGCGAGCTGGAAAGCCCTTTCGCTGTGGAAACGGTTCGCTCACAAGAAACCGGAACCGCCAAATGGGAATGGGAATTCGGCGTGAAAGCCACGTTCACTTTTGCATGTTGCGAGCCGTTAGGAGAGAGGGTTCGATCCTTGTGAGATAAAAGGTCGAGCATTCTAGAGTCCCAACACTACCAACATCAGGAGTCATAGGCCAGCGGTCAACAGCCAGCATTGGCAGAACCAATTAACATTCAAGGGTGATATGAAAACAAAAGCAGCTGTTCTTTACGAAATGGGGTTAGCGCAGCCTTACTCCGAAAGTTCACCACTCGTGGTTGATGAGATCACGCTTGAGGGACCAGGGCCGGGTGAGGTGTTGGTTGAGATTGCCGCCGCGGGGTTGTGTCATTCGGACCTCTCGGTGGTTGATGGGTCTCGCCCCCGGGTTATGCCGATGGTGCTGGGCCACGAGGCGAGCGGCATTGTCAGGGAAGTTGGCCCAACCGGGCAGAATGGATCCGGGAGCTCGGGAGTTGGGGAGTTAGCTCCTGGTGACCATGTGGTGTTTAGCTGGGTTCCCATCTGCGGGCGCTGTCAGTATTGCATTGCGGGTCGCGACGCTCTTTGCGAGCCAGGCGGTCAGGCAAACATTGCCGGCACCTTGCTCAACGGCGCTCGCCGTTTTACTGATTCGCGTTACGATTCTCCCCAAGCCTGTAATCATCATTTGGGTGTCTCAGCCTTCTCTCAGTTCACCGTTGCCATGCAGCAGTCGCTGGTAAAGATCGACGAAACGCTGCCGTTCGGCGTCGCCGCTCTCTTTGGCTGTGCAGTGATGACTGGCGTGGGCGCGGTCCTCAACACGGCGCGAGTAGAACCGGGATCGTCGGTCGCGATTTTTGGCATGGGGGGTGTCGGGCTGAGTGTCGTAATGGGAGCACGCGCCGCCGGTGCTTATCCGATCATCGCGGTCGACCGTGTTTCGGACAAACTGGAACTCGCCCGCGAACTGGGGGCGACGCACACAATTAATGCCGTCGAGGATGATCCCGTGGCGGCAATTAAGGAAATCGGACACGGAGGCGTCGACTACGCTTTTGAAAGCGTGGGCAATGCGACGGTGCTGATTCAGGCCTATGAGTCGACTGGGCGCGGCGGTACCACGGTAACAGTGGGCCTACCTGCTCCTGACAAGATGTTTGCGGTGCCGGCGCTTGGTATCGTTGCTGAGGAACGCACGATCAAGGGCTCGTATATGGGTTCCTGTGTACCGCGTCGCGACGTACCGCGGTACATCGCGATGTATCAAGCAGGCCTCCTGCCGGTTGATAAGTTGCAAACACATACTTTGCAGCTCGAAGAAATTAATGTGGGGTTCGATCGATTGGCGCAGGCGCAGGCTGTGCGGCAGATTATTTCATTTGATTAGAAAAACAGCGGGGGCAAGCCCGCCTTCCTGACCTTGAGACTACCCCGCTCGCTCAGTGAGCTCAGGTTGAAGGCCTTTTCGACTGGATCAGAAATCAACTGTGATTAGCTCGAGGTGAGGAAGGCGGGCTTGCCCCCGCTCGTTGCAGGCGATCCGCCTGCGGTCCTAGTCCTTAAGAATCTATGCCGGAAAAGCCACAAATCACCCGCTCCGAGTATCGGCACTTCGCCACGCTGCCGACCCGATGGATGGATAACGACGTCTACGGGCATATTAACAATGCGCTTTACTATGGCTTCTTCGATACAGTGATTAACCAGTATTTGATCGCTGAAGGTGGGTTGGATATTCAAACTGGCGAGGTGATCGCCTATGCCGCAGAGTCTCAGTGTCAATACCTGGCAGCACTGGCTTTTCCTGAAGTCCTGGAAGTTGGATTGCGCGTCGGCAAGTTAGGAAATTCGAGCGTGCGTTACGAACTTGCCATCTTCAAACAAGGGGAGACGTCGGCTGCGGCTGCCGGCTACTTCGTACATGTCTTTGTCGATCGTGAGACGCAGCGTCCGGTCACAATTCCTCAGCGAATTCGCGCCGCGCTCGAACGACTCAGTCTTTGAAGGGGCAAAGGAAGAGAGGGGAAAGGAAGTCGCGCGATTGGTACAACCGGCTGTTAAGATTTGCGGCTCTGCCGCCTTCCGTGCGGAAAGGCTCGGCCTTTCCGTTTCGGAGATTAATATCGGAGGCTAAGCCTCCGGCATGGCAAACGGAGGCACAGCCTCGTAATGAAGAGAGAACCCGGAAAGGCATAGCCTTTCCGCACGGAAGGCGGCAAAGCCGCGTTAGGACTCGAAGGTGTAACTCATCATTTCCTCAACTACGCTTTCTTCATTACCTCTTCCCCTGTTCATCGGCGCTAACGCAGCATTCTTATTCGATGCGCTTCGCTATCGCCGACGTACACCACACCTCTTCTGTCCACATAAATGCCGTGCGGTCGATTCAACTTGCAGTTCAAAGGATTAGGTTCAGGACCATCGCCGCGAGTTCCGTTTCCCAACACCGTGGTGATCGTTCCGGTCTTAAGATCGATGCGCCGAATGACCTGGTTTTCCGTGTCCACCACGTAAAGGCTTCCGTCAGATGCATAGGCAAGTCCCTTGGGACCAGAGAACTCGGCGTCGCGAGCTGGTCCGCCGTCGCCCGAGTAACCTTGCTTGCCGGTCCCGGCGATCAGATGGATGCGCCTGCTTTTGGGATCGATGCGATAGATCGCGTTTCCTTCCCTGAGAGCGAGATAGATATTTCCCTTGGGATCGAGATCAATGGTGCGAGGGCCGTTGAGCGGCGTTCCTGACAAGGGTGCGCCATCTGGCGTTGGTTTGCGCTCACCAGTGCCGGCATAGGTATCGATGATGCCAGTCTTGAAGTCGAGCCTTCTGATGCGATGGTTTCCCACATCGCAGATGAGCAGACTTCCTCGTCCATCCAGGGCTATGCTGTGCGGAGACCGCAGTTGCGCCTTTGTACCCATGCCACCATCGCCGCTGAATCCGGGTGTGCCTGTTCCCGCAATAGTGGAGATGATGCCCGTCTTCTTGCTAACTCTGCGCACGGTGTGATTGTCGCGCTCGACGATGAAGAGATCGCCGGCTTTGTCGAAGCGGATTTCATGAGGCATGTTCAGCGACGACTGGACGGCAGGACCCCCATCACCCGCGTAGGCTCGTTTGCCATTCCCTGCAATGGTGGTCAGCTTCCGGGTTTTCAAATCCAGGCGACGAATTCGTTGATTGTCGAGATCGCAAAAATATAGCGCACCGTCCGGGCCGATCACGACTCCGTATGGATTGGCGACCTGTTCAGCTGAGTATCCCGCCACTCCATTACCCGCGATGGTATGGACTTCGGTTTTCCTGTTTGTCTGGCCGAAGCACGTGGTCACGAATAGCGCTGACACCAGCAAGTGTTTGGTTGTTGGGTTCATCATAACTGTGGAGCCTACCTCAACTTTGAGGCGAGCCCAACATCTTAGTTTCCGGCGCGAGTTTTTTTTAGCCTGGAAGGCTGCCAGAAAGTAGCCGGTGGTCGCAGCGTAGCGCAGACCACCGGACAGCAATCGAAAAAAGCTTCACACCCGGAACGGGTGTCAGAACATCGGTGGCACCCCTTCAGGGTGCGGACAACATGGGCAACTCTTCCGGTGGTCTGCGCGACGCTACGACCACCGGCTACTGTCTGACAGCCTTCCAGGCTGAACTCCAGTCCCCACTCAATTCTGTAGTGGCGGTTATCGAACCAACCCACTAAGGCCGAGTGGGCCACTGGCAAAACTTGTTCACGATGCGTAAACTGCCCTGCCACACCAACGAGACGTATTGAGGAACCCGTCATGCCGCCTTATACGAGCAACTTATTAGTCAAACCAATTCCTTCGATAGACTCATCAGGCGAGACCATGCTGGTAACCCCAGAGTCTACCGGCTTTGAATTTCTCACCATGAGTATTAGGAAGTTAGCACCCGGGGAAAAATTCTCGAGTGCAACCGCCGCGTGTGAACTGGGACTAGTGATCTTAGGCGGACGCTGTGCAGTGGAATCGACCGCCGGTTCCTGGGCAGATCTGGGTGGTCGGGCGAATGTCTTTGATGGCTTGCCTACCGCACTCTACCTGCCAATCGAAACAGAATTTACCGTAGTTGCGGAAACGGATTGTGAAATTGCTTTGTGTTTCTCCCGCGCTGAAGAAGCATTTCCAGCTCGTCTGATTACGCCGGCTCAAGTTGAGGTGGAGATCCGCGGCGGCGCCAATGCAACCCGGCAAATCAACCACATCCTGAAACCGGAGTTCCCGGCACAACGAATCCTCCTGGTCGAGGTCTACACCCCGAGCGGAAACTGGTCCAGTTATCCTCCGCATAAACACGACGTGCACAATCCGCCTGATGAAGTGGATCTCGAAGAACTTTATTACTACAAGGTTGATCGCCCTGAAGGTTATGCAATTCAGCGGGTTTATACGGCGGATGGCAGCATTGATCAAACACTTACTGTGCGCGATGGTGAACTGGTGCTAATCCCCGAAGGCTACCATCCGGTGGTTGCGGCACATGGCTACAACGTTTATTACCTGAACGCGCTGGCTGGGAGCGCGCGGTCCATGGCGGCTGCGGACGATCCCGATTACGCATGGGTGCGACAATCCTGGACTGACCAGGACCCGCGCGTGCCCTTAGTGAAAGGCGTTACTACTTCAGGCGTTTAGAGTACAAGCTTTAGCTTGCGTGGTTGGGCTGCGGCAACCTAAAGGTTGTACTCTATGCGCCTGCAGGTCGCGGTAAGTGCAATTTACTGACAGTTTCTTCAGGGTGCAGCCGACAAAAAAGTGAATGACTGATCGAACCTTCGACATACTGCTGATGGGCCGGAGTTCCATCGACCTTTACGCGAATGAAATCGGTGCGCCATTCCCCGAGATCAAAAACTTCGCTGCTTATGTCGGCGGGTGCCCAACTAACATCAGCGTCGGTACCCGCCGGTTAGGCCTGCGTTCGGTGCTGCTGACAGCGGTCGGAGAGGACCCGGTCGGAGATTTTTTGCTCAACTTCCTGGAGCAGGAAGGTGTCAACAAGGAATTCATTCCGCGCAAGCCGGGCCGTCGTACCAGTGCTGTGATCCTGGGTATTGAGCCACCGGATAAGTTTCCCCTCGTCTATTACCGCGACAATTGCGCCGATATCGAACTGACCATTGAAGACGTACTGGCCGCGCCCATCTCCGAAAGTAACGCGCTGTTGATATCAGGTACGGGGCTCAGCCGCGAGCCGAGCCGGAGCGCGACGATCTTTGCCGCGGAACGCGCCCGGGCGGCGGGCACGAAGGTAATCCTGGATCTTGATTTTCGTCCGGATCAATGGGACGACGCTCGGGCCTTTGGCGTCACTATCCGTTCGGTCCTACGCTTGATTGACGTGGTGTTGGGCACTGCTGATGAAGTGAAAGCGGGCGCTCTCCGTGAAGGTGTCTCGGTGAAGGTTGAACATTCGCAGGTTTCCGGAGCGCAAGTGAGTGGCGACGTGTTGGAAGCGGTGGCGGCGATTCTCAGTGCAGGTCCCGAAGCCCTGGTGCTCAAGCGCGGCGGAGACGGGACCACTGTTTATTTGCCGGGTGGGGAAACGATCGAGGCCGCCACGTTTCCCGTCGAGGTGTACAACGTGCTGGGCGCGGGCGACGCCTTCGCGAGTGGTTTTCTTTATGGCTATCTGAAGGGTTGGGATTGGCATCGATCTGCGCGGATGGGGAATGCTTGCGGCGCCATAGTGGTTACGCGTCACGGTTGCGCCAACTTCATGCCTTTTGAACAGGAAGCCCTCAGCTTCATTGAAGAACGAGGAGGATTCTAGATGCAGGCTTTTCTCGAGAGAGAATTTCTGCCCGCGGCTGCGCTCGGGAAGATAACCGAAGTCCGGGTGACAGATCCCGAATGCTCCTTGCGCGCGGCCAGGTCGCGGAAGCGACGCAGTCTCACGCTTGACGGAAAACTCAACATCCTCGCGGCGGATCATCCGGCCCGGCGCGTGGCGAAGGTTGGTGATGACCCGGTGCGGATGGCCGACCGTCATGGTTATCTCGCGCGCATTGTCCGTGTGCTGCAAAGCGCGGTAGTTGACGGTGTAATGGCAACGATGGATGTTCTGGAAGACTTGTTGATCCTTCATCATTTGATTCGTGAGGCGGGCGGTCCTGGTTTGCTTGATGACAGGCTGCTGATTGCCAGTCTCAACCGCGGGGGTCTCGCCGGCAGTAGTTGGGAGATGGATGATCCGATCACCGGCGCTTCACCAGCCACGTGTGCTTCATTGAAGTTGGATGGGGCAAAGCTCTTGATGCGATTGTGCGACGACGAGGATAGTTCACTTGACACCATCCTCTATTGCAGCGAAGCGATCACCGAAATGAATGCCCTGGGGTTGCCGACATTTCTCGAGCCACTGCCGGTTGTCAAAGATGGTGGCAACTACAAGGTGGTGAAAACTGCCGAAGCGTTAGCAAAGATCGTTGGCGTGGCTTCGGCACTGGGTGACAGTAGCCGCCACCTGTGGCTGAAACTACCTTACTGCGAAAACTATGAAGTCGTGGCCCGCGCGACCACGTTACCGATCCTGCTGCTTGGCGGTGAGTCTGTGGGCGATGCCACGCCGCTGTTACGAGAAATCTCAGCGGGACTATCTGCGGGACCCAACGTGCGCGGCGCACTGGTTGGTCGTAACGTTCTCTATCCCGGCGCCGAGGATCCTTTAGTTGTGGCCCAGGCCGCAGGCTCGATCATCCACCATGGCGCGACCGTCGAACGTGCCATGAATGCCCAGGACACTGCGGCCTTGCCCGACATGAATGAGATCGCCGGATATTTTCGCGCCGTGACAAGTCAATCCGTGTAAGATGCATCGCAGTCGAGTGAGTCTAGAAACCAATCACATCCGTCTCTGTGCATCCTCTGTGTTCTCTGCGTCTCGGTGGTGAAATCACCGGAGAAATGCTTAACCACAGAGACACAGAGAACACAGAGGATGCACAGAGAAAACCGGTTTATTGGTCTCCCGTTTGCTCTCGCAGGTAGCTCATATCACGAAGAATAAATGACCACTCAACGACTAACGACCGCCCAGGCGCTGATCAAGTTTCTCCAGAGTCAGTTTGTCGAGCGCGACGGGAACGAGCAGCCGTTCTTTGCCGGCGTCTGGGGCATCTTTGGGCACGGCAACGTAGCCGGCGTGGGCCAGGCGCTGCAGCAAACTCAAGATTTCCGTTACTACCTGGCGCGTAATGAACAGGCGATGGTCCACACGGCCACGGCCTACGCGAAAATGAATAACCGGCTGCGCACTTTCGCGTGCACTTCTTCTGTCGGACCGGGCGCGACCAACATGATTACCGGCGCAGCTACGGCGACGATCAATCGCCTTCCGGTCCTGCTGCTGCCGGGCGATGTCTTCGCCCGTCGAAATGTAGCGCCGGTATTGCAGCAACTCGAGTCTGGTCACACTCAGGACATTTCAGTCAATGACGCCTTCAAGCCCGTATCGCGTTACTGGGATCGCATCAACCGACCCGACCAATTGCAATACGCCTTGATGGAAACCATGCGCGTCTTAACCTCCCCGGCGAATACCGGTGCGGTGACGGTGGCGCTCCCGCAAGATGTACAGGCAGAGGCGTGGGATTATCCGGCAGCACTTTTTGAGAAACGCATCTGGAATATTCCACGGCCGTTAGCGGACCGGGCCTTGCTCGCGCGCGCTATCGAATGGATTCGCGCAGCGCGGAAGCCTTTCATCATTGCGGGCGGTGGCGTCATCTACAGTGAAGCGAGCGAAGCCCTGGCGAAGCTGGTCGAACAGACAGGTATCCCGATTGGTGAGACGATGGCGGGGAAGGGTGCGCTGCCGTGGAATCATCCTCAAAATCTCGAAGCGTTGGGCGCGACCGGAACGCCCGGCGCTAACATCGTCGCGCGCGAGGCGGACCTGGTAATTGCAATCGGCACACGTCTCAGCGATTTTACGACCGCCTCGAAGACAGCTTTCCAGAATCCCGACGTGCGTTTTATTAACATCAACGTCGCGGAGTTCGATGCCTACAAACATGCCGCGCTTCCGCTTGTGGCCGACGCGCGAGTCACCCTTGAGGAACTTAATGAGGGACTGGCAGGTTATCGAGTTGCCGCTGACTATGCCGCTCGCCTTGGCGAATTCAAACAGCAGTGGGCGGTCGAGGTCGATCGCCTATGCAACCGTAATCAAGGTCCGCCGATCAGCCAAAGTGAGGTCATTGGGATCGTAAACGGCTTTTCCAAACCTGAGGACGTGGTGGTCTGCGCCGCCGGCAGTCTGCCGGGAGACCTGCACAAACTCTGGCGCACTCAGGACCCCAGGGGCTACCACCTTGAATATGGCAATTCGTGTATGGGTTACGAGGTCGCCGGCGGACTTGGGGTCAAGATGGCTGACCCAACCCGTGAAGTCTATGTAATGGTTGGCGACGGTTCTTACCTGATGATGTCAACCGAGATCGTTACGGCGCTTCAGGAAGGTTACAAACTAAATATCGTGCTGCTCAACAACTACGGCTTCAGCAGCATTGGTGGCCTATCGCAGGCGTTGGGTTCGGGCGGCTTCGGTACTAATTACAGATTGCGAAGCGCTGAGAGCGGCCAATTAGATGGCGAGCGGCTGGAGATCGACTTCGCTGCCAATGCCGCTAGTTTGGGGGCGCATGTCATTCGCGCAGTAACGCGGGACGATCTACTGCGAGCGCTGGAGGAGGCGAGACTTGAGAAACGAACTACCGTGATAGTGATCGAAGTTGATAAAGAAGTGCGCGTCCCTGGCTACGAGTCGTGGTGGGATGTGCCGGTAGCCGAGGTTTCGGAAATGGAATCGGTGAAGAACGCGCGCGAAAGTTATGACGAGGCAGTGAAGCGCGAGCGGAATTTTCTTTAGGTTTTCTCTGTGCATCCTCTGTGCTCTCTGTGTCTCTGTGGTGGGAAACCGTC
>JANNJZ010000214.1:0-4075 GCA_031396065.1 Pyrinomonadaceae bacterium | reverse complement strand
CATCGAGGTCATCGAGGAGATCGACCGGTTCAAGCGTGAATCGACCGAGCTCGGCCAGAACGCCCGCGCCGTTTCGCGGATGCTCGATGGCTACCGCGCGGAAGGCCGCTTGAGCGAAGGCGTGGCGCTGTCCAACGGCGGCCGGCTGCGCATCATCTTCAACCAGACGAAAACCAAGCTGCGCAACGGCCAGCACGCCATCGCCGGCAGCAACAGCGTGGACAGCCGCATCGTGGCCCTGGCCCTGAGCGTCCAGCGCTGCACGCCCAAGTTCCCGACAATCCTTGTCACGAAGGACATCAACCTCCGCATCAAGGCCGACGCGCTCGGCCTTTCCGCCGAGGACTACGAGAGCGACCGCATCAACATCTCGGAGCTGTACACCGGCATCTTCGACCTCGCGGTGCCGGCCGAGAAAATGATCGCCTTCCGCGCGAACGGCGAACTCGAACTGAATGGCGGCAAGACCTATTTCCCGAACGAATACTGCACGCTCACCGAAGAGGGCAACCCCAAGCGCACCGCGCTGACCAAAGTGGACCCGACGGGCAAGAAACTGGTGCCCATCATCGACGTGCGCGAAGGCGTGTGGGGCATCAAGCCGCGCAATCGCGAGCAGCACTTCGCCTTCGACGCCTTGCTCGACGACCGCGTGAAACTCGTCACGCTCATGGGCAAGGCCGGCACCGGCAAGACGCTCATGGCCATGGCCGCCGGACTCAAGCGCACCGTGCTCGACCGCGAATTCCGCCGAGTCGTCGTGGCGCGCCCGACCGTGTCGATGGGCCGCGAGATCGGCTTCCTGCCTGGTTCGCTCGAAGAGAAGTTAAGCCCGTGGATGCAGCCGATTCATGATGCGCTGGAAATGTTGAGCGACCTGAACATGGGCCACGAACACCGCCGGAGCAACGACTTGATGCGCTCCGGCAGCATCGTGGTCGAGGCGTTGAGCTACATCCGCGGGCGAAGCATTGCCAGCCAGTTCATGGTCATCGACGAGGCGCAGAACCTCACGCCGCTGGAAGTGAAGACCATCGTCACCCGCGTCGGCCACGGCACGAAGATCGTGTTCACCGGCGACCCGTATCAGATCGACAATCCTTACGTGGACAGCTCTTCCAACGGCTTCAACTACATCGTGAGCAAATTCCGCGAGCAATCGCTGGCGGCGCACATCGAACTGCAAAAAGGCGAGCGCTCCGAACTGGCGGAGCTGGCGGCGAATATTTTGTGAGGATTATTAAGCGGTCGGGTCGAAGTGTCCGACGAGTGGGTTGCCGAGTTAATGGCAAACCGGTGGTATGTGACGGCCACGTACCACGGTCTTGCGGGTGATGCGACGATCAGCGGGCAGATTACACTGGTGCCGGAGGCAGCGACGTTGACGCTGTTTGGTTTGTCGTGATCGGTGGAATCTTCGGGATTTCTCGATTGCGCCGGTTAGACCAACAACGAATAACGTCACCATGCCCTTTTTCATTTTAGGACAACATTAAGCGCGGGCACCTATGGATCGCGTCGGAACGTCCAACCTTCTGTCATCACCGCCGACGGACAAACCACAACCCGCTTGCCGCCAGAAGTAGGAGAGCGACTGTTGAAGGCTCGGTCACACAGCCGAACGCACGAAGCTCGTTGAGGTACCAGAAATCTGGTGGCAGAGGAGGCGCAGCATACGCATGAATAAAAGGAGCAGACGCGGTATGGAAACCGTTTCCGGCCACCGCCTCCGCATACGTTGCGAACTCGGTGATGTCCCACACTCGAACCTGCAACGTCGCGTAGGGCTGGTTGGGGTCGAACCCCTCCAGCACTCGGTTGTTGCCAACTTCAGTAGGATTTACCCACGTCCCAGGCGAAGCGGTCCCGGGTGACCGAAAAGTAGCCAGCGCGCCAGCGAGGAGACCGCTCGTGGGATTGTCCAGCTCTGGCCCGCGATCCCGCCCAGGCAGGTAATAAAGGCCGGCGACGAAGTTTGTTCCAACCAGCGGAGTGCAATCAGGAAAATAGACCTTTCGATCCGCCGGAGGGCCCCGAAACGAGACTCCGCCGTTTCTAAAATCAACGGTGCCTTGCGCGACGGCCACGCGATCGGCGAACGCCAGGCAGAGAAAAAGAAGAATGAGCATCTTCATGCCAGTGAGCTATTCATCCTCCTAGAGTCTCTCTCGCATGAATTCTTCGTCAACCTCAAATGCCACAGCTTTGGGCGGTGGAAAAAGGGCGTTTCTCTCCTTGCCTCAGCAGGTGATGAGCGTAGCCTGATAGCAATTTCACAGAACGCCGGAAAAACTTCAACCGGGATAGATTATGAAAAAGTTGTTCTACTTCTTGTTCGTCATTGGGGGTTTGACGGGCACCCATGCCCAAGACACCATCCAGTTCGCCGCGAACCTGACGCTCGTTGAGCCAATCCCGCCTTTTGAGTTTCCCCATAGCGGCTTTGGCCGCTTTACTCTTGATGGAAATATCTTTCGCTATCACGTCCAAGCAACGCCCTACGGTCCGTGGGAAACCAGCCAGATAATCGCAGGCCCAGAAGGGCCCCCATTGTTCGACTTAGTCTTTACGGGCTGCACAGCCCCTATCGGGACGAACTTAGGATCCTGCTCTTTCCGAGGGAGAGTCGAACTGACTGAGCCTTTAATTGCTGACTTACTGGCAAACCACTGGTATGTAACCGCTGCATATCGAGGATCAATCGCCCTGAATGTCCAAGGGCAGATTCAGGTGGTGCCGGAGCCAGCGACGTTCGCGCTGCTAGGGTTAGGCGGAGTGGCAGGGTTGTGGAACATTTGGCGTTCACGCCGAGCGCTGCTGGTAAAAAAGGCGTGAAGACAAGTCTGCCATTCAAGTTCCCTGCGCTGGTCATCGGAATTCTTGCCTTGCCGCAAACCGTGAAAGCGGCTCCTGAGCCGGTATACTCGGCCATCAATAGGCTCACCGTTCCCACGAACGCAGTAGTGCGCCGTGAGGCTCTTCCGCCTCCCTTTGTGGGCGGCACGCCTGCGCAACTACCCTCTCCCGATTACGAGACGAACTTCCAAGCCATAACCAATGGCATAACTGATTTGGCACCGCCCGATACCCACGGGTCTGTGGGACCGAATCATGTGGTAACTATGCTCAACTGGCATACGCGGATCCAGAACCGGGCGGGAACGACAACCTATTATACCAACTCCCTCACCGGTTTTTGGACGAACGCGGCCCTCATCGAAAAGGCATTTGATCCACGAGTTTTGTACGATCCATTTCACAATCGCTGGATTGCGACCGCGCAGGATCGCGGGCCGCAAACCGGCACAAACTTCGTGTTAATTGGCGTTTCGATGAATGATGATCCGACGGGCGCTTGGAATCGGCACAAGTTACATGTGAACACCAATCAGTTCGCAGACCATCCGGTTGTGGGTTTTAACAAGGATTGGATTGTGGTGACGATAAACATGTTTCCAGGCACTGGTTCGAATTACTCCCGCATCTACGTGTTCAACAAGACCAACCTGTATGCTTCCAATGCGCCCACAGCCACGCTGTTCGTAACGAATGGCCTGGGCATTTGCCCGGTGACGAGCTACGACAACACGCTTACCAACCTTTATCTGATCCAGGATTACAATGGAGACACCAATGCGATGGGGGTTTTACGTCTTTTTAAAATCAGCGGCGCGGTCGGTTCCGAAACCCTCTCGGTGGTGACGAACTTCCCGGGCGGGTTGCAAACGTGGACCAATGCCTATCGCAATCCTGAGCAAGATAACCTGGCTCCGCAAATGGGCACCACTAACAGGATTCACACCTTGGATTCGCGCATTGCCAGCGCGGTATACCGCAACGGATCCATTTGGTGTACGCACACCATCTTTTTGCCCGCCACCAATGCTACACGCTGCGCGGTACAATGGTGGGAGTTGTCGCCCAACGGTGCGGTGAGACAGCGCGGCGTTATCGATGATCCTGGCGGAACGAATTTCTATGCCTTTCCCAGCATCGGAGTGAATCGCTTCAACGACGTGCTCATTGGCTATTCGCGTTTTTCCTCCAACCAATATGCCAGCGCCAACTATTCCTT
>JANNJZ010000212.1:0-40116 GCA_031396065.1 Pyrinomonadaceae bacterium | reverse complement strand
TGTTGCCGCTGACGGTGCTGCTGTTTAGGGTGACTGTCCGGCCGATGCTGATGCTGAAGATGCCGCCGCCCCCCGCGAAGCCGTTGATGGTGGCAGTATTGCCGCTGACCGTGCTGCTGTTGACCGTCAATGTTCCGTCTACATCGTTGTAGATACCCGCGCCGAAATCCGCCGAGTTGGCACTCACATTCACGTTTGTCAGTGTCAGCATGCCACCGTTACGGATGCCGCCGCCAGAGGGTTCGAGGCCACCCGTCACCGTTAATCCAGAGATGTCCGCTTTGACGCCGCTGTTGATGGCGAGGACGTTACCGGTCTGGTTGGCGTTGACGGTGAGGGAGTTGACGCCAGGGCCTGTGATGGTCAGATCCTGGGCGATGCCGGGTAGACGGCTCCCAAGCGTGACTCTTCGTGCGACGTTGAAGACGTTGGAGTCAAAGCTTATCGTGTCGTCGCCGGCGAGGGCGTTGGCCTGCTGGATGGCGGCCCGCAGGGTGCATACGTTCCCGGCGGCGATGCACCTGTTGTCGGTGAGATCGGCGTCAACAAGGTCGGCGGTGCTGTTGACGACGAACGTAACTCCAGGGGCCACTGCCTCTCCCGGCTGTTCAGAAAACATCAGAACCAGGGCGAAAGGAACCAAACTCAAGACGAGAAGCTTGGTCATCTTACTTTTGTTTTTCATGTGAGGCTCTCCTTTTGGCAACTTTGGGCTCTGGCAGATAGCGCTGGGCTTCAGAGGCCGGGCGCCGTCTAACATGTGAGTCTGCCCAGATAGCGTAAGGGAGTGTCCAAATAGCTCATGCGGTGGCAAAAAAACTTTCCAAGCTGTAGATAGCGAGTCAGCGAGCGGAGTGTGGGGTGCAGCTGGAGCGCGCTGAAGGCGACATGAATATCAAGAGCGCGATTGATTGAGTTAATGTCCGACACACTTCAGTTTGTCGTGCCGGTGGATGGAGACAACGCTGATGAGGTTCGCCAGGATTCGCAATTTACGGAACGGGCAAGGCTACCCACTGTCGACAAACTGAAGAAGTGTGTCGGACATCGGCGCGAGGTATCCGGCTCTGTGTTAAAATCGCCGCCTCTCAACCTATCGAGACCGTGACTCACTACGGGGTCAAGGGAGGGCTTTGTGGCCTCCGAACAATGGCAACTTGTAAGAGACCTTTTCGAGGGTGCTAAGGAGTTGGCGCCGGTCGAGCGGACTGTCTATCTGGGTGAAGCCGGTGGCGACAATGAGTGGGCGCGTGCGCAGGCGCAAGCATTGCTTGTTGCGTACGACTCGGCGGGTAGCTTCATCGACAAGCCGGCATTGACAAGAGTCGCTGGACTGCCCACGCTCTCTGCTGAGGTCAACGTTCCCGGCTGCCGTGTTGGTCCCTATCAGATGGTGCGCGAGATCGGGCGCGGCGGCATGGGAGTCGTCTATCTCGCATTCAGGGCTGACAAGGAATTTCTGAAGCTGGTGGCCATCAAACTGGTCCGGCCCGGTCCAGACAGACGCGAAGTCGTGCGACGCTTCCGACAGGAGCGCCAGATTCTCGCCAACCTGGAGCATCCGAACATAGCGGGGCTGCTCGATGGCGGCACGACCGAAGACGGCTGGCCCTACGTCGTGATGGAATACGTTGTCGGTGTTCCAATCACTGACTACTGCGATGAACATCTACTTTCAGTGACGGAACGGCTGAGACTCTTCCTGACCGTTTGCGCGGCCGTCGCCTACGCGCACCGGAATTTAGTCATTCACCGCGACCTCAAACCGAGCAACATTCTGATTAATGAAAACGGCGTGGTTAAGCTGCTGGACTTCGGCATCGCCAAACTACTCAGCCAGGACGATCAGATCGATCCCACCATTTTCACCCGCACAGGCTTGCATCTGATGACCCCGGATTATGCGAGCCCCGAGCAACTGCGCAGCGAAGCGATTACGACAGCCAGCGATGTCTACAGTCTGGGGGTTGTACTTTACGAACTACTGACGGGCCATCGTCCCCACCGCTTTAAGAATCACTCGCTGGTGGAAATCGAGCGCGTGATCTCGGAGCAGGAGCCTGAACGTCCAAGTGTCATGATCGGGCGAGTGATTACCGAATCGGGCCCGGACGGAGTCCCGATCAAACAACGGACGCCCGAGAGCGTAAGCCGAACACGCGAAGGCAAACCGGAAAAGTTGCGGGGGAGACTGGCGGGCGATCTGGACAACATCCTGCTAATGGCGCTGCGGAAGGAGTCGCCACAGCGGTATCAATCGGTCGAGCAATTGAGCGCAGACATCCGGCGCCACCTGCAAGGCGAGAAAGTCCAGGCGCGGCAGCACACCATTGGTTACCGCATGGGAAAGTTTGTCAGGCGGCATCGTGTTGCAGTGGGTGCGACGGCTGTGCTGATTCTCACGTTGCTCGCCGGGATCATCAGCACTTCGTGGCAGGCCCTAAAGGCTACCGAGCAAGTGCGAATCAATCGCCGTTTGCTCTATGCAGCGCAGATGAATCTGGGGGAGCAAGCTTGGGCGACGGCGAACATTGCCCGCCTGCGCGATTTGGTGGAGAGCCAGTGGCCGCAGCCTGGGGAGGACGACTTGCGCGGCTTCGAGTGGTACTACCTTTGGCGGCTTTATCATCACAACGGAGTGATCCACACGCTGCCACATTCGAGGGAAGTCTGGTCGATAGCCTTTTCACCGGATGGAAGTAGGTTGGCTGCTGCCGATGAATCGGGCGGCGTCAAGCTGTGGGACCCCGTAACAGGGCAAGAACTCGCCGTGCTCGCTGGACACGAGCAAGGTATCTGGGGCGTCGCCTGGTCCCACGATGGCAGGAAGCTGGCGACGGCCAGCAGCGATACCACCGCAAAATTGTGGGATGCCGCCACCGGGCAACTGCTCGCCACGCTGAGAGGACACACAAAACGAGTAAGCGCCGCGGTGTTCTCGCCTGACGGGAAACTCGTAGCGACGGGCAGCGATGACGGCACAGTGAAGATGTGGGATGCGTCGACCGGAAGTGAGTTGATAACGATTCAAGGAGGGGCGGGATGGATCAGGTCTCTGGCGTTTTCGCCGGATGGCCGAATGTTGGCTACGGGACTGGCGGGATTCGCGGCAAAGTCGTCGCTCAAGTTGTGGGATGCGACCACGGGTCGCGAACTTCGCGCTTTCGATCCGTTAGGCGCGGTTTGGTCAACCTCCTTCTCGCCTGATGGGATGAGATTGGCCGCGGGAACCAACGAGCGTGTGGCGAGTATTTGGGATGTGAACACTGGAGAGGAGGTGGCTTTATTCAAAGGGCACACCAGCGAAGTCCGGGCAGTTGCCTGGTCGCCTAATGGCCGACTCCTGGCCACCGGCAGCGCTGACCGTACCATGAAATTGTGGGACATTCCGACTGGTCAGGAACTCGTCACTCTCAAAGGACATCTTAGCCAGGTGTGGTCGATCGACTTCTCGCCCGATGGCAAACACTTGGCCACTTGCAGTGACGATTACACGGTGAAGGTGTGGGATGTCGGCATGGTGATCGAACCCAACATCCTTAAGGTCAGGAATTTTAGGGTGTTCGCTATCGCGTTTTCGCCTGATGGGCAAAAGCTAGCGGCGGCAGGCAGGAGAGCCGGTAAGTTGTGGAATGCGATCACCGGAGAGGAACTCGCAACCCTCGAGGGACACACTAGCGCCGTAGAGTCGATTGCATTTTCTCCTGACGGAAAAACGATCGCCGCCGCCAGCGAGGATCGCACGGTGAAGTTATGGGATGCAGCTACTGGCCAGGAACTAATGACCCTCAAGGGACACGCGGACGAAGTTCATTCGGTGGAGTTTTCGCCGGATGGCCAACGCCTGATCACCGGGAGTGGTGATCAAACGGCGAAATTGTGGGATGCCGCAACAGGGCAGGAACTCACCACTCTCCATGGGCACACCGCCAGGGTCTTTGCGGTGGCGTTCTCGCCAGACGGCAGAACGGTGGCTACGGGGAGTTATGACAACACAGCCAAGCTGTGGGATGCGTCGACGGGCCGCGAACTGGCTACACTCAACGGCCACATCAAAGTGGTTCACTCGATAGCCTTTTCGCCGGACGGGAGAACATTGGCCACGGGCAGCGCGGATAACGCAGCGAAGTTGTGGCAGGTCAGTACCGGCCTGGAACTGGCCACCTTCAAAGGGCACGCCGGTCGCGTCTGGTCGGTGGCCTTCTCGTCGGATGGGAAGAGGCTGGCCACGGGCGGCGGTGAAGGCCTCGTAAGGTTATGGGACGTTGCGACGCAGCAGGAATTGATCGCACTCCAGGGACACACTGATGAGGTTAAGTCCGTCGCGTTCTCTCCCGACGGCCTGACGCTGGTAAGCGGCAGCACTGATGCCACGTTGCGGTTTTGGCGCGCCGCCGGCAGAGAAGACGTGACCGCAGCAGGCAAGTAAGCAGGCCGCGACCAGGAATGAGGAGATTGTTTTTGATTCCCAACATCAAGCTTCCGTTCGTCGATGAGAATCCATGCGTTTGATTCAATGGAGTCCTCACTATGTCCACCTCCAGTTCTCACGAGTTCACCGAGCTGCTAATCGAATATCGCAACGGCAATCAGGAAGCCGGCAAACAATTGGTGAGCGTCGTCTATCAGGAGTTACGCCGGTTGGCCCAGTATTACCTTCAGCGAGAGCGCCCGGACCACACGCTGCAAGCGACCGCGCTCGTTCATGAAGCCTACATACAGTTGTTCGGCGATGGTGTTTGCCCCTGGCAGGACCGGGTTCATTTCTTTAATGTCGCAGCGCAGCAGATGCGCCACTTGCTGGTGGACCATGCGCGAGCTGAGAAAGCGGAGAAACGCTACGGGGGGAAACTCAAATTATCGCTGGAAGCACTGACCGGAGTCGCCGAGGAAAGCGACGAAGACTTGATTGCTCTCGACGAAGCACTGGACCGCCTCGAGGCGCTCTATCCACGAGCGAGCCGCGCCGTCGAATTGCGTTTCTTCGGCGGCCTCACTGAAAAAGAGACGGCGGAAGTGCTGGAGATCTCCACGGCTACTCTGAAACGCGACTGGGACTTTGCCAGGGCCTGGCTGTACGGACAAATCTGTGGTGGGGTTTCCTCCCGGCCGACGTCAGCGGAACCTGGAACCTAGGTTTTCACGCATTGCGAAAAACCAATCCAGTTTGTCGATTGCTGTCCCATCGCAGCCCGGAGTTGCGACTTTCTTTTCGTTTTACAATTGGCGGGAGTTAACCTAGCTGGCCGTTTGCCGGAGTTCAGGCAGGCTCTCTGCAGGAAATAAGTTTGGCCAGAGCTTTCCAAAGCGTTCGCGCACGATAGTCTCGACCTGATCAGCCGTCTCGCAGCTCAGGCATTCTTCGGCAATCGACCGCGCATCTCGGGAATCGATCCCCACCAGGGCGCGACGAACCCGTGGAATGGCGGAGGGAGTCATGCTCAAATCCTTGGCGCCAAGGCCGATCAGCAACACGGCATATGCCGGGGTCGAGGCCATCTCGCCGCAAACTATTGCCGGGATTCCAGCATTGAATGCTGCCTTGAGACTGCGATCAATGCTGTTAAGCACCGCAGGGTGAAGGGTGCGAAACCAATCTGCAACTTCGTCATTGCCCCGGTCTACAGCCAGCGTGTATTGCACCAGGTCATTTGTGCCGAGCTCGAAGAAGTCAACCGTCCTGGCGATGGTGTCCGCCATCAAAACGGCGGATGGCACCTCTATCATTGCCCCCAAACCCACCTCACCGAAAGCTCGGCCGGAATTAGCGAGGTTGTCGGCCTCCTCCTGAATTATTGCCATGGCTCGCCTGACATCGCTCACGTCCGCGACCATCGGCAACACGATCTTTATGTTGGCGTTCTCAGCCGCCATCAAAATCGCCCGCACCTGGGTGCGCATCACTTCTTCGTTTCGTAGCCCAAAACGAATTGCCCGCAGGCCAAGGGCAGGGTTCTTTTCCGGCTCCTTGAATTGCTCCCGCAGATTTTCACCGCCCAAATCGAATAACCGGATGATGACACCGTCGGCTCCGGCAACTCTAGCCACCTCCTCATAGGCCAACTGCTGTTCCTTCTCGGAAACGGCAACGCCCCGTCGAGCCAGGAGAAACTCAGATCTGTAGAGTCCGACCCCATCCGCCCCAAACTTCTCCACCCCTTCGAATTCAGCAGGCACTTCAACGTTCGCCCTCATGGCGACTTCGACGCCGTCCAGGGTTCGAACTGGCCCGCGACCTTTTGCATCCCCTCGAGGTTTCTGGCGATTCGACGTTTCAATCTGGTAACGCTCAAGCGTAGCCGGTGCAGGGTGCAGGATTACTCTGTTGCGAGTAGAGTCCACAATGATCTTGTCACCGGTCCTGGTGCGCCGGTAGAAGTCACGCAAACCAACTACTGCGGGAATACCAATGCCTCTGGCCAGAATGGAGGTATGGGACGTCCAGCCTCCGGTATCCGTCGCGATCGCGCGCGCGTGCTCCAGGTCTAATTCTGCGACCGCCGAGGGCAGCAAGTCCTGGGCAACAATGACCGCGTCTTCCGAAAGGTTACGATGCTGGGGTTGGACTCCACTCAGTGCCACAAGCAAACGTTGCATAACGTCTTCTATGTCGGATCCGCGCTCACGCAGGTATTCATCTTTGATCTCCGAATAAAGAGACAAGAGCCGATCGCCAACTACTTCAACGGCCCACTCGGCATTTGCCTGTTCGTCGGTTATTTGTCGTTCAATGTCACCTATCAGCCTCTCATCCTCGAGCAACAATAAGTGAGCGTCAAAAATGTACGCATGGTCCTTACCCAACAACTTCTCCGCCTGTTGTTTGATGGCCACCACCTGCTTCCTCGCAAGTTGAACAGCGCCACGAAAACGGAGTCGCTCCAATTCGAGATCGGCAACGCTAATCCTCCAGTGATAGACGTGCCGGC
Organism: Pyrinomonadaceae bacterium; assembly: GCA_031396065.1. GTDB lineage: Bacteria > Acidobacteriota > Blastocatellia > Pyrinomonadales > Pyrinomonadaceae > PSRF01. The sequence goes on along the minus strand of JANNJZ010000212.1, from coordinate 33,187 downwards.
TGCCGTCGTGCATCCGCAGAACCTGACCAATCACAATCCCGTCAGAGACGCCGAGGCCATTGAAGCGTAACTCATGAAGTTGCTCCTTCATCCTCCTGACTCCTGTTCCATTTCGCCAAAGCCCTGGGCAAAAAGTTCATCAAGAGCACTGAGTGCTGCCTCTTCGTCGATACCTTCGGCAGTTGCATTGAGTTGAGTTCCGCGAGCAGCAGCCAGCATTAATACGCTGAGTATTGACTTGGCATCCGCGGTGGTGCTGTTATCAACCCGCTGCAACTCCACTTTGCTAATAAAACTCTGCGCTAAACGGACGACCTTTGCCGCAGCGCGGGCATGTAATCCAAGGCGTGCCTTGACGAGGAGGGTGCGTTCAATCATTACGAGAGGCGCCTTTTTCGGGAGGAGCGAGAAGATCTCCGGCGTGATAGATGCCTTGCCGACCGAGGTCACAGACGCGGCGCGCGGTATCAATTAGCGAGAACTCACCAGATTGGCTGGCCAGCTTAATTACCATCGGCAGATTCACGCCCGTTACTACTTCAACGTTGCCGTCGTCCAAAAACATTGACGCTATATTAGTCGGAGTACCGCCAAACATGTCGGTCAACAACAACACACCGGCGCCCTGCGTCACCCGAGTGATCGCGCGCTGAACCTCGTCGCGCGCCGCATCCACATCGTCATGCCATCCGATGGAAACCGCGGTGATGAACGAAATGGGGCCCACAATCATTTCCGCTGCTGACAACAATTCACCGGCCAGGTGGCCGTGCGTCACTATCACGCCGGCAATTTTCCGGGTCTCGTCCTTGGTCACTGAGGTGGGTGGGTTACTGCTCATCTTTAACTCTCCGTGGTATCCCGCCATTCGCAGATTGAAGTCAATGATCGACCCGCCCTAATGCACGCTGGTTCTGACCATCTACTAATGGTGACGACGGTTTGATTTTCTTAGATCGCGGTGTACCGCATGGGCATCGAAACCGGCACTCTTAAGTCGGCGCGTCAGCGCATTGGCCACCATCACTGAGCGGTGTCGCCCCCCAGTGCAGCCAATCCCTACCGTCACATACGACTTTCCCTCACGCTTGTACAACGGCAATAGATAGTCGAGTAACTCGCCGAAGCGACGTAAGGTCTCTTTGACTTCAGGTTGAGATCTCAAGTATTTGACAACCCGGCTATCGTGGCCCGATAGGGGTTTCAACTCAGGCACAAAATGGGGGTTGGGCAGGTGCCTCACGTCAAAGAGCAATTCGAGATCGCCGGGATTGCCAAACTTATGTCCAAAGCTCAACACCTGAACCCGCATTGGTCCACCCTTGTGATCGGGACTGAATCTTTGCAAAAGGTGACTGCGCAGAGTGTGTACGGTGTGTTCGGAAGTATCAATGATCTGATCGGCTTCGGCTCGAACACGCGACATGGCCGTACGCTCTGCGCGAATCGCCTGGAGCAAGCTCTGCCCATTGTCGGCCGGGTGTGGCCGTCGGGTCTCGCTAAACCGGTGCTGTAATACATCGTCAGAAGCTTCCAAAAACAGAACATAAACACTCAAGCCCACTTTCCGGAGCGCGGCCAGTTGTTTGCCAAAGTCTCCGAGGAAGCTCCCTTCGCGTATGTCAATTACGAGTGCCGCACGTTCTATCCCTTTCTCATCCGAACTCGCTGTTACCAGCCGCGCAAATGTGGGCAACATGGTAATGGGCAGATTGTCGACGCAGAAATAACCAAGGTCCTCGAAAGCATTCGTCGCCGAAGACATTCCCGACCCACTCAATCCAGTGATGATGACTACGTCCGGGGTGGCATCGGTGATTTCATGATTCGAGTCGGTCGCATTAGTCATGGAAGTTTCATGCGCGGTTGAAAAGGAGGAAGAACGATATCTCTATCGCCTTTTACAGACCAGGTTTATCCTGCTCACGAAGGCGTGACGCTGGCGTAACCGCTTTGGCAGCCGGTGAAAAGCCGCGTTTAGTCTATGGTTCAATGAGCCCGAAATTGCCGTCTTTGCGCTTATACAATACGCCAATCCGATCGGTATCCGCGTCGCGAAACACCAGGAATTGATCTGTTGCGGACGCCACCTGCATAGCCGCCTCTTCCGCGGTCATCGGCTTAATTGAATAGCGACGAGCTGCGATTATCCTGGGCGGACGCGGGGTGGCTTCTACCTGGCCATCGGGCGTTGGCGCTACGGCGCTTGTGCGTCGAGCTCCCTGCTTGCGATCGATGCTCTTTTTCTTAAGTTTTAAGGCCTGCTTTTCAACCTTCTCCATCGCTCGAGTCAGCGCCATGTACATATCAGCGTTAACTTCCTTGGCGGTCAATGTGTGATCGCGCCAATTAACGACCAACTCTCCGATATGCCGATTCTTTTCTACCGTAATAACAACGTGAACTTTTGGTTCCGTTCCATTAAAAATATGATCAAGCTTCTTGAAATGATCCTCTACATGTTTGCGGATGCCTGGAGTAACCTCAACGTGACGACCCGTGTACTCAAACCTCATGAACTTGGTTCCCTTCTTAGCCTCAAGGCTATAGAACTGCCCACACTTCCAAGGCAGCTTTGACTATTAACCAGAAAACTTTTGGGGGCGAAAACTCTACCTGCGCGCCAGCTACCTACCTGTTGTCTAAACTACAGCCCGCCGTTCACGCGATCCGGGGATGCTCATCTGATCGCGATACTTAGCGACGGTCCGGCGCGATAACTTGATCCCATCCTTGATCAAAATTTTCACTACCTGATCATCAGTTATGGGGCTATGGGAATCTTCTTCTTCGATCAGCTTCTTTATCTTTAACTTGATAATGCGGGTGGAGATTTCCTCGCCATCTTCATTCATCATGCCTTCGGTAAAGAATCGGCGCAGCTCAATTACGCCCTGCGGAGTATGCGCATACTTTCGATTGACGACCCTGGACACAGTCGAAAGATGCATCCCTATATCCTCGGCTATGTCCTTCAGCATCATCGGCTTGATGTGCTGCACGCCGTGATCGAGAAAATCTCTTTGCCGGGCCACAATCGACTCTACCACCTTGTAGATCGTCTGACGCCGATGCTCAATGTTTCGTAAAAGATCTACTGCCGAACGCATCTTCTCTCGGATAAAACTCTTGGTTTCATTGCTGACATCAGTCTTGCCAAGCATCTGTTGATATTGCTGACTAACTCGAAGCCGTGGACTCCCGTCGTCGGAGAAATAGATCACGTAGTCTTCATCGTCTTCATCAAGCTTTTCGATGTAGATCTCGGGTGATATCAAAATCGGTTCTTCAGAGGAGTAGCGCCGTCCGGGATAAGGATCGAGTGTCCGAATGAACTGTAATTCGCTTAACAGCGTGTCTACATCATTACCGATTAGTTTGGCGAGGTGTGGCAGCTTATGTTGCTGAAGGTCAGACAGATGTTCACTAATCAATTTCGCGGCTAACCGATCGCTTTCGCCTTTCACCTCGAGTTGGACCAACAAACACTCCCGAACGTTTCGTGCGCCACACCCGATCGGGTCAAGATGCATGACAGCCTGCCTGGACTCTTCAACAATTTCTTCAGTCCACCCGCCCATCGCGGCGATTTCTTCATTGGTGGCATTGAGCCTGCCATCCGCGTCCAGATTGCCAATCACACTAATCGCGACGTTGCAGACGTCGTCGGCAATCGGACTCATGTGGAGCTGCCACTCCAGGTGATCGGAAAGAGACGGAGCCCGGGTCAGAAACTGTTCAAACGTAGGCGCATCTTCTTTATATTCGATCTCCTGCGTCTTGTATCCGGGATCAAGGTAATCCTGAAACTCTCGCCCAAAATCGATCTCTTCAAAGGCATCGCGCGAGGCGTCTTCACCTACCAGATCGTCACCGACGGAATCCTCACTCAAATCAGCGGACGCTTGCGACTCACCATCGCCGCCCTCGCCTTCACCTTCGGCATATGTTGGTGCCAACCCCTCAGCATCCCCTGAGCCGTTGGAGGACGGAGTGCCCAAATCCGGCTCACTGGCTTCGATTTGGACCGGCTCCGGGGTAGCTCCCGAATCTGAGCTGGCCAGATGATCGAGTATTTTTTCAGCAAGCTCACGCGCCTCTTCCTGTGTCGCAACTTCTTCCAGCACTGGATTCTCGAGAATCTGCTGTTGAATCAGATCGCTCAGCTCGAGGGTAGTCATCTGCAACATCTCAATGCGCTGCCGCAACTGTGGCGTCAACACAAGGCGTTGAGAGAGGCTGGTAGTTAGTTTAAGAGACATCTTTCCTAAAAAATTATTTTGCTTACTGTTTTGCGATTGATACGAGGAGATTATAACCGATTAGGTCGTGCATTGCGCGCCCCAATTTGCCCCAGGATTATCACATGCGGAATTTTTCGCCAAGATAAAGCCGACGCACCTCAGCATCTTCTGTTAATTCACGCGGAACGCCAGAACGGAAAATACGACCGTCGGCCATTATGTAGGCACGGTCGGTCACTCCCAGAGTTTCGCGGACATTGTGGTCGGTCACTAAAATCCCGATGCTACGATTTCGTAAATAAAGTATTACGTTTTGAATATCATCAACAGCCTTGGGGTCGATCCCGGCGAAAGGTTCGTCAAGCAAAATATATTGTGGCTGGGTCGCCAGCGCCCGAGCGATCTCTGTCCTTCTTCTTTCACCGCCGGAAAGCGCGTCCCCACGTGTATTGCGGACATGCGCGATGCCAAACTCTTCCAACAATTCTTCAAGCCTGGTAAGACGTTCGCGCCGGCGGAGTCCCATGGTTTCGAGCACGGCCAGAATATTTTGCGCCGCCGTCATTTTCCGAAAAATTGAAGGCTCCTGGGGTAGATATCCAAGACCTAAACGCGCCCTCAGATACATCGGCAGTTTGGTAACCTCACGATTGCCAAGACTTACTACTCCTGAATCAGGTCGCTCGAGACCAACGATCATATAGAACGTGGTCGTTTTCCCGGCGCCGTTTGCCCCTAGCAGCCCCACGACTTCGCCCTTTTCTACGTGCAGGCTCACATCATCGACCACGCGGCGCTTTCCGTAAGTCTTTTGTAGATTTCGCGCCGTCAGCGCTGAGGGGGATGGGCTTGTGGGTGGCTGACGAGACTCACGCTCGGACGTCTTCACGCTGCTGACTACGACATCTACCTGTTCGGCTCGTGTGCTCATCATCTACCATGGAACCAGGCGTTCAGAGTGCCGACTTTAGTAGAGCGCCTGGCAGCGGCAAGAACCCGACTAAAGTCGGCACTCTGGATACCGCCAACTCCTCAGACATCGCTTTCGGGTGGCGGCTCCTGCCGAACTACTGACGCTTCACTTTATGCGTCGACCTAACCCGTCCGGGCGACTGCGTCCCTCTCACGTCATCCGCGGTCACTCTACCGTCTCGCATATTGACGGTCAAACGCCCTCCTTCGGTACTTCCCTTCTCCGTGTCTTCAAACCGAGCAGGGTTCCCCGTAAGCACCGCCACCTCATCGGCCGAGGTATATTGAATCCGATCACCTGTCCCTTTTCGGTTGGGCTGCGTGAGCACCACGTTACGCTCCGCAATAGTTTTCTCAACCTTGGCTGACTCCCTGAACAGGTAGACATCCGCGACGCCGCCAGTGATGCGATCGGTTTCCTGGCGAATGTCAACGTTACCTTCGTAATGCAAAATGCGGTTCAAATCTGAATAGGACATCGAATCGGCCGAAGCCGAGACCGCCACAGTACTGTCGGCGGATGCTCCCTTCCGTCGCGCTGTGTAAATCTCACTTTGCACGCGGCCTTCGGCGTCCATCTTTTTCTCGTTCATGTAGATTGTCAGCTTGTCGGCGCGAACGAAGTTATCGTCCTGCCAGGCGCGCGCATTGCCCGTGTAAATCGCCAACCCTCGTTGACTGTAAAACTCGCCCCGGTCGCTAACGATATAGACAGGACTGTTCACTTTTGAAAAAGGAACCGCCCCGTTTGTCTGCACCTGGCTGTAATAGGTAGTAGCAGTTTTGCCGCGACTGTAAGAGACGTGGTTAGTCAGGTCGGAATCCAGTTCGACTGCCTTGGTTCTGGCGCGCGAATCCCAAACAGTTGGTTCGCCGCCGCGCAGGCGCACCGTGTTGTCCCCGCCCGAGAAGGAAATATTCGCCGCGACCCCGTTGCGGTCATTCTCATTAAACTTTGCGTCGCCCGTGGCGTCGGTTCGCTCAATCTGCTGTGTATCTTTAACAAAGAACGCGGCGATTCTCTCAGATGTAAGCGTGCGGGTCCCTCGGTCCTCAGACTTCTGTACCGGCTCGACGACTACCTTGGCTCCTCCGGACGCCGTGAAGGCGCGGGCGAGATTTCCCGTTTCGAAAAAGTCGCAGTCAATTCGTGGCGCAGTCAGCGTTTGGGTGTCAGCTTTCGCATGTTTCATTACTGGATCGACAAACAACTCCGCATTACCGACGGCCTCAGCCTTTTCCAGGTCGCGGCCCGAAACACGCCAAAGCAGTTTTACGCTATCGGCGGTTAGGCGTTTACTGGAGGCGCGTGGATCGTTTGCCTTCGACTTCGGAGCAGAAAGATTGATCACCGATCGGCCTTCTGTTCGCATCTGTTTCAGGAGACTGCGATCACCCTGGGCCTGAAATAAAACTTCAATCAAGCTGGCGCCGGTCAATTGCATTTCCGATTCAGCGTTGAGACTCTTGCCGCCTGCATCACGCATAGCGACAGCTCTTTCCAGTCGCTGGTCCTTGTCAAGAAAGAAATCCATATCGGCTGAGTGAACCTCAGCGGATCGCCCCTCCTCCATCGAACGCAAGTATGAATTGCCACGTATCTCTACTTTTTGCACCCGTTTTTGCTCATTAAGCGTCACGTCGAGGAGTTCGCCGCTCATCACATCTCGTTCCTGTTCGGCCGTAACCCCACCCGAGAAAGCCAGCTTCATCGTGGCTTGCTCAAACACAGCATGGGCCGAACGGATGGTGAGCGGGCGCGAGCGAGAGGAAGCGGGTTTAGCCTTCGGATCTTTCAACACTTCAGGCGCCACGATTATCTCGACGTCTTTCTGCAGCTGGAGCTTCTTGTTTTTTGACTCTACGATGGCGCCGTTCGAGCGTCCCGAGACATTCTCCCGACTGAAGGAAACAGCGGCATCGGTTTGAGCAACCTCGCTATTCTGGTCGAAGGAAATCGCCTCGGTGTTTACCTTCAAGTCATCCTTCGTTTCAATCTTTACATTCCCCAAAAAGCTGATGACCGAAGTCTTCGGATCGTATATCGCCTTGTTTGCCACAATCACGTCTGGCCTGTCGCCGACAGGCGGGTAAACTGACAGACTCACCTGCTCGAGTTCATGGTGATCATCCATGAACGTGATGTCACGCGATGCCTTCAACCATAGATACAGGCGGTCGCCCTTCATCAACCGCTGCTCGTAACCTTCGAAGATCCCCTTGATCTCTTTGGAAAGTTCGGGAGCTTCGGACTTAAGCCGGAAGGGTTTGTTATTGCGAAGACGATAGTAGGAAATAGCCACAAACGTGAGAGCCGCGGCCAGAATGAGTAATGCACCTGCCCGGGCTACGATGGGAGCGCGGGCGCGTAACCCAATAGCGATAGCTCTTCGTTTGGTGATTTCTTGCATAACTACCACTGACCGACGACGAACGACCGACGACCCTGGGACTGACCGCCGACGGCCGACCGAGGACCGCCTGACGCTCGTCTGTCATCGGTCACCGGTCGTCTGTCATCGGTCGTCCGTCGTTCTTATATCCTGCACTGACAACTGCAAAAACGTCTCGCCCGTCCAATTACTCGCCTCAATCGTGTAAGCCATATCGATGCCACTTCTTAGGTCGGAGGTTCGCTCCGCCCCATTCCACCAAATCGCTTCGAGTGGCCGGCCTGCCGGACCTGCAACACACATCTTCAGATGCCGTTGTCCAATTAGACGCGGTTCTCTGACGATGCACAAGTTGCGCGCCATAAAGACTGGCCGTGGGTTACCGGCGCCAAAAGGCTCTAACTCGTGCAGTTCCCGGATTAGTTCGAAGGAGATATTTTCCGAGGCCAACTCCGCGTCAATGTGGACGCAAGGTTGCAAATCTTCGTCAGTCAGCTGCGAGGCCGCGTGCTCGTTAAGCCGCCGGCGAAGTTCGTCGATGCGCTCAGGTCTAATCGTTATGCCGGCCGCGTGAGAGTGGCCGCCGAATTTATCGAATAGATCGGAGCATGCGGTTAACCCATTGAGCAGATGATACGGTTCGATGCTGCGGCCGGAACCGTGGGCTACGCCCTCATCAATCGAAAGCACCACGCAGGGACGATTGATCCGTTCAGCTATCTTCGACGCCGCAATGCCAATCACTCCCCGGTGCCAACCCTCGCCGGCAATCACAGCCACATAAGAATTGGCGGGTCCCCGGTCAACACTTTCGAGCTCCGCGATCGCCAGTTCCACTATTTGCCGTTGAACTTCTTTTCGTTCCTGATTGCGAGTGTCTAAATGTTTTGCTAAACGACGCGCCTCTTCGGGGTCCCTCGTGCTAAAAAGTTCGACTACCGCTCGGGCAGCATCCATTCTCCCGGCCGCGTTGATTCTCGGCCCAATGCGAAAACCCACGTCGTAAGCAGTCATGCTCGCGCCGTCGCCGCATCCAGCCACTTCCATCAACGCGCGTAAGCCCGGATTGGTAGCCTTCGCCAAATCCTTCAACCCAAGGGCGACAATGGTTCGGTTCTCGCCAGTTAACTTCGCCACATCGGCGACCGTCCCGATTGCCACAATTTTCAGGAAGGCGTTGACCTGCGATTCCCGGCCGCGCTCGCGAAACAGCGCATGGACCAGTTTGAAAGCCACCCCCACGCCCGCCAGGTTCTTGTCCGGATAGTCGCAGTCCTTCTGGTTTGGATTCAGTACCGCATAGGCGGGCGGGACACCATCACCCTCATCGGGCAGATGGTGGTCAGTGATGATCACGTCTAAGCCATTGTCTTGTGCCCAATAGAGTGGAGCGTGCGCGCGGATGCCACAGTCGACACTAAGCGCAACCTTATAACCCTCCGCCACGGCTTTTTGCAGGGCAGCCTGCTGAATGCCATAGCCTTCAGTGAAGCGATGCGGCACATGATATCCCGTTTTCGCTCCCAGAAGATTCAGCGCCCGCAGCAGCAGTGCGGTGCCGGTCGTGCCGTCGACGTCGTAGTCGCCGTAAACGAGGATAGGCTCTGAATTATCGATGGCTCGAAGTAGACGAGCTACGGCCTCACTCATGCCCAGCATGAGATAGGGATCGTGAAGCTGATCGTAGGAAGGTTGTAGAAAACCTCTGGCAGACAACTCATCTGGACAGCCGCGCGAAATCAGGAGCGCAGCGACCGTAGGCGAAACGTCCAGCACGCGAGCGAGCGAAGTAACCCGAATCGTGTCCTGCTCCCGCACGATCCAACGTTTGGGTTTCATGTGAGGATCATGAAGCTTCTATGATTATTCAGCAAGCCGGGAGATGCCGGAGCCGATGTGTGGTAGGAAATGACAACATTACTCTGCAAACCAGCCGTCTTCGTCGAGTAGCTTAACGCCAATTCGCCGCCGCCCATCAATCTGGTCGGTCCAAACTCCGTTGATTTGCGCCTCCAGCTCACGGCCAAACGGGGGTGTCAGTTTGATAATCGCCCCTACCACGACTTCCGCATCGAGGATAAGGGTGGCGCCACTCCGGCTAATCTTGACGGCCTTAGCCTGAAGGTTAAAAGAATCACCGGTCGGGGTATGGCCTTCTACTTCAAGCGCAAATTCCACGGGAACTCGCGGACTTCGAGGCCGCTGCGAGGGCACAGAGGCGCCTCGGGGGTCTTTTTCAGTCATAAAACTTCACCGCCCTTTTAATAGTTGATGTGATTGAACCCTAACTTCGGGTCGGGAGGAAGAGGGGCGGGGTTAGTTTACATGAAGCCGGCAGGCTTTTGTCAACGTTTTGATTTTGGTCCCATAACGGGAGCAAGGAAGCGCTTCGTGTTCCCGTTTAGCGAGCGTCCTGAAAACTCCGTTTAGATAGTGCACTTGTGCGCTGGAGCGTAGCGACTTGCTTAGGTCAGGTTTGTTCGAAGCGGAGTGGGCAGACAAGTCTGCTCTCTAAACGAGCATCACCGGAGGCATGAGCCATGCCTCGAACGTTATCCAACGCTGGCCGAAATATATCCGCCCATCAAAGCGCACAGAATGGCTGCGCCAACTATCAGACGGTACACAATGAAAACTCCGGTGGAGTGGGTACGCAGAAACCTGAGTAGAAACCAAATCGAAGCGTATCCGATAACGCCTGACACAATGGTCGCCACGATCAACGGCAGATAAGAACCGTCCGGAAGCTTGTCCATTGCTTCCTTCAACTCAAGCAATCCGCTGGCGGCAATCGCCGGGATCGACAGCAGGAACGAAAACCTGGCAGCCGTTTCGCGGGTAAGGCCCGCAAACAAGCCGCCCATAATCGTCGATCCGGAGCGACTCGAACCTGGAATCAAGGCCAGCACCTGAGCGAAACCTACGGCCAATGCGTCGCTGAGCCCCAGTTGTTCCATCGAGCGTTCTTTCTTTCCAACCCATTCCGCCACCGCCATCAGCACCGCCACAACGATCATCATGGTCGCAATGATCCACAGATTCTTGGTAAACGTGCCCTCGATCTGTTTCTTTAACAACAACCCCACTACGGCCACCGGAATGGAACCGATGATCACCAGCCAGCCCAACCATGCTCCCTGGGAAAGGCTTTTGCTCCCGTCCACGCGATTCTTACCCCTAATCAGCGCCAGATGATCACTTACAAAAGCGCGCGTGATGTCAACGATGTCGCTTGCAAAATAGATAAGCACAGCCAGGAGAGTGCCCAGTTGAATCACGGCAATCGTGGCCGTAGTTTGTTCAGCCTTAAGCGTGGCCTCCACGCCGTTGTAAAGACCAATCAGGCGAGCAGCGAAAACGAGATGCGCGGTGGAACTCACCGGGATGAATTCAGTTAGTCCCTGGACAATACCTAGAATGATGGCTTGAAGAATGGTCATTGACTATTCCCTAAAAGAATTCCCTCTGGATATGCGGTCATACATCCAAATCGGCATGATCATGCTGGCACGGACTATGGTTGCCAGTTGCCACGGAAACGAGTACCGTTTCTTGCGCTTTTCGATCGCTCGAACCATCTTATTAACCGCATCGTCCAGTTCCATCAGAAAAGGCAGTTGCGCACCACGCCCAGCAGTTAATTGAGTCTTGATAAAACCAGGATGGATTATGGTTACGTCAATGCCTCGTGGCTCCAGATCCAGACGCAGGCTCTCGAAAAACGAGGAAACCGCGGCCTTGCTTGCACAATACGCAGCTGACTTAGGCAAACCTCGATAGGCTGCCAGGCTAGAGATGACCACCAATTGCCCCTGCGCGCGTTCGAGCATCTGGGGCAGCACGGCCGCCACACTATTCGAGGCCCCAATAACATTCACGTTGATGACGTCGGAAACTTCTGCGGCGCTGAACTTCGCCGCGTCTCTGGTCGGCCCAATGCCGGCATTCGCGATCAACACATCGATCGGACCGAGGGAACTGCGCAACTGGTTCGCCGCGGATTTCATAGGCTCGGCGCTTTGCACGTCAGCCGGTAGGGCCACAGCCCTGCCACCCAGGGATTCGATCTCAGCAACGACCTCATCAAGTGTTTCGGCCCGCCTCGCCACCAATCCCACCTTCGCGCCCTGGCGCGCGAGCTCAACCGCCAGGCCGCGTCCTATTCCAGCCGAGGCACCGGTGATCATTACCACTTTGTTGGGCCAATAACTCATGGCAGCGTCGAATCAAACGTTGCAAAACTTGTAGGGGTGGCACTCCGTGGCCACCCCTCGTCACGGTTCCTCAATCTTTTGGATTACATGAGCCAAACGAAGGGGCGGCCACAGAGTGCCGCCCCTACAAATCGGCGATTCGGGCCTTGGTTTTCGGTCAGCCCCCTTGGCGAACCAACGAACTCAGACTTGCACGACCACCGGCATGATAACGGGCTTAGCGCCGGTGAGCTTTTGAATGAATCGCTTGAGCTCTACGCGAAGGTGTTCTTTCAATAGACTCTCGTCATCAAGCGTCTTCCGTGAGGCACCGGCAATTGCCGCAGACACGATCCGTCGTGCATCTTTCAGCGCGCCATTCCGGGAATCAAACCCCTGGACACCGCGAGTAACAATCTCAGGCTCTCCCTGGACCTCACCAGTTTCCGCGTCGACCGTGACGATTAGCGTGACCATGCCTTCATAAGCCATTTGACGCCGCTGTCGCACAGTCTCGCTTTCGATTTCGTCGAAGCCACTGTCATCGATAAACGTCCGGCCGATTTCTCGCTTGCCCACAACCACCGCTCGTTCACCGTCAAGCTCGAGCACATCCCCGTTTTCAATCAGAATGATATTCTCTTCGGCGTATCCAAGGTGGTTCTTTACAAACTCCTTATGGCGAAACAACATTCTATATTCGCCATGAATCGGCACCACAAACTTCGGCCGCACCGCTTCGGTCATGATCCGAATATCTTCCTGCGATGCATGTCCGCTCACGTGGACCAATCGGCGTTTCTCTTCAATGATGTTGGCGCCGCGTTTGTAGATCATCCCGATCATCCGCGAAATCAAACGCTCGTTCCCCGGGATGATGCGAGCGGAAAGTACGACCGTATCGCCCTCCTCAATCATCAAGCCCTTATAGCTCTGGCTCGACATCTGCGATAGCGCCGCGCGCGCCTCGCCTTGCGAACCGGTAACCAGGAACACAATGTCGTGGTCGCGCATCTGCTTCGCCTCATTCAGCGAGACCAGCAATCCGTCCGGAATGTCCAGGTAACCAAGGCGGTCGGAAATCTCAACGTTCTTCTGCATCGACCGCCCCAGGACGCAAACCTTGCGGTTAAACTGCTGCGCGATATCGAGCACAATTTGCAGACGATGAATCGACGACGCAAAGGCGGCGACGACTATGCGTCCGGTGGCTTCAGCGAAAATTTCTTCGAAGGCTGGGATGACCGCGCGTTCAGATGGAGTACGACCAGGCACCGTGGCGTTGGTGGAATCCGAGAGCAGCGCCAGGACGCCTTCCTGTCCGTAGCGCCTGAACGATCGCAGATCAATCGGCTCGCCAATTACGGGCGTCTCGTCAACCTTGTAGTCTCCGGTATGAATTATCGTGCCCACCGGGGTCTTGATGGCCAGTGAGAAACAATCGACCAGCGAATGCGAAACGCGTATGAACTCAACGGTGAAGACGCCTAGTTCGACCACGTCTCTGGGTTCGACGCGATGCAGCAGCGTGTCACCGAGCAGGTCATGTTCTGTCAGCTTGCTCTCGGCCAGGCCGGCGGTGAAGTGGGAACAGTAAACCGGAACGTTGAATTTCTTGAGGATGTAAGGCAGCGCCCCGAGATGGTCTTCATGTCCGTGGGTGAGCACAATTGCGGTGATGTTATCGCGGTATTCCTCCAGAAAGTCGAAGTTGGGAATGCAGACGTCAACTCCGTAAGCACTTTCTTCGGGAAAGCCCATGCCCGCGTCAAGGATGAGCATTTCATCCCCGTAACGCACTGCCATGCAATTCATCCCAAACTCGCCGATACCGCCGAGCGGAATGATCTCTAAGACACTACTCACTTTTGGTTACTACTCAACTCTCTGTGACGTGGTTTGCACCGCACTATTTCATGCGGCGGTTATGGGGCTGAACAAAGACGGACAGTATAGCATGGGTGCTTGTGCGCCGCAGATGCAGCCGAGTATCCTAAAGTTCAATTCGAGCTCTCAGGAGATTTTCAATGACGCGTAAAATCGTAGCGGCAATGATGGGCGTAGTCTTTAGCCTGATGGCTTGCTACGCTCAGAACCAGGGAACCAACGAAGTGACAATCAAAAAACTCGACGGCGAACTCGAGGCTGCACTGATGAAGGGCGACAGCAAGACGCTGGAAGACATACTCGCGGATGACTACATCCAGATCGATGCGCAAGGCGGCTTGAAGAGAAAGGCAGATGTAATCGGACTGGCGCGTTCCATGAGCGGAGTGCAACGCGGAGTGTCTATTGGCCCGGACAAGAAGGTGGACGACTTCGCGATCCGCATCCACGGAGACAGCGCGCTTGTCGTTGGTCGCGTTACCACTCGGTATCAGTTCATGGAATACCAAACGGTGAACCCTCAGAGCCAGTCTCAGAACCCGGTCACCATTGATCAGGAGCGGTTCATTAGGGTCTATGCAAAAGCAGGCAATCGCTGGCGGCTTATATCCTGGCAAACCACCGCCATCGCGAAGGGCTAGCCATCCCGACAATTCGCCGGAGCGGAAAAAGTCCTCACTGTAGTCATGTTGTTTCCAACCTGACATCCACTTTTTCGTTAGTTATCCGAAAAACATTGACAGCTTTACTGCGCGTGGCTAGACTGCGTGCGCTTCAAGTCAGATATTTCGTCTTTTCGCCTCAGTTTCGTCTGCTGGCAAAAAGCCAAAATCAAAAACTCAAGAATTCATAAGCGCTGAAGTGCTTCCTCGATGGGAGCCCTGGGGCGCAGCCTTACGAGTTCAGAGTTCAATAGGTCAGTCTCAGACTGCCAGTATTCAGAGGGATTCGACTGTCCACTCTTTTGCGGAAAGCTCAATCAACATCAACCAGAGTTTTACTCTGCTGTCGAGATCTATCCGACCGCCTGCTGCCCTCGTTCGAATGGGAGCACAAAGGCGTTTGGCGTCTCTTAACCCCAACTCTTAAGTAAGGAGCAAAAATGAGATTCAAACCAGTTCATAACCGAGGAAAAGCCAGGAAAGCAAAAGGCAAACGCGTTCGCGTCGCAGCCTTGATCACCCTCTTCGTTCTTGCCGTCGCGGTTGTTGCGGCAATTGCCCTACCTCGAAATTCGTCACAAGCGGCCAAACAAAAGAAATTTAAGGCGACGAAAGAGATCGTATTAGACCAGGCCACCGGTACGCTTCGTAGGCCGACGTCTGAAGAAACGGACCTCATGGTTGAGCAGATTAGCTCGCTAACGAACCGCTCAACCGAAGGGCTAACCGTTCAGCCAGCCGCGAATGGCGGCGAAATGATGGACCTGGAGGGACGCTTCGGCGGCGTGGTGCTTGGCAGGGCTACAGCCGATGGCGGAACTGAGGTTCGCTGCGTGTTCACAATGGAAGAAGCCACGGCATTTCTCGGCCTCGAGGAAGCTCAGTAAAGGAGAACCACAATGCGAAAACATATACTTAATGCAAAGACATCACTCGTCCTTTTCGCCATGATCGCGGTTCTCGCCTGCTCCAGCAGCGCCTTCGCGTCAGCCACCATCGTAATCGTCAACGCAGATGGCGCCAATGAGGGATTCAATGATCCGACACCCGCGGTCCCGGTGGGCGGCAACCCCGGAACCACCCTGGGTGCTCAGCGTCTTTTCGCTTTCACCCACGCGGCTAATATCTGGGGTTCCACCCTCGATAGCAACGTGACGATCCGCATCCAGGCCGCCTTTAACCCACTGGGTCCTGGGATCCTGGGAAGTGCCGGAGCAACCTTTATTTTCCGTGACTTCGGCGGCGTCGCTCCGTTTCCGGGAGCAGAGTTTCCCGGCACTTGGTATGGTTCAGCACTGGCCGACAAGCGTGCCGGAACTGAGCTAAATTCCACGCCAAACACGCCCGACATCGTCGCTACGTTTAGCAGCAACTTCATCTTCTACCTGGGGGTAGACAACAACCACGGAGCGCAACCGGACCTTGTAGTAGTACTCCTCCATGAGCTGGCGCACGGTTTGAACTTTCAGACTTTCGTAAACGCTTCCACCGGCGCAAATGCGGGAGGCTTCACCGACATCTATGCTCGACATCTGCTGGACTCTACCATCAATCTGCATTGGGACCAGATGACTCAAGCCCAGCGGCAGGCTGCGGCAACGAAATATGGACGCGTCGTTTGGGACGGATCTAACGTGACGGCGGAAGTCCCCAACGTTCTCATTTTCGGCAGCCCGGAAGTAAGAGTCCTTACACCGGCTTCAATTGCAGGCGCATATCAGTTTGGCACGGCAGCTTTTGGACCGCCGCTCAACAGTCCCGGGGTCACAGCTCAAGTTGTGGATGCCCAAGATGCGGCCAACGTAACTGGCCCTACGACGACGGACGGTTGCACTGCGTTCACCAATGCCGCTGCCGTTGCCGGCAAGATCGCTCTTATCGAGCGAGGAACTTGTGGCTTCGCCGTCAAGGCGAGAAATGCAACTATCGCCGGGGCGGTTGGCGTGATCATCTACAACCAGGCGGTAAACGTGAATGCAGCACCTCCAGGATTGGGGGGTGATGGTATTAATGACCCGTTTGTCACGATTCCGACCGTAAGTGTGACTCGAGCCGATGGTCTTGCGATTTTGGCTCAGGTGGCCACCCCCACGACCGCAAAGTTATCAGTTGATCTCGGCATACGCGCCGGCGCCGATGCACTTGACCGAGCGCGTTTGTATGCGCCCTTCCCCGTGGCGGGAGGCTCATCCATTTCGCACTACGACACAGTGGCCAACCGCAACTTGCTGATGGAGCCGGCCATCAACGGCAACCTGACTCACAACGTCAAGTCTCCGGATGATCTGACACTTGAGTTGTTCCGGGATATCGGCTGGTTCCCGGATGCGGATGTCGACGGTATACCCGACGGCGCTGACAACTGCCTAAACACGCCAAACGGTAACCAGGCTAACAATGACGGTGACGCATTGGGCGACGTTTGCGATCCGGACGATGACAACGACGGGCAATCGGATGCTGACGAGATCTCCTGCGGCTCCGACCCACTAAACGGCGGCAGCGTGTCGCCAGACAATGACGGCGACAACATTCCTGATTGTGTCGATACCGACGATGATAACGACGGCGTCACGGACGGGTTAGACAACTGCCCACTCATTTCTAATCCAAGCCAGGCTAACAATGATGGTGACGGATTGGGCGACGCTTGCGATGCGGACGATGACAACGACGGCGTCCTTGACGGATTAGACAACTGCCAGTTTACCCCTAATCCGGGTCAGGCGGACTTTGACCTCGATGGAATCGGGGATGCTTGCGATCCCGAGACGGGACCGCCACAAAACAAGAATCAGTGCAAGAACGGAGGCTGGCAACTGTTTGACGTTCCACGCACTTTCAAAAACCAGGGCGACTGTATTCAGTTTGTGAATACGGGCAAGTAGGCCGGGAACAAACGGCCGGCCGCGAAATCCATGGTCCGCTGCCGGCCGCTTATAACTAAACAGATCCAAACGAAAGTTTGATCACGCTCGGATCTATATCACAGGCGCAGGACTTCGGTCCTGCGCCTTTCACTTAGCAGTGTCGAAGGTTAAGTCGCAGTGATGCACTTTCGGTTCAAAAACCAGACCGCGCTTCGCCGGTCGACTGACTTACTAACAACCCACTGCCGCTTCCCGTCCGTTTAGAGAGGGCACTTGTGTCCCCGATGGGCGGACAAGTCCGCTTTCTAAACGCGTGCGTTGAACTTACAATCGGATACATGATGAAAAGAATTCTCTCCGCCCTGGCCCTGAGTCTTCTGCTATCCGGTGTCGTCATCGCAGCGCCGCAAACGATGCGTCTGGACTACTACCACACCGGCGACGCAACTAAGGAAGTGTTCAGCGTCGATCGCGTGGTTATCGAACCGCTGCCGTGGCCCGGCGACGTGAGCAGAAGCATCGACGACTCAAACCTGGGAAAGTATTTATTCGAAGTGCGCGACCAGAAGTCTAAACGCGTTCTTTACTCGCGCGGGTTTGCTTCGATCTATGGCGAATGGGAAACGACCGACGAAGCGAAGGCCATGACGCGCACCTTCAGCGAGTCGCTGCGCTTCCCTGCCCCCGACGCTCCCGTTGAAATCGTCCTGAAAAAACGCAACGCCCAAAATGCCTGGGTAGACATCTGGTCAACCGCCATCGACCCGAAGGACATCTTCATCGATCGCTCGAAGTTGCAGGCGCCTGCTCGGCTCATCCCGATCCAGAAGATGGGCGATCCGACCACCAAAGTCGACTTCCTGATTCTGGGCGATGGCTACACCGCCCGGGAGGCGAAGAAGTTTGAAAGCGACGCCCGCCGGCTGACAGAAGTCTTGTTTGCAACCTCGCCCTTCAAGGAACATCGGAAGGATTTCAATGTCTGGGCGCTTTGTCCGCCCGCCTTCGAGAGTGGTATTTCACGGCCGTCGACCGGCATTTATCGCGACTCGCCTTTGGGCGCAACCTACGACGCCTTTGGCTCCGAACGTTATGTGCTCACTTTCGATAATCGCGCGTTGCGAAGAGTGGCCCAGTTTGCTCCCTACGAATTCATTGAAATACTCGCCAACAATCGCACGTATGGCGGCGGCGGAATTTTCAATCTCTACAGCACGGTAGCCGCCGACAACGGTTTCGCGAATTACGTCTTCGTTCACGAGTTTGGTCACCACTTCGCCGGACTCGCCGACGAGTATTACACCTCGCCGGTCTCTTATGCGCCGGCGACGGAGCGGATCGAACCCTGGGAAACGAACGCCACGGCTTTATTGGATCCGGCCACGCTGAAATGGAAAGATCTCGTCCTGCCTGACACGCCGATTCCGACGCCATGGAATAAGGAGGCTTACGAAAAAGCTTCGCGCGAGTATCAAAAACTCCGGACTCAGATTCGAAAGGACAACCGGCCGGAAAGTGAGATGGAGGCGCTCTTCAGCGAAAACCTGGCGCAGGAACAGGCAATGTTTCGCAAAGAGAAATACTGGGGGCGTGTCGGCGCTTTCGAGGGCGCTATGTATGAAGCAAAGGGTTACTACCGCCCCGAAGTCGATTGCATAATGTTTTCAAGAACTGACCATTTCTGCGCCGTCTGTCGAAGAGCCATTGAGAAAATCATTGCGCAGTATTCGAAGCGTGAGTGAGTTTGCCAACAAGACCGTGACGCCGTACTTTAACCACAACCGGGGTGCCGTAGTTTAATTTACTAGCCGTGGCTTTGCACAAAAAGTCGAGATTGAGCTGCAAGAAGACTTGCAAAACGGTGGATATTGGTTCCCAGCCCGCGGTAGCGGGCGATAGCGTAAAGCCTGGGGTGAAGCGCAGCGGAACCCCAGGTTGGTAGTCCAAAGATAGTGCAGAGCCCGCGGAGCGGGCGACAGTGTTTACCGTAATTTATGGGCTGTCGCCCGCTCCGCAGGCTACGTCCTTCGACCCTGCGGATCCTGGGGTTCCGCTGCGCTCCACCCCAGGCTTTATGCTGTCGCCCACTACCGCGGGCTAACCTCGGCTTCATGGGTCGAATGACTTTTTGGGCAAAGCCACCAGCCGTTTAGAAAGGGCACTGTGCCCCCATTGGGCGGACAAGTCCGCTTTCTAAACGATCGCGGAAAAACGTTCGGGTAAGGCGAATCTTGATGAAACTGCTGCTGACACTAGGGCTAACAATCTGCGTGGTCTCGATAAATCTCGCGCAAGTTTCGGCCCGGCGCGCAAAAGAGTCTCGAGACATTACCGAACTCCGCAAGCTCGAGAAGGTTTGGAACGACGCTCAGCTAAACGGCGACGCCAGCGCTCTCGATCGTTTATGGGCTGACGACCTGGTAGTAACAGTGCCGGACATGCCCGTAATGGACAAGAACGAATCCCTCAACTTCGTACGCTCCGGGAAGATGAAATTTCAGACTTACAAAACATCCGATCTTCGTATTCGCGTCTATCGCGACGCCGCTGTGGTTACGGGACAACTGGAAAGAACTCGCAGCGCTAACCGGGGAGAGTTTGAGGATGATTGGCGCTTCACCAAAATTTACGTTCGACGCGCCGGCCGCTGGCAGGTTGTCGCCTGGCATGGTTCGCACGTCGGCAGCTAGAGACTTCTTTCACGGAAGCCTCAACTTGAGAAATCTCAGGGTTAGGAAGGCGGGCTTGCCCCCGCTCTGAGATCCGGGCTGGTGGACCAAGACAAGCGCGGGGGCAAGACGGGGTCCCCGGCGGGGCAGCCCCGCTGGGGTGCTAAGCCCGCCTTCCTAACCTTGAGTTTGTGTGGCTTATCTTTAGCCCTTTTCATTCCAAGGCCTGTCATCTTCTCTTTCTGAACCGAGTCTCTTTCCGTCTGTACCCGACTGTGGCTCAAACAATGCTGAAAATAGCCGACCTGGCACGCCCAAACTTCAAGGCCAACCCTTATCCGTTTTACGCCCGTCTGCGCGCGACGACGCCGGTGTGTCCAACGAAACTTCTGGGTCAGCCCACCTGGCTCGTCACCCGCTACGAAGATGCGTTTATGGTCTTAAAAGACGAGCGGTTCGTGAAAGACTGGCTACCTCGCACCCGCTGGCTGCACAAGGTTTCCGGTGGATTGACCCGCCACATGCTTAATGAAGACGGCCCAGACCACACCCGACTACGCACCCTGGTCCACAAGGCGTTCACCCCAACTCTCGTCGAGCGCTTGCGATCGCGCATTCAAAACGCCTGCGATGAACTGCTGGATAATCTGAGCAGGGACGGTCGGATGGACCTTATGAGCGGCTATGCCTTGCCGCTCCCGCTCACCATCATCGCGCATTTGCTTGGCATTCCGGCGAAGGACCACAGCCGTTTACACCGGCTCACGCGAAGCAGTCTATCGGCCTCCAACCTGTTTGACGTTCTGCGGGCCTTGCCCGATCAGAGGCTAACCATTCGTCGCTTGCGACAACTCATTGCCGAACGCCGCCGGGAGCCGCGTGAAGATCTCATTACGACCCTGGTCCAGGCTGAGGAGGCCGGTGATCGACTTAGTGAGCACGAGTTAGTGGCGACAATCTTCCTATTGTTGATTGCCGGGTATGAGACCACCGTCAATCTCATCGGCAGTGGAGCGCTGGCGCTACTGGAACACCCGCAAGAGCGTGAACGGCTCGAAGGCGATGCAGCACTGGCAGGATCGACGATCGAAGAAGTCTTGCGCTACACGAGTCCACTTGATCTGGCTTCTCAGCGCTTTGCACGCGAAGACCTGACAATTGGCGATACCGCCATCTCGCAAGGCGATGTGGTCGTGGTCGTGATTGGTTCGGCAAATCACGACGAGAAACAGTTTCCCAGTCCGGAAACGTTTGACATCAGCCGTGAACCAAACAAACACCTCGCCTTCGGACAGGGATTGCATTTTTGCATTGGTGCACCCCTGGCGCGAATGGAAGGGCAGATCGCATTGACGACCCTGTTTCGTCGCTTTCCCAACTTGCAACTGGGCCAGGCGCCGGAAACCTTGCGTTGGCGCAAGAGTCTAATTGTGCGAGGACTTGAAGCCTTGCCAGTCGTGTCATGACCCGACTAGCTAACAAAGCCGAAATTGAGTCCGCCTGATATGAGTACGCTGAAAGCGTTGGCTAACTTCAGCCCAGGGTTGCAGCAACCCTGGGCTGCAATTAGCGAACGCTTTCAGCGTTGTTGGTCGCGCTTTGAGTTTTCACCACGGTCTCTAAAGCCCCAGTGTGAATGAGATCGCTCCGCGTTCGTCACATTAATGAACTACTACTCGAAATCTGAACTCTCTCAAGGCACGCTTATCCAACGTCTCTGCGCCCGCATGCGCCAGCCCGTCGACATCGCTTTCCTCATCTTCTTCCGCGTGGTTTTCGGTGCAATCATGTTGTGGGAGGTCTACCGCTACTTCACGCATGGCTGGATCAGCCGATACTACATTGAACCAACTGTTTATTTCACCTACTACGGTTTCAGTTGGGTCAAACCATGGCCGGGTCAGGGGATGTACATCCACTTCTTCATTCTGGGAGTGTTGGCCGTCTGTATTCTCACGGGCTTCCTTTATCGAATTGCCGCAACGCTCTTCTTCCTCGGATTCACCTACGTTTTCTTGTTGGATCAAACGCGATACCTGAACCACTTCTACCTGGTCAGCCTGATCAGCTTTCTGATGATTTTCTTACCGGCTCACCGCGCTCTTTCGGTCGATGCACTGCTACGTCCGAAGTTACGTTCAGACACGGCTCCGGCATGGACGCTGTGGCTGCTGCGAGCACAGGTGGGTATCGCGTATTTCTTTGGTGGGGTGGCGAAGCTTAACAGCGACTGGTTTCACGGGGAGCCGATGCGCACATGGTTGAGGCCGCTAACCAAACTTCCTTTATTCGGTCCCCTCTTCCAACAGGAATGGGTGGTTTACAATTTCGTGATTGGCGGCCTGTTGCTTGATCTCCTGGTTGTTCCTCTTTTGCTGTGGCGGCGCACTCGACCGTATGCATTTCTGGCGGCCATTCTTTTCAATCTGTTCAACGCGATCATTTTCCAGATCGGTATTTTCCCCTGGTTCATGTTGGGAGCCACGCTGATCTTTTTTCCGCCCGATCTGATGCGCCGGGTCATCCGAGGTGTCGTGCGCGCCTTTGATTCACCCGATGCGCCGTCCCAACCCTCTCCAACTCCTGCGACCGCTGAATCCAGGAAGATGGAAACGGAATCCCTGCCGCCGGGCACCGCCACCTGCGCCACGTTGTCATGGCCGCAAAAGGCAGTTGCTGCCCTGCTGATAACCTACATGACGGTGCAAATCATCTTGCCGATTCGACATTACGCGTATCCGGGGAATGTTAGCTGGACTGAGGAAGGACACAATTTTGCCTGGCATATGAAGCTGCGAGCGAAGAAAGCCGACGCAGTCTTTACGATCATGCATCCTGCCAGCGGACAGACATGGACCGTCGATCCTAAGAGCCACCTGGAACCGCGTCAGGTCGCGAAGATGGCCACGCATCCGGATATGGTCCTGCAATTCAGCCACTATCTGGCCGCTCAAAAACGACGCGAAGGCTATGAGAATGTCGAAGTGAGAGCGCGGGTGATGGCTTCCTTAAACGGGCGCAAACCGCAGTTGCTGATTGACCCCACCGCCGATTTGGCAAAAGAGCGGCTGAGCCTGCTGCCGGCTCGATGGATACTGCCGTTGAGCGAGCCGCTGCCGCCGAGCGGCTCGGCAGCCCAGGAAACCGACGACCCGGATAATTAAGGGACAGGAGGCAGGCAGCAGGGGCAGAAAGCAGTAGGCAGTAGGCAGTAAGCAGTCGGTAGTAGGCAGTAAGCAGTAGGCAGCGGTCAAAAGGTAGAGAGCAGAAGGTAGAGAGCAGAAGGCAGAAGCATCGAGTAGAAGGCACTGGCACTGTGCGGATCTGCCGCCCTCCGTGCGGTAAGGCTGTGCCTTTACCGTGGCCCAACCTCTGATCTTTTCGAGGCTATGCCTCGAAAGAAACCGACGGAGGCGTAGCCTCAAGTTAGTAGGGCGAACTCCGGTAAGGCCGAGCCTTACCGCACGGAAGGCGGCGGAGCCGCAATGAGCCGGTGCGTCTTATTATCCCCCCTGCCTCCTGCCTCCTGCCTTCTGCCTCCTGCCTCCTGCCTGCTGCCTACTGCCTCCTGCCTACTGCCTCCTGCCTTCTGCCTACTGCCTTCCGCCTTCTGCCATCCGCCTTCTGCCTTCCGCCTTCTGCCTTCTGCCTCCTGCCTTCTGCCTTCTGCCTTCCGCCTTCTGCCTTCCGCCTTCTGCCTTCTGCCTTCTGCCTTCTGCGCTCCAGGCTTAGGGTGTAGCCTTAGCCGGCGCGGATGGAGCCGCAGCAGGCGTTGTCGGAGCAGCGGCCTCCTGCTTCTCAAAGACGAATTTCTGATCGGCGTCGCCCATGGTGCTGGTGAAATGCGCGCTGACGGTCAGGGTTTTGCCGTCAGGCGAAAGGATCCACGTAGCTTCGCCGTTGACATCCGCATCGTTGAAAACAAATTTGGAACTGACCACAAGACTACTACCCGCCCATTTCACGGTGGACTTTATTTCTCGCGGGCCAATCTTGTTTACTGCTTCCTTGCCGTCAGTCGTGTAGTTGATTGTGTACTCCTGTTTTCCCTGAGCGCCCTCGGCAGTGACGCTATTTGTGACTGAGGGCTCTTTGTGAGTGATCACGTCGGTGCGACTAGTGGGGCCACCGAGGATGCCGAAGTCACTCTTGGCGACGTTTAGTTTCCAGGTGCCGCTGAAGTCGGGTTTCCCCTGGGCGAGAACGCTACCGATCGACAGGCCGATCAGAAACGTGATTGAAAGTAGTCTGCGAATCATTTTTTGGTGCTCCATTCTTCCGAATCTAATCAGTCAGGAAATATCTGAGGCGCCGGTCGCGGCCAGAATTCATTGTGTTGTGCCGAGTACTACGGAAAATCGCCCGGCGAAGTTTCGCCTGGCCTCGTTTTGTGTGTGGCGATTTCAGGCTTCAGATAGTAGCCGGTGCTCATGGCCTAACCTAACCACCAGAATAGAGCTGTCGAAACAACAAGACCTCTGTGGAACTCTGTGTCTCCGTGGTGGCTTTAGGTCGAAAAGTGTTCACCACAAAGACACAGAGTTCCACAGAGGAAAAGGTTGAAGGTTTACCTCTGTTGCCTGCCGTCGGGCCTAAGGCGCAGCGTTAGCAGGTGTCGGGGCCACGACCTCCTGCTTCTCGAAGACCAGTTTCTGAGAACTGTCGCCCAGGTCGCCTTTGAAATGCGTGTTCGTCGTGAGCGTTTTGCCGTCCGGCGAAAGTGTCCAGGTGACTTCGCTGGTGATATTGACATTGCTGTAGATAAATCTTGAGCTGATGACAAGCTTACTGCCTACCCATTTCAGGGTAGACTTTACCTCGTACGGTCCCAGTTTGTTGACCGATTCTTTGCCATCAGTGGTGTAGTTGATTCTGTACTGCTGTTTTCCCTGAACATTATCCTCGGTCGTGCTACTCGAGAGCGATGGGCCTTTGTGGATGATCACGTCGGTGCGACTAGTGGGACCACCCAGGATGCCGAAGTTGCTATTGGCTAGGTTGAGTTTCCAGGTACCACTAAAGTCAGGCCTCTTCTGTGCGAAAACGCTTGCGATTGGCAAGGCAATTAGAAACGTGATGAAAAGTAATCTGCGAATCATTTCTCTTTGTGCTCCTCCATTTTTGTTAATTCCGAACAGTCAGTGACGATCCAAGTCCAGGCGCGCAAGACTTCGTCTTGTGGTTACCCGGGAAACCGACTGCGAAGCCTCGCGCGATGACCATCCGATTTTATACGATCCATGAAAGCACACGAAAGCACTCGAATTAAGAATCTCGTGCGGTGCGCATATTCGTGGATCGCCCTAGCTCTTGAGAGCCTGGTTCTTGCGTTGCATCCCGCACCCTCGTGTAAACTACCGAGTCACGGGGGTTCATATGAAAAGAAATTCGAATGTTCTACTTCTCCTTGTTCTCGTCGCGGCCTTCGGCTGGGCGCCACTTTCAGTCCAGGCGCAACGAAATGAACGCGGGCTCAAAATCGACCCCGCTTCAGCAGTCAAAACTCTGCCCGGCGCTCCTAAGCGCTATGCCTTGATAATCGGCGTCGATCAGTATGCCGACACCCAAATCACCACTCTCGGCGGAGCCAGTAACGATGCAAAAACTCTGGCTAAGGCAGTCATCCAGTATGCCGGGTTCCCGAGCGAGCAAGTCACCCTGCTTGCCTCAGACCAACCGGCCGAGCGACAACCAACGCGCGGCAACATTCTGCGCCGCTTATCAAACCTGGCTGCCGTGATCCCCGCCGATGGTCTGCTGCTGATTTCATTTGCGGGTCATGGCATCGAACGCAGCGGCCAGGCATTTCTGCTCCCTTCCGACTCACAGGTAAGCAATGACGTTGACCTACTCGAACAAACCGCTATTAACGTTTCGCAGATCAAAGACCGGGTTAAGAAAATCGGGGTCAAGCAAGTGTTAATGATCCTGGACGCCTGCCGCAACGATCCGGTTGGACGCGCGAATGCCGACAATCCTTTAACCGCGGCCTACGCGCGCGGGTTCAATTTCGACGTGCGCAACCGCGAGGTGCAAGCCTTCGCCACTCTCTACGCGACCGAAGTGGGACATCGTGCTTACGAATACAAGGAGAAAAAGCAGGGGTATTTCACGTGGGTGTTGGTCGAGGGCCTCAAGGGCGGAGCCGCGAACGAAAAAGGCGAAGTGACGTTGACCGGCTTAGTGAAGTATTTGCAGGAGCGCGTGCCGAAGCGGGTTCTACAGGACCTTGGACCAGGCAAGGATCAGAAGCCGTTTGCCATTGTCGAAGGCTATCGTGCAGACGAACTAGTGATCTCTGTGCGAGATCCGAAAACAATGACGGCGCAGCTCGATGCCCCCGAACCCAATGTGCCCGCCAGGAGCATTCAGGTGGACAACCCAACTGCTGATACCTCAGTCGCGGCGAAGGAGCCCGAGTCTGGGTCATCGCTGGCCGGCACGAGTTGGACCGGCACGAGTCCAGAGGCCGGCGAATATACGATCAACCTGCTCAAGGAAGGCCAGCTTCAGTACATTATCAATGTGCTTGAGAACGGCAAGACGGCTCCGCGAACCGTAAAAGGTAAATGGAAGCAATCCGGCAACCACATTCAACTGATCATCGGCAACTCGTATTCTGTTCTCCAGGGAACTCTCGATGGCAGCATCATGAAAGGCGAAGGCACTAACCAGGAAGGCACTTCGTGGAAGTGGACGCTCTTCAAGAAGGAATAGCGTCAATCAGCAGACCGTAGGCGGCAAACGGCACCGTCATTCGCGCAAAGGCTTCACTACCAATCATCCTCAGCGGGCAGATTAAATCATCGTTCGTTTAGAGAGCAGACTGGTCTGCCCGTGCGGGGGCACAAGTGCCCTTTCTAAACGTAGGGGGAGTTCTCGCTGCCTTCTGCTCGCTGCTATTTGCTTCTTGCCGCAATACGAACGTTCGTGCTATATACTCCGCGTATCAACGGAGTCACTGCTTGCCTAATCAGCCACTGAGTACAAAGTCAGCCTCCCGCGGCCGCAAGGCCCAGGGCGAAGGAACGCGCAAAGCAATCCTTGAAGCTGCCGTGCATATTGCTTCGGCTGAGGGCCTTGAAGGTTTGACCATCGGACGCCTGGCCACCGAACTCTCCATGAGTAAGAGCGGACTGTTTGCTCACTTCGGCTCGAAAGAGGAGTTGCAAGTGTCGACCGTCGAAGCCGGTCGCTCGATCTTCATACGCGAAGTAATCGAGCCCTCGTTCGAAGGCCAGACTGGTCTACCGGGTCTCTGGCGCCTCTGCGACAACTGGCTGAGTTACGTCGAAAGCGGCGTATTTCGCGGCGGGTGTTTTTTCGCTGCGGTTGCCTCAGAGTTCGACGGTCGTCCGGGACCGGTGCGCGATCGCATCGCCGAGATCATGAAGGAATGGCTTTACACTTTGCGACGCGCTATCGCCGAAGCCCAAACGGCCGGAGAGCTCACGGCCGACTTCGATCCCACCCAACTCGCCTTCGAGTTTAATGCCCTTGAACTGGGCGCTAACTGGGCATTTCAACTGTACGGCGAAAAGCAGGTGTTTACGCGCGCGCGCGAGGCAATGCTGGAGAGGCTGCATTTATACGCGACCAGAAAGGGTTCGGCATTATTGCCGCCTCCCAAGCCTCTCAAAAAGAAACGAAGCCGCGCACACAGCTCACCAAAGGGACGAGGATGAACCAAAAGCCAGAAACGAATGAGACGTCGACACTCCCCTTCAAGCGGAAAGCCGCCTGGGAAGGGATCAGGCTGGAGCACTACCGACTACCCATCGGCGACTTGCCCGAACATCGCCACCGGGAGCACGTCGTGCTAATAGGTATGAACGATGGCTGTCGAGGGGAGATGCGAACAGCCAGTGGTTTCAAACTGGGCGGCATTCAAAACCGCGGAAACGTGTGCGTGCTGCCCTCAGGATTGGCGCATACGGCAAGAGTGGAAGACCCATGCGAACAGCTGGGTCTGTATCTGGATCCGTCGCTGGTGCACCGCGCTGCGTCTGAGTCGCTTAGGTCCAGCAACTTCGAGGTCACCGAAAGGTGTACGAGGAGTGACGGAGTGATCAGCAGTGTTGGCATGGCGCTGCTGGGCGAACTTGAATCTGAAGGGCTGAGCGGCCGACTTTATGCGGAATCGTTGGCTAACCTGCTGGCTGTTCACCTGCTCAGACATTACACCACCGGAACCGGCGAGATGCAGCGCATCAGCGGTGGTCTATCCGCACAAAGATTGAGACAGGTGATGTCTTTCATCGCTGACAACTACAGCTCCGACATCCGGCTTTCCCAACTTGCGAACGTCGCCGGTATGAGTAGCTTTCATTTCGCGCGTGAGTTCAAAAGATCGACCGGAACCACACCTCACCAGTACCTGATCAAGTTTCGCGTTGAGCGGGCCAAGGCCCTCCTGGCTGAAGGTGAGATGCCACTCATCGAAGTGGGTCTACACTCGGGGTTCAGCCACCAAAGCCATTTCACCAGACTGTTTCACCGGCTTACTGGAACCACACCGCAGTCGTATCGGCTAATGCTCCAGACGTGAACAACGTACTTACCGAACAGGTGTATAGAGTCCAACCTTCAGGTTGCTTCTCGCCAAAGAGTCAGCCTGAAGGCTGAACTCTATACGCCTGTTACAAACCAGCAAGAATAGTCAACGGTTAGCAACAACGGGACAGACGGTTCACTGCCGAGCCTCTAGACTCACCTTCGTACTACGGAAAACTCTACGGAGGTGAGAAGTGAGTCAAAAGAAATTCTGGTCAACGATACTGTTACTGGTTCTATCGGGCGTCGTCGCGTCCGCGCAGGCAGTCAGGTCTGAACGCGTCTCGCCGGCGGAGTCGGCCATCGAACGCGGCAATCGCAGTTTCGCAAAAGCTGATTACGAGTCGGCCCTCCGTGATTATCGAAGCGTGGCCAGGAGCGATGGGGAAACTTTCGCCCAGGCTCTTTACAACACCGGCGTCTGTTATTTCGAACTCTGGCGCACCGCGGAGGCGATTGACCACTACCGTCAGGCTGTCGCAGCGGCGCACGGTCGTTATCCCAAAGCATCATACGCGCTCGGCGTCGCGCTGGAAGATGAAGGTCGACTGGCCGAAGCTCGGGAAGCATATAGACAATCCATCGCCGCGTCAGAGGGCGCGTACGCGCTGGCCCATTATCGTTTGGGGCTTGTGATCTCGATGCAAGGCGATTATGAAGCGGCCGCGGCTAGCTTTAGAAAAGCGATTGTCCAGGCCGGCGAACATGTTCCCGCCAGTCATAATAATCTCGGGGTGATGCTCGCGCGTCAGGGTCGCCTGACTGAAGCGGGACGCGAGTTTGAGATTGCCCTGCGACAGACCGGTGGAGCGTTTGGTGATGCTGCACATAACCTCAAGTTGTGTCGCTCCCTGCTGGCAACCCCGGTGCAGGCGCAGAACGCGCCAATGAAACTATCCGGCGTGATCGCAGCAGCGCTCCAATAGGTTTGAGCGTTATACAGCAGTTCTGTCAGTCCGCTCGGCGGACGAATGACGTAGCTGAACCAGTTGCGAGTGTCTGTCAAATCTCCGGTTCCCAGCGCCAAGGGCGCGAAATGTAATAGCCTGGGGCAACGCCCCAGGGAAGAATCCAGAAATGTTCGGAGCGCTGACGGCTCGAAATCGCAAGGGTCGACCGAAGTTCGCTGTGACTGCTCGGCCTCCAAGATTATTTCGCGCTTTCAGCGCTAAGAGCATTCACCTGATCTCACCTGGGGCGTTGCCCCAGGCTATTACATTTCGCGCCGTTGGCGTTGGAGAGAAGAGTTTTGACACAGGCTCTGAATCGCAGGGCTATTGTCAGTCGTCCGCTAGTCACGGACTGGACGGAAATACTTTTTACAAAGTTAACCCTGGTAGCTTTTGCCGGAGGAGGAGACGAATGAACACAAATACACAGGATGCGCTCGTCATTTTGAAATTGTACGAAATGAGAAGCGAGTCGCTGATGCGAACCGCTCGTAAGTGGTTCTTCACTGAGTTCAACCCAGCCAGCGGTCGGGGTATCGTGGCGCTCCTGCAGAGTGGCGAAAAACAGAGCGCTTTTTATCGCATGGTTGCCTCGCACTGGGAGGTCGCCGCTGCGCTGGTTAATAATGGGGGCATTGACGAGAAATTGTTTCTCGAGGCGAACACCGAACATTTGGTAGTGTTTGCCAAGCTCCAACCTTTCATCGGTGAGATCCGAGAAACCATCGGCGAGCCAGACTACCTGGCAAACCTTGAGCAATTAGTAATGCGCGCGCCCAACGTCGAGAAGAAGCTCGAGAACCGCCGGCGTTTGCTGGGTCGTTGGTTAACCAGCGAGCAATCAGCCGACGGCCAACAGCAAATAGCGTAAACCTGGGTTGACTAGTGTTTCGCGAAGAAAGGATTGTTGTCCATCTGAATTTGTCTGCAGATCTCGTGGGCTGATTGCGGTTTGAGCTTCAAGGGGTTGCGTTCGCGGCTCCGCCGCCCGATGTGCGGAAGGTCTATGACTGTCCATGACCTTCCGATAGCTTCCAGATTGATTTGTGGCTATGCCCAACAAGGGGCGCAGCCCCAAAACCAATAAGAGATGCGGTCGGCGGGGCAGAGCCACCGCCGCACATCAGGCGGCGGAGCCGCGAAACTCTCCTCAATGGCGTCCGCGACCCGCGAGCTGCCCCCGCCTTCTGCTTTCTGCCTTTTGCATTTTCCCTTTGCCTTCTGCCTTCTGCCTTTTACATTTTCCCTTCTGCCTTCTGCCGTCTGCTCCTGCCTCCCCGTCTACGTCCCCTTCAGCTCCGCCGTTAACTTCTTAACTATCTCCTCAGCTTTCGCCGCATTTGCAAACTTGGGATTCTTCTCCAGCGCCTTCTTATACGACTCCAGCGCTTTCGCCTTTTCGCCCTTCTTAAGTTGAAACTCACCGAGACTGTCGTAAAGGTTTGCGTCCTGTGGATAGAGCTCGACCGCTACGCTGAGAATTGCCAACGCATCGTCCAACAGCCCCACACCGGCGATTTGGTAGGAGATAGTGTTCAGACTGCCGGGGCTAGCCATCCCATTCGGGCTCGGATTAATTGCCGCCGCTTTCTTTAACGCAGCGGCGCCGCCAATTGCATCACGATTGAGCACCAGGGCAATACCCTTCAGGAAGTTTGCCACCTGCGTCTCCGGATAGAGTTCCACCGCCAACTGGCTGGACTTGAGAGCCTCAAGCCGTTCACCTTTCAATATGTGCTGTCGGGTGACGTTAAAGAAGTCGTCCACCACATTCGGATAGACGCTGGCTCCGGCGAAGCTCTGTCGGAGGGCCTTGCCAACGGCATCCAGATCCGCGTCTGGCATTAGCCAAAACTGTCGGACGTATTCCGTGTTTGATTTATTCCAATCGCGAGCCATCGCAGCCACCAGGGTCGCAAATGGCTGTTTGAATCGGTAGGCTTCGGGAATACTGCGGTCGTTATTGGTGAGCGCGATGTAGTCCTCGAAAAAGGCGAGTCCGCCCCGGCCGGCGTAGGATTGCATGCTCGCGGCGCCATTCTTTTCCTGCAGCCTCTGGGCCATGTAGGAACCGACCTTGGTTAAGGCTTCCTTGCCGGCCGGATGCGCACCTTCGCGAATTTTCTGCATCGCTTCCTGAGGATTCGCCTTCAACCTATCGGCATTGACGTTGTCATTGAAATAGGCAAACGCCTCGGTCAGTTCGGCTTCGGTTGTTGCCAGCGGCTTCTGATGGTGTTCGAAACTCGAAAGACCGTAATCGAAGGTAGCCCTGATTGCTTCCGCCACCGCCGCCTGGAGTTTGTCTGGAGAATAAACACCGAGAAACAACGGCGCTCCAGTCAGCAGTTGGAAAAGCCGCTCAAGGTAGACACCGGGATTCGCGCCTTCGTAGTTGACGCCCACGGCGAGGGCCATGTTACGCGAAGGCAACACGTAAAGAAGGGTGCGCGTCTCCTGTTGACCGCCGGAGTGGACCAGCATATAGCGGCCGCTATTTGGCGACGTCTCCCAGCCCATCCCATAGTTAGTCAAACGGCCGGCCTTCGTGCTCATGGAAGTGCTCATCATCCTGGTGGTGTCGGCGGAAACAAGCTTGCCGTCAATGACGCCTTTGGCAAACTTGAGCAGGTCCGGGGCAGTTGAACGCACCCCGCCTGCAGCAAAGCGGCTGCTGATGTCCACGAATTCCGAATTTTTCACTTTGCCTTCGACAAGCTGATAACCACGAACTCGATTCGGAATGATCTCGAGCGGGTCATCCATGCGCGTATCGTTCATGCCGAGAGGCTGCCAAATGTTTTGTCGCATGTAGTCGCCGTATTTCATGCCTGAAGCGGCTTCCACCACCGCGCCGAGCAGGTTGTATCCATAGCTCGAATAGCTGTAGCGCGTGCCTGGTTCCGCCACCAAATCAAAAGTCTCAAACACCGCAATTGACTCGCGGGTCGACTTGGGAGTCTTGAAGTGTCCCTCCTGCTCATAGTTCTTGTAGTGACTAATTCCACCGAGATGACCAAGAACCTGACGCACGGTGACGGGCCATGGCTTCTTTGGAAAGTAAGGAACGTAGGTTTGAACTTCAGCGTCCAAATTTATCTTGCCCTTCTCGGCCAACTGCAAAATGGCGATAGCGGTCATTGGCTTGGTGATTGAAGCCAAACGGTAGGCCGATTCTGCTTTCGCCGGCGATTGATTCTCCAAATCCGCAAAGCCGTAACCTTTGGCCCAGACGAAATCATCCTTCATAAAAGCGATCGACAACCCCGGAGTCTGATCCCGCGCCATTTGCCTGCGGACAAAGTCTTCAAATTTCTGGATTGCCTCGGCATAGGCGGGGGGAACGGCCGTAGACTTAGCACCTTTCGGCGACGGCTTAGCAACTTTGGCCGAGGCGGCGGAGGTTTTTTGGGTTTGGGCAATTAGCACCGAGTGGGCGGGGACGAAACTCGGAAGCAACATTGCAAGCGTAAGAATCTGGGCAAGTCTTTTCATGATGTTTTCCTTCTCATCAGTTCGCCGGCAGGGTTGGATCCAGAAAATAAGACGATGCAGCCGCGACCAACGTTAACGCCGGGTAAACTTTTTACAGCGACTACAAAGTTGCAACCAGGACTGTCTAGCAGGCTGCTGAAAAATGGTGGCCTTAGTAATCTGAAACGTTTAGAGGTGGGCACCGCCCACCGGTGCGCCGTGGGTGAAACCATTCACGCAAATCATCACGCGCACACCAGTGCGCCATAACGGGTAGCATTGCCATATTGAACGGTAGCAACATCGCGCACCAGAACAGG
>JANNJZ010000207.1:0-3943 GCA_031396065.1 Pyrinomonadaceae bacterium | reverse complement strand
AGGGGCGACTTTAGACTGGCTAAAACATATTCACTATTGCGAAGAAAGCTGGGGAGTTGAGTTGTCAAGTGAGGCTGCCCGAGTGGCTAAAAGTAAGGCCGACCAGGTAATCGTAGGAGACATTGAAAAGGATGCGGTTTGCCTCCCAGAAAACTATTTTAATCTTATTCTCTGCCTGGATGTGTTAGAGCATTTAGAAGATCCGTGGCGCGTACTAGAGATGTTAGTCATGTGGCTGCAACCGCAAGGGACCCTACTCGCAAGCATCCCGAATATACGCTACTGGGATGTGTGGGTTGATTTAGCCCTGCGCGGAAGATTTGAGTATGTCGACTCAGGAATTTTAGACAGAACGCACTTGAGGTTCTTCACACGGGAAAGTTCAGTAGCCCTATTTAAGTCAGCGGACCTTGAGCAGGTCAGAGTTTTACTGCACCCGAGCGATATCGGCGGGAGGAGGGCTATTCTGAACAAGCTT
Organism: Pyrinomonadaceae bacterium; assembly: GCA_031396065.1. Lineage (GTDB taxonomy): Bacteria > Acidobacteriota > Blastocatellia > Pyrinomonadales > Pyrinomonadaceae > PSRF01. The sequence continues at coordinate 3,465 of JANNJZ010000207.1, read as the reverse complement.
ACGCTCGGGTACTTCCGGGATATGTTTTCCTGGCAGCTCCTAGTAAGCGGACGGAAACTTGCGCCAGGGACATAATCAACACTCCTACCCCTCATGATGAATATTACCTACAGAGAGGGAACTGATCGTTGGGTGAAAGGCGATAGGTTTGTTACGCCATTTGTCAGGAGAGCGCTGCGAGGAAAGCCATCCAAACTGAGTGGAATGCAGCGGGTCGTTAAGAACTTCTTGGTCGGCCTAGAAACGAAGGGGGTAAATTACACATATAACCGTCCATCTTTCCTGATTCCAAAGTCAAAAAAAGTAATATCCTTTGGCCTTGGGATGAACGGAATCAGAGGCCTCGATAAGAGGACACCTATCATAGCCGCCATAGGTTTCCCTTACCCCGGTGAACTTCCTTATTTGTGCGAGCAGTATAACGTCAGGAAGTTTTTACAACATTCCAAGTGGGTGTTGGACTTTGTCAAATCAGCAGGATGCTATGACCAGAGGATTTTTGATTTATGGCCCGCTGGAATAGATACAAACGAATGGTCGCCCGTGCACAGCCCATCTGACAAAGAAACAGACGTGCTGATATACAACAAAATCTTGTGGGACAAGGAGCACAGAAATCAAGATTTGGTCCAGCCAATCAAAGAATTCATCACTTCAAAGAAGCTATCATGTTCTGAGATAGTGTACGGACATTATTCCCTCGCTGAATACCGCAATGAGCTTGCCAAGTCTAAGGTGATGGTCTTTCTTTCCGCACACGAGTCACAGGGGCTAGCGTACCAGGAATGTCTGTCGTGCGATGTTCCGGTAATGGCTTGGGACCCCGGATGTTGGTTAGACCCAATGCGCTTTACTTATCAAAAGCCTGTAGTCCCAGCGACGTCTGTCCCGTTCTTTGACCAGCGGTGTGGAGTGACATTCAAAGATTTGGAAGCCTTTAAGGGTGGTTTTGATCTTTTTTATGAAGATGCGCTGACGAATAAGTTTAAATCTAGGGAATTTGTTCTTGAATGCTTATCCATAGAGAAGTCCACAGCTCGTATGTTGGACATTTATGATTCAGTATAAGGATTCAAATCGCGATTGCTGGTCGGTTTACAAATAGCTAATGGCCAGGGTTTTAATCTTAATCGGCGCGCACCTCTGCACCGCCCCCCGCCCACAGAAAGAGGCTGAGACCTTGGCGAAGGCCGGACACGATGTATCTGTCCGCGGCTTTTGGTTCGACCCCTTACATGCAGAACGCGATTTAGCATTAGCCCAGGGCCGACGATGGCAATTCCGGCCGTTGATTGATTTCCGCCCTGTTTCTCTCGCGGGACGCGGCAGAAGTTTTGCCGTACGCGCCTTCCATCGAATGGCGCGCGAGCTGCAAATGCGATTCGGAACATTCAGCCCGGCTGTTTTAGGCTACGGAGTAGGCGCGATGTTTAAGACAGCCTTGGCCGAAAATGCCGATCTGTCCATCGTTCATTCGGAGGCGGGCTTATGGGTCGGAGGGCGGCTACTCGACAAAGGCTTACGTGTCGGCGTCGATTTCGAGGATTGGTTCTCCGAAGACCTGTTGCCAGAGGCGCGCAAGGCCCGACCGGTGGCATTGATTAAGTCGTTCGAACAGCGGCTGATGAGAGAGTGCAGTTACCGTCTGACGACTTCAAACGTTCTGGCATCTGCTTTATCAGAGACTTACGACGCGCCTACTCCTGCGGTGGTTTATAACACTTTCCCCTTCGCCGAAAGGGAGAATATTGATGGGCAGATCCGCGACCGCCGGAACCCGACGATACCCTCATTACACTGGTTCTCGCAGACAATCGGGCCTGGGCGGGGGCTCGAAATGCTTTTCGGTTCGCTTCGCTATGTGACCTACCCGGTCGAGATTCACGTGCGCGGCAACCACTCTGAAGAGACGAGACGGTGGATTAATACGCTTCTGCCGCAGGGGTGGGCGGATCGGGTCTTTATTCATAAAACCGTCGGCAACACGGAACTGATTTCGCGCATACACGAGCACGACATCGGGTTGGCATTAGAAATGCCGTACTGTCTGAGCAGGCAGTTAACAATCACCAACAAGCTGTTTCAATACTTGCAAGCTGGTCTGGCAATCATCGCCACGAATACTCCGGGACAGCGTGAAGTGCTCGAAAGGTGCCCCGATGCCGGCATGCTTGTCAGTGGTGACGACCCGCGGGCCATTGCGGATGCAATAGAGTCATTGGCAAAAGACAAAGAGAGACTGGCGATGGCGAAAAGCGCCTCCCTAATCGCTGCGAAAGCTATGTTCTGCTGGGAAGTCGAGGAAGAAAACCTTCTAAGGGAATCCGAGAAGGCTCTGAAAGAGTCATCGGCCCGGTCTGTTGGTCGCGCCGCTGCCTCGCTTTCTCGATGAAGAAGTTTGACGCGAGGCTCAGGCAGGCCGCAGCCCTGAAAGCCGGGCGCTCGCAAGGCTGAAGCTACAAATCATGACGATAGTTACCGCATTACATCGCTTCGCGTTTCTCAGACGGATGGCGAGGCGTCACATGAGCCGCACGATGCTAAAGCAGAGATTTCATGGGGGCGTGATTTGTCTCGACGCTATGGAGCATTCCTGGGGTTCTTGAGCGCCGAGGTTCAAGTTGATGAGAATTTTGGTGACTGCTGACCCTGAACTTCCCGTGCCGCCGATGTTATACGGCGGGATAGAGCGGATCGTTGACATCCTGATTCGGGAGTTGAAGGCGCTCGGCCACACGGTCGGCCTGGTAGCACATTCTGAATCGCAGTCGCCTGCTGACGTACACTTTGCCTGGCCCGGATTACGTTCGCAGGACAAGCTTGATATTATTCGGAACACTGCAAAGCTGACGGCTGCCGTCGCAAAGTTTCAGCCAGACGTAGTTCATAGTTTTTCCAGGGTCATGTACATGCTGCCGCTGTTGGCCTCCCGCGTCCCGAAGGTCATGTCTTACCAGCGACGGCCAAGCAAAAGGACGGTACGCTACGGCGCAAAACTCGGAAGTAGATCGCTTACTTTCACAGGCTGTAGCGAGCATATCAGCAAACGCATTCGCGCGGCCGGAGGTAGCGCGGAAACTGTTTACAATTGTGTCGAGTTAGAGAAGTACACCTTCCGCCCGGAAGTTTCTCCTGACGCGCCTCTTGTTTTTCTTAGCCGCATCGAACGAATCAAGGGTGCGCATACTGCAATTCAAATTGCTCACCAGGCTAAGCGCCGATTATTGATTGCGGGCAATCACGGGACATCTGGCGAAGAGGGCCGCTACTGGGAAGAGGAAGTCTTGCCGCATATAGGTCGCGATGGCATTGAATATGTCGGGCTCGTTAATGACGTGCAGAAGAATGAATTGTTAGGGCGAGCAGCTGCATTGGTCCTACCGATTGAATGGGAAGAACCCTTTGGCATAGTTTTCGCCGAATCACTTGCTTGCGGTACCCCGGTCATTTCCTGCCCCGTTGGAT
>JANNJZ010000161.1:0-22115 GCA_031396065.1 Pyrinomonadaceae bacterium | reverse complement strand
GTTCTGCCGACCAACGCCAGGGTGCCATCCTCAAGGCCATTGATGATCACGTCCTTACCCACCCCATCAAACGTAATCTCGTAGCCGGCGAAATCACCTGACGAGAGGTTCCCGATTACTCGGGCATTGAAGTCGGCAGTGCCGGTAATGGCTGCTGGTCCGGCAGGATTCGTTAGGGCAAAAAGCCGGCTTACCTGAACCGCTTCTGCACGACCCTGAAGGTCAAACGCCTTGCTCGCAGTATCGTAGGTGCCACTGGCAACAATGCGGCCCGCAGCCAGGCGGGCATCGACGGTCTCAACGGTAATTTTGGACCCACTGAATGATGCACGCGCCACCAGGCTCTCCAGTGGCTCACCACCCAAACGGCCGGCTCCGAAACGCACATCGGCGGTGCCAGTCATCGCGTTCGGTATACCGGTGATTTTGATTTGCCCAGAGGCGTCGGCTTGAGTGTCACCAAGCTGGGCACGCGTTTCTTTGCTTAGCGGCAAAGCAGCTATCAAATTACCGGCGTTGATTCGGTCAAGGGTCGCATCTAGCGTGATGTTGTTCTCGCCGGTACGCGGGGCGTTCAGCGTAAACTGCATTCCCCCGCCGTCCTTTTCGGTTAGTTTCCCGTCGGCGATGCGCAGTTCATCCGCCGTCATCTTGAGCGAAGCAGATAGCGACCCGAGATCAGTTCCGTTAACCAGCAGCGAACCAAGTGCGACTTTGCCATCGATATCCGGTGCACTGAGTTTTCCCTTGAGCGTCCCGTTAAATGCCAACTGCCCGGCAAGCTCAAGGCCATAACTGCGCATCTGTTCCTCGACATCCGGCAGCAGTCCCGATGAAATTAGCACCGCCTGAAGCTCCGCGGCGTCGGCGGAATTGAGTTCAACCTGGAGATCGGAATCGCCGGCAAATGAAAACTGGCCAGTCGCTTTGAGTTTCGTTTCGGTAGTTTGCAAGTCGACCCGGTCAATCACGAACAGTCCCCGATTGGCGCGCAATGCCACTACCCCGGAAAGTGGCACGCGTCCACTTCCCGCTTCAGAAACGTCGGCGGTGAAGGTGGTGGAGAGTGTTCCCGAAGCTTGCTTGAAATCAGTGCCTGGAAAGGTGAGCTCGATGTTACCGTTCGCCTTGCCGGCCAGAGGTACGGCGGCGCCGGCCAGAGCAGTCAGTGGGCCAGAAACCTCGAGATCGCTAAAGGCCCCCTTGATTCGCGAAGTACCACCTCTGGCGATCGCAATGCTGGCATTTCCCTGGGCCTTGCCCTTGAAGATGTCCGCTTCGAAATTGTTCAGTTGAAGTTCGCTGCTGGTGGCCACGAGTTTGGCGCTGGCCTGTCCCATAGCCAATTGGCCCATCATTCCGCCCCCAATACTCAAGTCGGCGCTGGCCCGATAGCGACCGGATGGTTCAACTACGAAAACAGGTTTGGCGAGCTTTACATTCTCGACCTGACCGTCCGCCAGCTTTACGGTGCCCGCGTTAATGTCTGCGGTCGACCCTTCCATTCGCCCGGCACGAACCGACAGCCGCACTCCGGCTATGCTCAAGCTGCCGATCTCTGCTCCGGACGCGTGGGTTGCGCCAACCTGCACGTCTTTGACAACCACACTGGTGACTCCACCACGGTTGACGATATCAATATTGTTCGCCGTCACACCGTCTACTTTGGCCCCGGAGCTGGTAATCGTTCCCGCCTTCAATCTCGAGACGCTGGCTGTGGTCCCGTTATTGTCACTGCGCATCCGCAAATCCGACGCGGTGATGCCATTGGCTCGCGTGCCGGAGGACGTCAGGCTGCCGGCGCTAAACTGTCTGGAGGAAGCCGTCAGCACTCCATCGCTCATCTCCGCCCGGGCATCCTGAAGAATCAAACCGGTGATGGTGGTGCCGTAGCTTCTCTCTGCGGCCGCGCGCAACTCACCTATCCAGCGAAAATCCGATCCCGTCCCCATCACGCCACCAACCAGCTGGACGTTGTTGAGTTGAAAGTCCCCCGCAGTCAAAAGTGCGGCGACCGCTTTGCCGTTAATGTCGTAGGCTTTCCCCTGGCCACTTCCTTTGGCCGTCAGGTTCAGGCCCTGCAGGCGCACGCCGTCGGCCGCGAGTGCATCCGACTTGATGCTGCCCTCAACCTTGTAGCGATCACCTTCGCCCGTCACCAGCCCTTCAAAGTTTCCGCTGCCGCGCAAAGTTGCGCCCGTCTGCAACAAGTCGGAAAGCTGAGTCAGGTCAACTGAGGACGTGATATTCATCTGGTAGCGCAGTGCGCGCCAATCATCCATGATGCCTTGCAGCCTGGCCTCCGCCACCGGGGATCGCAAGACGAGCTCCTGAATCTCAGCTCGTGTTTCATTCACCCGACCCTGCGCCTGGATCTCGATGTTGTTAATCAGCCGTCCATCGTAGGTGAAGGTGGAATTCGAGACCGAGAACGTCACGGGGTGCAGCTGGCTTTCGACCGGTGCGTTAGGATCTTTGGGCAGAAATGTGGCTTGCAGATTTCGCGCTTCGCCGGAGATTTCGTGCCGCTTATCTCCGTAGTGGATAACTCCGTTCTTGATCTCGATATTCGCGGCGGTATAGGCAAATAGAATTCGTTGGTTGGTCGCGGGCGGGGGAATGTGGATGTTGCGAAAGTTTGAGCGACCCTGCTCGTCAAATGTTACCCAGGCTTCGAGGCCTTCAATTTTGAGGTCTTTAAGATTGATGTTTCGTTGAAGATTGAGCGCATACAAATCTTCGATGCGAATGCTGGCAGTCAGCCGGTCAATCTTACCCAGCCTTTCTCCCGTCTGGCCATCGAAGAGATCCAGCCCTGACATTTCCACTGTCTGCGGCGGGAACCCGGCGTGAAACTCCTTGATCTCGGCGCGAATTCCATATTTCGCAAACGTCTCCTTAATCTGGACGGCAACATAGCGGTCTACGTAGCCCAGTCGATATACGATAACGATCAGGAGAATCAAAGCCACGACACCGATCGCGGCGGCAATCGTGGCGATTAGCACGTTGCGTTGATTTAGGAAGCGGCGACGCCGGCCCTGAGGAGTGACCGGGTGCTTACTCTCGGCGTCGTGTTCCGCGATTGCTTCAGCGCGAGGCGGCAGCGGCTCATCCGTGCTGGACTTGAGAGCGTCGGCAACCTCTTGATCGTTCGCCGAGGAAGACGAATCTTTCGCCGGACCCTTATCGCGATCGTCTACAGTCATAACATCCGAGCCGCCATGCTTTGTCAGAACCACCTGCGTTAGCGGGTGGGGCTCATTCACTCAAGCTTGTTTCGTTACTGTCCACCCGCTAACGCAGGTGGTTCTGACCAGCCAGTGCTTTGTAGGATAGGCCTTCCCGCCTGTCCGCTCCTGTCACAAACTCAAAAACGGACAGACAGGAATGTCTGCCCTACCAACTTCGCAAATGGGAGAGGGGAACGCTAAAAGCCAGGAAGCCACTGAAACCTTCGGAGAGAGTTTCCTGGATCTGGCACGCAGCCAAAGGGGCCTTAACATATCCAGATGGCAGAACCACTCAGGCGGTTTGCTCGCTCTCTTCCTGCGTTTCTTGTTTTCGTACCGCTCCGGAATCCTTGAGATGCGCCGGCTGGCCCAGAGGGAGATTGCCGACCACCTCAAGGGCGAACCCTTCAAGAGCAGCTACTTTGGGGGGATGGTTCGTCAGCAATTGGATACGACGCAATCCCAGGTCATGAAGGATCTGAGCGCCGACTCCATAATCTCGATCCACACCATAACCTGTTTCCAGACTCGCTTCACGTTTGCTAATGCTGCGCTCCTGCATCAGGGCATAGGTGCGCAGCTGGTTTACCAGATCCAGACTGTGATCGCGTTGTCGGAGGTAGAGAACTACGCCCTGGCCGGCCGCCGCAATTTTTTCCAGCGCCGCGTGGAGTTGAAACCCGGTATCGTCAATCAGGGAGCCAAACATATCGCAAGTAACATTCGCAGTGTGGACGCGAACCAGAACCGGATCTTCGGTACGCACGTCGCCCATCACCATCGCGAGGTGTACGTCGCCGTTGATGATGTTTTCGTAGGCCACTGCTCGGAAGTGTCCATAAATCGTCGGCAAGTCAGTTTCAACCGCACGTCGCACCAGCGCCTCTTTGCTGATGCGGTACTTCACCAGTTCAGCCACCGTGATCATTTTCAAATTGTGAGTCTCGGCAAACTCCTTCAACTCCGGGAGGCGGGCCATGGTCCCATCGTCGTTCATGATCTCGCAGATGACGCCGGCCGGATAAAGACCCGCAATTCGGGCGATGTCAACGCTGGCTTCGGTCTGGCCCGGGCGCACCAGCACGCCACCCTTTTTTGCGCGCAGCGGAAACACGTGTCCGGGCCGGGCAATGTCCTGGGGTCTGGTCGCGGGATCGACCGCCACCTGGATGGTGGTCGCACGATCGGCTGCCGAGATACCGGTCGACACACCCTTGCGAGCGTCGATAGAAACCGTGAAGGCAGTGCCGAGAAATGAGGTGTTGTCAGCCACCTGGGTAGTTAGGTGCAGCTCATCACAACGCTCTTCGGTTAGCGGCAGGCAAATCAAGCCGCGCGCATAACGCGCCATGAAATTTATGATCTCGGGAGTTGTCTTCTCGGCGGCGCACACGAGATCGCCCTCGTTCTCGCGATCCTCGTCGTCAACGATAATGATCATGCGCCCTTCGCGGATTTCGGCGACGGCGGCGTCAATGGAAGCAAATGACATCTCTTGAAGTCTTTAGTCCCCGCGCTCTGGAATTCCAAGGGGCCATGTTAACCCAAAAGCCCCACTCTTTGCATGGCGCCCCAGTTTGCCCGCTCGTCAACGCTTGTAGATGCCTTGACGATGGCCCACTCTTACTATTTCTACGAGGAGATTATCTTTGGAAACCGTGTAGATAACGCGGTATGTGCTGAAGCGAATTCGGTAGGTGTGTTCTGCGGCCCGTGAGCTTCTTGACGCCAAAAGGGAAAGGGTCGGCACCTAAATTTGTAACCCGATCGACAATCTCTGCAACTACGTCTTTTGGCAGGCTGCGAAGTTCCCTGGCAGCCGAACTTTTCCATTCGATCTTATAAAAGGCCCATCTCGCTTCAGCTCAGTCAACAACTGTTCATGGGTAATGACAGGTTCTTCACGGCGCTCGGCATCGGCAGCAAGGTCCTCGATATCTTCCAATAGCTCTTCAAAGTGCCCAATCGGGAGAATTACCGCCGTCTTCTCACCCTCGTGGTTCGTTACGTACTCAATGCCAAGTTTCTTGATATCCAGCATAATAGGTAGCCTCTCCAAGTCCTTTGGACCATTCCTGAAATTCTTATACCTCACTTTGCAGGTCGCTGCTATCAGGATTGATTGAAATTCGCGCTCCGGAAAAGGCGAGGATTCGCTCGACGTACTTAGCGATAACGTCCACTTCAAGATTAACGGCATCGTCCGATTGCAGGTGGGCGAAGTTAGTAACTTCCCAGGTCTTGGGAATGATAGCGATCTCGAAGTAGTCGTCTGCCAGTTCGGCAATCGTCAGGCTAATTCCCTCCACCGCCACCGAACCTTTGAAAACGAGATAACGGGCAATCTCCGGAGGATAGGCAATGCGCACAGTCCATGAACCGCCCAGGTCGGTGGCGCTCACAAACGTTCCGCGAGCGTCTACGTGGCCCTGAACAATGTGGCCGCCGAGTCGCGTCGCCGGAGTGACCGCGCGTTCGAGATTCACTGGAGTCCCCGGCTTTAGGCTGCGGAGGGTGCTGCGTTCCAGCGTTTCGCGCGATACGTCGGCGGCAAACGAATCGGGTTGAATGTCGAGAGCTGTGAGGCAAACTCCGTTGACTGAAATAGAATCGCCGTGCTTCGTATCTTCGGTAACCAACCGCGCCTCGATAACAATGTAAGCGTTATCAGAGCGTGCTTCGATGCTCCGAACCTGGCCCAGCTCTTCAATGATACCGGTGAACATAATAAGAATTTCGGATTTCGAATTGCGAATTTGGGTTAGCGCGTCAGCCTGACAATCAGAAAGATCAGCAATCCGATGACTGCCGGCACCAGCGAGAACACCCACATCCAGATCGGTTCTCGTTTAAAGGAAAAATTAAACAGCTTCATAAATCAATCGATCGTTGTTAGTCATTCATTTTTACTCTGTTTAGAGAGCGCACTTGGGCGCCTGCCTCGCGCTACCAGGACGATGATTGAACGCTTCTTGCAAGGGGCACACAAGTGTGCTCTCAAAACTACTCGAGATGATGTATGCCACCGCTCTTCTCTTCTATCGCTGCCATCATGTTTTCAAAAACTTGTTCGACAGACAATCCAGTCGAGTCAACGACAATGGCATCCTCAGCGATCTTGAGCGGCGAATCCGCGCGGGTTGAATCGCGCCGGTCGCGCTCGATCATGTCGGCGAAGGTGGCCTCAAAAGAAACCCCAGTGTCCTGTTCACGTTCTTCACTAAAGCGACGTTGGGCGCGTTCATCCGGCACCGCCGTCAGGAAAAACTTCACATCCGCATCTGGAAAAACTACGGTGCCGATATCGCGGCCATTGAGCACAGCGCCGCGCTCTCCCATTTCCCGCTGGCGCCTAACCATGGCACGCCGCACCTCCGGAATAGTTGAGATAATCGACGACATCTCCGTGACTTCTTCGCTGCGAATCTCGTCAGTCACATCACGACCTTCCAGCGTGACTCTCAGAGAATCGGGGTCACCCTCCAGGTCTATGGCCACTCGCGAGGCGAGCGAGCCAACGGCGATATCGTCGGTCGCGTTAATGCTCGACTCCATCACTGCCAGGGCTACCGCGCGATACATTGATCCAGTGTCGAGGTAGAGCAGGTTGAGGGCGCGGGCCAACATCCGGCCCAACGTCGATTTGCCGGCGCCCGATGGCCCATCAATGGCGATGATTAAGTTGCTCTTCATATTTGGAGTTCGGCGGCTCGACGCCGCTTTGGTCCGCGGCGGCTTGACGCCGCTTCCTTCGGTAGATGTCCACTCTCCTATTCACAAGATAACGTTCGAAGAGGCGTTGTTTGCCACACATTCACCGAAGCAGCAAACAAGCGGCGTCAAGCCGCCGGATACCAAAGCGGCGTCGAGCCGCCGCACTCCAAATTACACAAACGCCGCGAACACTTCGTTTGAGAGTAATGCACCAGACCGCGTGAGTTTGAGCGAGTCGCCGTTGCATTCGATCAACCCCGCCTCACGAAAGCGCGCCAGATCGTCTTCGTGTTCCGAGCGCAGGTCTGAGCCAAACTCCTGTTCATGGGCCTTGAGGCTTAAGCCCTGCATCATCCTCAATCCCAGGAACACCGCTTCGGCCTGCCGATCAGCCGCAGTCAATTGAGTTTCGCTCGCAATCGCCCGACGCGTCTGCTCGATCATTTCGATATATCGGCCTAACTCTCGTTCGTTGGCCCAACGCCGGAACCTGCCGTCGTACGAATGAGCGGAACAACCAAAACCGTAATAAGGGGCGCCAGTCCAGTATTTGGTGTTATGTTGCGACTCAAACCCGGACAGACACAGATTCGAGATCTCATAATGCTCGTATCCTGCTTCGGCAGCTCTGTCGAGCATCAACTCATACATTGCTACCGCGAGTTCCTCATCAGGTTTTGGTTGCAATCCCTGGCGGATATGTTTGGCCAGCGGCGTTGCTTCGTGGACCTCCAACAGATAGAACGACAGGTGTTCGGGCCTCAGCGAAAACGCCTCGTCGAGGTTGCGGCTCCATCCCTCCAGCGTTTGGGCGGGAAGTCCGGCAATCAGATCGAAGCTAACATTCTCGAAACCCGCGTCCCGCAAATAACGAAACGTTCGGCGGGTGTCGTCGGCAGTGTGTGAACGCCCAAGGCGGGCGAGTTCATTATCGTCAAATGTCTGCGCCCCAAAACTCGCGCGGTTTACCCCAAGCTGCCGAAACGCTGCCAGCCTTTCGGGAGTGGCAGTACCGGGATTGATCTCCAAGGTAACTTCGGCTTCGGCTGAAACTGTGAACCGTGTCCTGGCAGCATTCAGAATCATTTCAACCTGATCGGAAGAGAGCACCGACGGCGTACCGCCGCCAAAAAAGATCGTATCTACCGGCTCAGGCGCCTCGACCTCGCCGAACGATTCAATCTCCAACACCAGGTTTGAAACATAACGCTCGGCCACAGCAGCCTCGTACATGCCGGTGGCGAAGTCGCAGTAAGAACAGCGGGAGCGGCAAAAGGGAATGTGAATGTAGATTCCGGCCGGTTTCATAAGACTATCCGCAAAATACTATCCGCAGATTACACAGATTCAAAGCACTGCACTAATTAGCATTCAAGCACAAACGGACTGGTTTCTCTTCGCCTTCTGCTTAATCTGCGTAATCTGCGGATGTTATTTCGTGATCCTTTTCAGACTGCCCTCGCCGCTGATCGATTTCGACATCCCGCGGCTCACCCGCTCCGCTTCGGCAAATGCTCGTAGAAAGTTCTCACCAAGGATTCCGCGCACATCTTTCTCGCTGTAACCACGCTTCAGGAGTTCATAAGTAATGTAGGGAAGTTTCGAGATGTCTTCCATCCCCACCGGCAAACTCCCAACCCCATCAAAGTCTGAACCAATGCCGACGTGACCCACTCCCGCAACCTTCGCAATATGATCGAAGTGGTCGATCAAGACCGACAAAGGCGTGGCGGGCAGCGGGTAACCCGCCTGAAGTTTGTTGGTCTCTTCCTCAAGCTTCTTTGGATCATTCCTATATTGTTCCTTGAGCGCATCGATTTGAGGCTTAAGACGAATTTCGCGCGCCTGCGACGCTTCGATAACATTCTTGTCGATAAAACCCGGGTAGAAATTCACCATCACTACGCCGCCGTTCCTGGCGAAGCGACGCAACAAATCGTCGGGAACGTTGCGCGGCTTATCACCCAGCGCACGGGCTGAAGAATGTGACGCAATCACCGGCGCCTTCGAAAGATCAAGCACGTCGCTCATCGTCTTATCGGAGACGTGGGAGACATCAATGAGCATTCCCAGGCGGTTCATCTCCTGAATGACCTCTTTACCAAAATCCGATAGGCCATTGTGCCTGGCCGTATCGCAGCAGGAGTCGGCCCAGTTGTTGGTGTTGTTGTGCGTCAGGGTCAGATACCGGACTCCCAGCCGGTAAAAGGTGCGCAGGACTGCCAGGGAATCTTCAATGGCATGTCCGCCTTCGATGCCCATCAGCGCCGCAATCTTTTTTAGCTTCTTGGCTTTTCGAATATCGGATGACGAGTAAGACATCATCAAGTCGTTGGGATACCGCTCAGCAGCGCGATAGGTGTAGTCGATCATCTCCAGCGTACGCCGGGCCGAGCCGCCTTCCGTCGAATACTTGCGATCGATATAAACCGAGAAAAACTCCGCCGTCAGTCCCCCCTGCTTCATGCGCGCGATGTCCGTGTGATACTTGCCGACGGACGAAACGCCAAGATCGTAGTCTTCATCAGTCATGTAAGAGAGCACGTCATTGTGTGAGTCAACGACGATGGACTTGCGCTGAAGCTCGAGCGCTTTTTTCCAAAGCGCCTCATCGCGTGGCGCCTGCGGTGGCGTCGTTGAGTGCTCTTTCTTTACGGCCCGACGCCCCGGCTTCCCGGCAAAGCCGGAAGTGACAACTGAGAAACAGACCAGCATGGAGAGTAGACAGAAAAAGGCTTGGCGAAACTTCATTAGGGCACCTTTCAAACGGAGGGATACCGGGGATTCTGGTTGCACCGCCATAGTGCAAAGAAGAAGGGCGGGCGTCAAGCGAGGGTAGCGCGGCTATGCCGCTTGATGTGCGGAAGGTCTGTGACCTTCCGCGAGACTCTTTATTGTTTTTTGGGGCTTCGCCCCGGTTATTCAACTAAGGGGCATAGCCCCCAAACATCAGGGTCGCCTCGGAAGGTCACAGACAGTCACAGACCTTCCGCACCTCGGACGGCATAGCCGCATAGCCAACCAGACCGCTCGATCTCCCTAACCAGGCGGCCAAGCCTTGATCGCAACTGTGGCGAGCCACATTACGAGCGGCACTGCTTTCGAGCTATTATCAGCGCGATGTCTATCCTAATTGCCGAAGACAACGTGGCCCAACGCCACTACCTGCGCGAGATTCTGGAAAAGGAATTTCCTTCGTACGCACCCGTAGTTGAGGCCGCTGACGGCGAAGAGACGGTGAAGCTGGCACTGGAGCACAAGCCGAACGTCTGCATTCTCGACATCCAGATGCCGAAGCTTTCCGGTGTCAAAGCCGCGCGCGCTATTTGGCGTGACTTCCCTTCCGCGCGGATCATCTTCTGGACCCAGTTTCCACACGAGATCTACATCAACGAGATTCGCAAGATCGTGAAGTCAGTTGATCCGCCGCCCGCTTACGGGTTTATTCACAAAAACAATCCTGAGTCGCGGTTTCTGCGCTTCGTCGCCGCCGTGCTTGAAGACGGCGCCGACATGATCGATCCGGCGTTCAAGGATTCCTTCAAGCGACCGCTGCTGACTGAGTTTGAATCAGAAGCGCTTTACTATCTCGCCCTGGGCCTCTCAAACTGGGCCATTGCCAGGAAATGCAGTCTGTCTCTGCGGGGCGTGGAGAGTCGGCTGGCGACACTTTACGAGAAGCTTTTCATCTCGATGTCAGAAGGCACCGAGCATGAGGCTTACGAAAAACTAGCGTATAACGTACGCACCAGGGCCTTCTTCGAAGCGCTGCGACGCGGCCTGCTGAATAATGATGAACTGGAAAAAGCCTCCGAGGAATTGGAAGGATGGCTCGAACGCGACCGTAAGCGCTTCTTAGACGAACAGAAAAAGGACGCCGCCCGGCCTAAACGATGATCGTCCGATTCCTATTAGCAGCGATCCTGGGACTGATCAGTTTCGACTCGATTGCTCACGCCGATCATCTGCCTGAAACTTTCCAAGCACGAGGGCAGCCAGAGAAACGATTGGCGGGAGTGGATCTTAGTCGCTTCAAACTAGCTGACATCATCAGGCTATATGGACAGCCCAGAACCGTTAAAGCCTGGGAGCAAGATAATCCAAAGATTGCGAATAGCTATGATTACTACTGGCGCAAGCGTGGCGTGAATCTTAAGGTCGTTATTCACCGAGTGTCAGGTCTTGAGTACATTGGTCTCGTCGAAATAGCGGGTCTTGGGAGACGAGGCAAGATCGCGGGGACGGCCGCAGGCTTAAGATTGGGCGATCCTCTGAAAGATCTCGTGCGAATCTACGGCCAGCGTTTCAAGGTACGGAATATTCCTGAATCGAGAATCCATGACGTAATTATTCAATGGCGCCGGGAGGAGTATTCTCTTGTGGTTAGTCTGAATCGACGAAACAGAATCACCGGTCTGACACTAGCCGCGCCCGAATGATTTACCTCAAAAACACAGGATGAAGCTTGGGGACCCTCGAAGGCATTACTTAGCGCTCGGTGGATTGCGCACTGTATGTGTTGGCCTGTGTCTACTGGCCGCTGCTTTCTGTCTTTTCCTGCTCCTGCTTCCTGCTCCTGCCTCTTCGCAGGTTGCCGAGCCATCCCCGAGTCCGTCTCCATCTCCTTCTCCGTCGCCATCGCCTTCTCCTTCTCCTTCTCCAACCCCTGTTACCGGGCTGCACCAGTGGGGCGCCGTCACCCTCTTCCACGGCCTGCCGTCCGATCGGGTGCACGCGATTGCGCAGGGCCAGGATGGCGTTATGTGGTTTGGCACGGAAGCGGGCCTGGCGAAGTTCGATGGGCGCAGGACGCAGACGATGACCGAAACTGGTTTGCCGCCTGGTCGAATCCTCGCGTTGCAACGCGATCAGGACGGCGCGCTTTGGATCGGCTCAGAAACCGGGGCGGCGAGAATGGTAACCGGTCGTTTCGAAGTGATATCGGAAATCGGCGGTAACTCGATAACGGCCATTATCACCCCAGAGCGTGGACGCGTCCTCATGGCAACCGAGCAGGGAAATGTGTTTGAGTGTCGCATCGAAGCAGACGGTTCACGGCACACTCAACCTCTGCTCACCCAGTCTCTGGAAAGCGCCGATCGGGAACACCCTGGCCCCTTAGCGCTCACCAGCCTCTTGATATTTAACAATAACCTCTTTGCCGGTTCACTAAGTCGTGGAGTACTTGCGATACGGGACGGCCTGGCGCGTGAAATGGAAATCCGTCCCAGCACGTTCTTCGTGCGCGCGTTGAATGCTGATGAAAGCGGCAAACTCTGGGTGGGCGCACGCGTCAGGAAAGACGATCCAGGATTATTGACTGGCACGAGTTTCTCCAATTTGGCTCGCAATGAAATGAAGACCGGCACCGTGACGGCCATCCGGAACATCGGATCCGAAGTGTGGGTTGCCACCGACGGCTACGGCGTCTTCATCTATTCCGATCAAAAGAAGGTGCAGCGTCTGACCTTCGATGGCACCGGTGGTGGCCTCCGTTCGGACCATATCTCCGCAATCTTCGAGGATCGCGAAGGAGTGATCTGGTTTGGGACCGACCGCGGCGTTTGTCGTTACGATCCAAACTCAGCCCGGGTTGAATCGGTGGGCGACAGTTCGGAAAGCAACTTCGTTCGCACTTTCTACCAAACCTCCACTGGTCATGAACTAGCTGGAACCAATCGCGGACTTTTTGTTTACAACGAAAAGTCTTCGGCCTGGAACTCGGTTGCCGGGCTGGGAGGCAACATCATTTACGATCTCGGCGAGGACAACTCCGGGCGACTGTTGGTTGGGACCGCCGGCGGTTTCTATGTGGGACCAACGCTCACCCGCGAAACGCGAATCGAACCTCAAAGCTTTACCAGACTTGAAGCGAGCGCCGGCAGCATCGATGGCGTGGGCAGCATTCGGTCCATCGCTGAGTTTCGCGGTGCTATTTACATCGCCAGTTACGGCCGCGGCGTGGAAAAGTTTGAAGCAAACCGCCTCACGAATATCTGGAGCGCTAACTCAACCATCCCCAGAGATGTCATCAGCCTTTTTGCCGACGGCGACCAACGGTTATTAATCGGCACTGCCACTGATGGAGTGTTCCGCTACGATGGCGCGGAAGTAAGAGCTGATCCGGCGTTTGCCAAACTTAAGGGCACCACCGTGCGATCGATGCAAACTACGACCGATAAAACGTTGTGGTTTGCCACCAATCGGGGAGTTTTTACTTGTAAGAGTGGAAGCGATTGCACGCTCGCTGCGCCCGGCTTCGAGGCTCGCTTCCTGACGCGAGATCCTGACAGCAAACAAAACGAGTTGTGGTGTGGAACCACCGGAAACGGTCTCCTGAAGATCAGACTTGACGATCAGCTTGGCCCACCCGGTCTCATCATCTCCCAACTCGATGCGGAGCAGGGGCTCCCCTCGCAAAATGTTTTCGCCGTTCGCGCTCAGTCTACCGCTGAGGGAGACCAGTCAATTTTGATTGGCACGAGCCGCGGCGTGGTTCGGTATCGACCAGGTCGAACTACCCCAACCCTCTACGCAACTCGCGTTATCAGCAAGAGGGTGCATTCTCCGGCGGAACTCGTAAGCGGACTCAGCCTGGAATACCCGCAGAATAGTTTGCTCCTGGATGTGGGCGCAATTAGCAGTCGCTCGTTTCCCGAGCAATTTCAATATGCGTTCACGCTCGTTGACGGGAATGGCAAAGTAATCAGGCAGAAGTTATCGCGAGAATCACAGTTTACGATGGAGGGACTCACACCGGGCAAGTATCGGGTTACGGCTCGCGCCTTTAGCAAAGATCTGGTTGCCTCGGATCCTTTGTCGTTCGAGTTAAGCATTGCCAAAGCGCCTTTTCCGTGGACCTCCACAGCGCTGGCTATTCTGTTGGCCCTGGCGTTGTTGGCGCTGCTCTGGGCAATTCTGGAAAGGCGCCGAATTACCCGGACCAGCGCGGCACTTTTCGTCGCTAACCGGGAGTTGGCCGACGCGCGCCTCAATCTGGCCAATGAAGCTGAACGCGAGCGGCGCCGGATCGCACGCGACCTTCACGATCAAACGCTCGCCGATCTCCGTCACCTGATGCTGTTAAGCGATCAATTGCCGGCCAGCGGCGACTCAACTGGCGCCAAGCGAATAGAGCCGGCGGCTATGCGTACAGAGATAGAATCGATCTCGCAGGAAGTACGACGCATCTGCGAAGACTTGAGTCCTTCGGTGCTGCAGAATGTGGGCTTCGCCGCAGCGTTGGAGTTTGCACTGTCGCATGCCGTCTCTGATGCACCCGGCGAGAAAAGATTTGAGTATGAATTTGATTGTGATGAGTCTATTGAGGAACACACGCAGCTTTCGGCAAACGTGCAAATGCAGATTTACCGCATCGTCCAGGAGGCGGTGAGCAATATTTGGAGACATGCCGGCGCAACTCAGGTGAAGATGACAGTCGAGGCGTCTCCGGAAGGAGATTTTCTGTTACAACTAAAAGACAACGGCCGGGATTTTGATCCCGTGAGTCAGAAGACTCTGCAGGGGAGAGGTCTTGCCAACATGCGTGCGCGGGCCAGCCTGATCGATGCTGCGATCTCTTGGGAGAAGGTGGATGGCGCCACAACTTTTACACTGAGCCTCAAAGGAGCGGGGGCAAGCCCGGGGTCCCCGGCGGGGCAGCCCCGCTGGGGTGGAAGCCCGCCTTCCTGACCCCGAGATTATTTCACTATCCGGTAAACTAAATGCCTTTAAGGACGAGCGGGCTCTCCACCAGCGTGAAACAGACTATTGTTAACCAGCGGCTTTGCCGCCATCCGTGCGGAAAGGCTCTGCCTTTCCGGGTTAGGTTTTGATTACGAGGCTGTGCCTCCGGTTCCGGTTGGAGGCGCAGCCTCAAGAATGTAGAAGGTCGACGGAAAGGCAGAGCCTTTCCGCACGGATGGCGGCACAGCCGCAAAGGCCAAAGACGAAAGACCAAAAGTGTCGCATCGAAAAATGCCAACCCCCAACCTCTTCAGTTACAGCCCAGCAGTTGAAGCGGCTCTTGCGGCCAACAACCCAATCGTCGCACTTGAATCAACCGTCATCGCTCACGGCCTGCCCCGCCCGCAGAATATCGAAACGGCGCGACGCCTGGAACAGATTGTCAGAGAGGCCGGCGCAGTTCCCGCAACCATCGCCATCCTCAACGGGAGATTCCATGCCGGGCTCACCGATGAGCAGATTAGATTCATTGCAGACAGTGAGCAGATCAAGAAGGTCAGCATCCGCGACCTCCCCATCGCCATTGCACAAAACTGGAATGGGGCGACCACCGTCGCTTCCACGAGCTGGATTGCTCAGCGAGCGGGCATCAGCGTCTTCGCCACCGGCGGGATTGGCGGCGTTCACCGAGGTCTCTTGCCCGATATCTCCGGAGACTTACCGGCGCTCGCATCTACTCCAATCATTGTTGTCTGTTCGGGCGCTAAGATCGTTCTCGATCTTCCGGCCACTCGCGAGTGGTTGGAAACTTACGGCGTCACGGTGGTCGGCTATGGTTGCGACGAAATGCCGGCGTTCTATTCTCGGCGAAGTGGATTGCCTGTGGATCTCAGGGTTAATTCACCTGAGGAGATAGTTGATATCTTCCGCGCGCAGCGGGCACTGGAGATTGCCAGAGCTTTATTGGTAACCGTGCCGGTAGCAGAGGAGTTTGAGATTCCGGCCGCGGAACTTGATGCCGCATTGAGTGCTGCCCTGAACGAAGCAGAACAGGAACACGTAGGAGGACGCGAACTAACACCCTTCCTGCTTTCACAAATGTCGCAGGCGAGCCAAGGCAAAACGCTCCTTACCAACATCGCTCTGCTGGAGAACAACGCGCGGGTGGCGGCTGAAATCGCCGCGGCTCTTCATAGGTAATCCAAGAGTTACTTTGTGATGGGCGTCCCCACTCTGCCTTGGACCAGCCTGGAAACCCGCATACCAGCAGTTTGCTTTTCGTCCAAAATCTCGTAGCGAATATGAAAATCTTTACAACCTCCCGCTAACGGTGGCGCATCTCAACGCCAAATCCGCCGGCTCCTCCCCAGGTCAACGATTAGCTTTCGTCAGCATATCCAACTGTCTGAGTCCGGAACTTCTTTTCGGGCTGTTTGTCTAAGTCTGTTCAGTCGCGCTTGAGCCTCTCCCCGGGCTCTCCGATCAATTTGCAACTTTGATAAGGAGACCTACCAATGGCACCCAAGACTTTTCTAAACAACATGACCATTCCTTCCCCTTGCACTGCTGATTGGGACTCTATGATCGGCAATGAACAGGTCCGTTTCTGCGAACACTGCAGTCTCGAAGTGCACAATCTTTCGCTAATGACCCGGAATGAAGCACAGCGACTGGTGGCTCGCTCGAATGGCCGCCTCTGCGTTCGTTATCACTACGACCCGGCAGGCAGGCCGCTGACTCTACCAGTGCGGCAAAAACTCCATCGCATCCACAGGCGCGTATCCCGAATTGCTGCCGGCGCCTTTAGTGCCAGTTTGAGTATCACCAGTGCGGTCGCTCAGAGTTCATCAGGTTCTCAACCACCTGATGCGACCGCGCCCTCGGTTACGCAACCAAACCTTCGCTGGACTTCGCGGTCAAGCATTGTGGGCACCATCACAGACCAGAATGGCGCCGTCATTGCGGGCGCCACCATCTTCCTCTCGAATACAGAATTGCGGCTTGCCCTTTATGCCAGCACCGGTTTCGACGGGCAATTCAAGATCGAC
Source organism: Pyrinomonadaceae bacterium (assembly GCA_031396065.1). Taxonomy (GTDB): domain Bacteria; phylum Acidobacteriota; class Blastocatellia; order Pyrinomonadales; family Pyrinomonadaceae; genus PSRF01. Next base: position 5,434 of record JANNJZ010000161.1, on the reverse strand, counting down.
AACCTGCAGGAAGGTTCCTACAAACTCAGAATCGACGCCCCCGGATTTGCTGCGGCCGATGTGAGCGGAATTTATCTGCGCCCGAACGGCGAGGCGCGCATAGACCACACTTTATCCATCGCGAAGATCGAAGAAACCGCAGACGCTGAGTCTTCGACTGAAATTGAGCGGTTCGTGGGCGGCGGAGCAGTCGCATTTGTCGCTCCCGAACATCCTTTTGTCAGAGCGGCGCAGGAAGACGACCTGGAAACCCTCACCTCCATGATTGCGGGTATGGACGTTAACCTGCGCGATAAGCGTAGCGGTACCACTGCCCTGGAGCACGCCGTCAAGAACGCTAATCGTGAGATGGTCCAACTTCTACTCTCCGCTGGGGCAGCTGTAAACGCGAAAAACGAGGGGGGGCGAAACCGTGCTGATGATGCTGGACGACGACGCAACCAGCGACCTGATCTGGGATCTAATCAACGGTGGGGCGAAAGTTAACCTGAAAGACAAAAGTGGAAGCACCGCCCTGATGACAGCCGCGAGCTCCGATAATCAGGAAGCGGTAAAGGCGCTGCTTGATGCCGGCGCCGAGGTTGATACCAAAGACAAAAACGGACGGACGGCCCTGATGCTCGCCGCTTCGGAAGGTCACGTAAACATCGTGCGAACGCTGATTGTTGCAGGGGCCAATCTGGCGGCGGCGGACACGAAGCATCAAGATGCCCTGGCGTTCGCAACCGAGGGTGAACACAAAGCAGTAATCAGATTCTTGAAATCAAAAGGAGCGGTGGAAACAGTCACGCAGGTGAAGGAAGAGCAATAGAATTCGCCGGCAGCATCTAGTCGCACGCCCACAACCGCCTTCGAAAATATCGGCGAATGGGCCTGAGTCATGCTCGCAATATGTGCTACTCTATGCGCCCAACTTTGAAAGAATAGGTGCAGGAGGGAATCATGGCAGACGAAACTTGTAAGAACCCGGTATGCAGTTGTCCGCCGCAGCCGGACGGCAAATACTGCAGCGCATCATGCGAAGGCACTGGCGACACGATCGAACTTGACTGCGATTGTGGCCACCCGGAGTGCAGCGGAAACTTCTAATAGCGAAAGTCGTAAAGCAAACTGTTAGTTTGCGAATGTGACGGTGGTGGCTGGCTTGAAAGCCACCGAGTCGTCGCAAACTAACAGTTTGCTTTATGACGAATTAGCAGTTTGAGTTACAAACCAGGGACGCCTTCGCGTCCCTTTTCATTTCCCTGCCAGCTGGAGAAACTGCACCGCCAGCTTTGGGCCGGTCCCTTCGTCTTCGTGCTTGAAAAAGACTCCGATGTTCACGAGATGGGATTTACTTTCCAAAGTGCAGAAAGTGCGAAGCCTGCTTCGCCACGGCCGACGATAGTGCTTTCTCGCTGAATCCGCCCAATGCACCCACGAGTAGAGCCATTTTTATGCTGGTGTTAATTTGATCCGAAGAGATCGATCCTAAATTTACCACGACAGCCTTTAACGAAAAGAGTAGTGCCACAATCAGCGTGAGTAGTCCAGCAAAAACCAGTCGCACCTTCGGTTCTAATCGATCCTCTTCCGGAATATGTAAATCTTCGAATCTAAGGATTGTCTTCCGTGCTCCGAAAGATAGCCAAACACCAGCCATACACCCCGACCATAGGAATAAAAAGTTGATCAGGACCACAAAATTTGGCCAGTCAGTTCGTTTCGTTAAGAAGATGTAGACATGCATTGCAACGGCGACTAACAATGCAGGACCACCGAGATAAGCGGCCTGCTTACCCAGATCCCTCATGTACCGATTCTTTATTTTTCCCGCTTCTCGCGCGGTGATTTCGTTCTTTAATGCCGCCAAAGCGCCTGACGCTACTTCGGGGTCGGCGTGTTCGCCTGCGAGACCTGCTTGCGCGAGCGAAAGTAAGGGTCGGAAGTAGTTGTCGAATTCTTTTTCCTTGAATAGAAGTTGCATTACCGTGAGGGCGCTTTCGATGTCGGCCTTTAGATTCTGCTGATCCTTCGGTACCGGAGACACGTTCTCACACAATTGAAAACGAATGTCCCGCTTATTGCCCGCATCTTGAGAGATTATGAACGCACCGGCCATGAGGATTATCGCTGGCAACACGGACAGGCACCGGGTCCGGCGGTAATTCTAGTCTCGCTAAACCTGACACTCTTGATGGATCTTTCAACCTCAGGATCCTTGTCTAATATATCGAGTTCTTCCAGCAATCGGTCTTCACCAGAGGTTCTCTTGTCATAACCCTTCTGATCAAGCATTCGTTTTAGCTGAGCGAGATTTGGTGGAAGCATCGTTGACCCTCCGTTCTGTGAGCGCTGGTAATTTTGAGTTGAGAAATAATAGCACCGACCTAATCTATTGCCAATACGACCACACTGATGAAGGAGCCATTCGAAGTCGCCTGCAGATGCTTTAGCTTTTAGTCGCGCTAAAGGATCTAAGGATATTGTGCTCTGGCTAATCTCAAGAACTGCGCCGCCAGCTTTGGGCCGGTCCCTTCGTCTTCGTGCTTGAAAAAGACGAACGTGTCTTTCCAATCCTGGGCGCGAATCCGTTCGATCCAATCGATAAGTGTTTCTTCGGAATAGTTGACCCGACGCAGTCGCAGGTAGCCCCAGTCCGCAGTCTTGTCGATGTGCGTTGCGGGCATGTCGTCAGTGTCTGAAATGACGAGCGCACGGTTTTGGCCGCGCAGTAGTTCGAGGACGTCGTCATCAAACCAGGTGGGGTGGCGAAACTCGAAAGCGGTTCGAGGCGTCTCGGGCAGTAGCGTCAGAAACTGTTCGAGACGCGGCAGGTCCTTCTTCATATTTGGCGGGAGTTGAACCAGTACAACTCCCAACTGCTCTCCCAGCACAGCCGTCGTCTCAAGAAAGTATTTAGTTTCCTGGTCGGTCTCGTTCAGTCTCTTGAAATGCGTGATGCGTTGTGAAGCCTTGAGCGAAAAGCGAAAGGTTTCCGGCACCTGCTCCTTCCAGTTTTCCAGCATGCTCGGTTGCGGCATGCGATAGAAGGTGGCATTGATCTCCACCGTGCTTAGTCGCTCAGCGTAGAAACGAAGCATCTCTTTAGCCGGAATCTTTTCCGGATAGAAACTGCCTTTCCATTCTTTGTAACTGTAGCCACTGGTGCCGACGTTGAGGTTCATTTTCCTGCGATGCTTTGTCATATCCTGGGATGCCTCGGTGCGAAAGACCCAAAGCTTCGCGACAGACTCACGTCATCGCTTACGTCTCCGATAGTTGCTTCCGCGTAGTCAAGAGCTTCAATCTCTCGCGCTTCGTCTTGACCCCTCTCGCGTAGCCCATATCGAGGTCGCCTGCCTGTCTCATTGCAAATCACCTTCATCCTGCAAGCAGAGTGTTGGCGCGTCAAGCTAATCTGTGATAAACACAGGCACCTAAAACCGAAGCGCAGTAACGAGATTCTAGCCTACGTATGTCACCAACCACTACGAACATCGAATCACTGCAACACGAGGACCGGGTCTTCCCGCCGCCGCCGGCTTTTTCTGAGCGGGCCCACATCAAATCGATGGAGGAGCTCGAAGCTTTGCGAACCGAAGCGAGCGCTGATCCGGAAGCTTTCTGGGCACGAATGGCCGAAGAACTCCATTGGTTCAAGAGATGGGATACGGTCCTGAAGTGGGAGCCGCCCCATGCCCAGTGGTTTGTGGGCGGCAAGATCAATATTTCGTACAACTGCCTCGACCGCCACCTGCAAACCTGGCGACGCAATAAGGCGGCACTAATCTGGGAGGGAGAGCCCGGGGATCAACGAACGCTCACTTATCAGCAACTTCACTCCGAAGTCTGCAAATTCAGCAACGTCCTGAAGCGTTCCGGCGTGGCCAAGGGTGACCGAGTGGCGCTCTATATGCCACTCATCCCCGAGCTGGCGATCGCAATGCTTGCGTGCGCGCGTATTGGCGCGACCCACTCCGTGATCTTTGGCGGCTTCTCGAGCGCGGCACTCATCGATCGAATTAACGATGCCGCCTGCAAGGTGGTGGTAACAGCTGATGGCGGTTGGCGCCGTGGCAAGGAAGTTAAACTAAAACCTGCGGTCGACGAAGCTTTGAAAGCGACTCCATCGGTTAAATCCTGCATCGTTGTGCGCCGCAGCGACGGGCCAATTCACATGGAAGCCGGCCGTGACCACTGGTGGCACGAGTTGATGGCAATTGAAAACGCCAACTGCCCGGCGATGGAATTAGACAGTGAGCACCCGCTCTACATCCTGTACACCTCGGGAACCACCGGAAAGCCAAAGGGCATTCTACACACTACCGCGGGCTACCTGTTGCAGGCTCATCTCACCACCAAGTGGGTCTTTGACCTCAAAGATGAAGACGTTTACTGGTGCACCGCCGACATTGGCTGGGTGACGGGCCACAGCTACGTGGTCTATGGGCCACTATCTAACGGCGCCACCGTGTTGATGTATGAAGGCGCGCCAAACCATCCCGAGGCGAATCGCTTTTGGGACATCATCGAGCGTCACCGAGTTAATATCTTTTACACTGCCCCGACCGCGATTCGGGCCTTCATCAAGTGGGGCGAGCAATGGCCCTTGAAGCACGACCTTTCGAGTCTGCGTTTGCTTGGCACCGTGGGCGAACCCATCAATCCGGAAGCCTGGATGTGGTATCACAAGATCATCGGGCGCGGGCTTTGTCCAATCGTTGACACGTGGTGGCAGACCGAAACTGGCGCCATCATGATCTCACCTATCCCCGGCGCCACTCCGACAAAACCAGGTTCTGCTACCAAACCCTTTCCTGGGATCGAAGTCGACGTGATGACGCGAGAGGGTAAACCAGTTGGGCCAAATGAAGGAGGCTACCTGGTAATAACCCGGCCATGGCCTTCCATGCTGCGAACTATTTGGGGCGATGATGAACGCTACCGCGAGCAATACTGGTCGCAGATTGAAAATATCTACTTTGCGGGAGACGGAGCGCGGCGCGACCAGGACGGCTATTTCTGGATCATGGGGCGCATAGACGACGTGATCAACGTCAGCGGTCATCGGTTGGGGACAGCGGAGGTGGAAAGCGCCCTCGTATCCCACGAAGCCGTAGCCGAAGCGGCCGTGGTTGCTCGTCCCGATGAACTGAAGGGATCCGCGATCGTGGCATTCGTAACGCTCGAGGGCTCGCACCAGCCATCGGTGCAGCTGAACGCTGAGTTGCGCGCCCACGTCACGAAAGAAATCGGAGCGCTGGCACGGCCAGATGAGATTCGGTTTTCGGACGTGCTTCCGAAAACCCGCTCAGGGAAAATCATGCGGCGGCTATTACGTGAGATCGCCACTAGCGGGACGATCGCGGGCGATGTCACGACCCTCGAAGACTTTTCAGTTTTGGAAAAGTTGAGGACCGACGAAGAATGAGAACAAGAATTTCATAAGTCA
>JANNJZ010000130.1:0-1863 GCA_031396065.1 Pyrinomonadaceae bacterium | reverse complement strand
CCAGCGCCAGGGGAATGAACGCAACCTCCGCATTGCCAGTCGCAGCGTATTGCTTTGCCTGAGAAACACTCTGTCCGTAAATGACCTTCGGTTCGATCTGGCTCCAAATGCCCAGCGCACGAAGACTTTCAACTGTTGCCTGTCCGTAAGGAGCAATATCTGGCTTTGCGATGGCGATTCGCTCAAACGCTTTGTCAGCTAAGTCTTCAATGCGCCCCGCTTTGAGAATGCTGCCGGGGGGTAACCACATTACAAGTCGTCCCCGTGCGTAAAGTGCTCGGCTTCCGGGCGTAATGAGTCCATTACGCTCAAGCAGGTCCACATGAGCGGTGTCGGCCGCCGCGAACAAATCGAAAGGGGCGCCATTTTCTATCTGCCTGGCGAGATCAGCGGTGGCGCCGAAGCTGAAGACAACCCGGATCCCAGTTTCAGTGGTAAACCGTGCGCCAATTTCTGCGAAGGCGTCGGTAAGGTTAGCAGCGGCGGCAACAACTAATTCGGAGTGGCCTGGATTGTTTTTTGACCACTGAGGATGGCAACTTGGTGAGATAAGTAACAAGCAAACAACCACAACCGTTCTTATAGTGGACATCTGGTGCTTAAAGTCTCCGCCCGCCGAAATGAAACGACCGGCCGGCATCATAACCCGACCCTCTTTGATCTTTCCAGAGAAGGCAAAGGTATGGTATAGACCACTACCCCCGCAACTGAACGCCGTCGTGCCCGTCCTTAGGTCTCGACGAAGTTTGAGAGGCTTCGTGCCTTATTGAGGAAGCGTACATTCAAAATAGCGTTGGCGATGGGTTTCGCCCTCTCGGGGATCACTTTGCTGTGCGGTAGTTGTTTGCCAAAACCGGCTTCCGAAACCGGCGGCGGCATCAATTTGACGGTATATGGATTTTCGATCATGAAAGAGGCGCTCGAGAAAGGTGTTTATCCCGGCTTCGCTGCTAAGTGGAAGAGCGAACACGGCACCGACGTCAATTTCACATCGTCGTTCGCTGGCTCGGAAACTATTACCAACCAGATTATCCAGGGTGTCAAAGCTGACATCGCAATCCTTTCAATCGAACGCGATGCGGATAGGCTCAAGCAAGGTGGATTCGTTACCTCTCACTGGCGCGCCCAGCCAAACAAAGGAATCATCAACAAGACTCCCTTTGTTATCCTGGTGCGACAGGGTAATCCCAAAGGCATTCACGACTTTGCAGATCTGGCCAAGCCCGGAGTGAAGTTGATTCATCCTGATCCGATCAGCTCGGGCGGCGCTCAGTGGTCGGTGCTGGCGATCTATGGCTCAGAACTTTTGAAGTCGGAAAAGCAGTCAGGCGAACCGGATCAAGCTCGCGCCTTGCAGACGCTGCGAGCTGTCTGGAAAAACGTAATCTCAACCCCCGGCTCGGCCCGCGAGGCGCGCACACAGTTTGAGACCGGCTTCGGTGACGCCCTGATTACTTATGAGCTCGAAGGCTTGTTGATGAAAGAAGGCAAAAAGACGCCGGTGGAAATTGTGGTTCCAGCATCGACCATCTTTAGTGAGCATCCGGCGGTGGTAGTGGACCGCAACGTCTCTACGGCCAAGCGGCCGGCAGTCGACGCTTTTATTCAATATCTTTCGAGTGAGGAAGCACAGCGAGCTTTCGTGAAATATCACTTCCGTTCAATTGCTTTTGAAAACTTGAACCTGGAAAATAAGGAGCTTGCTCACATAGGAATGCCCTTTACGATTGACTACTTTGGTGGCTGGGACAAAGCCTATCCGGAAGTGATTGAAGGAATTTTCAAGAACCAGGTACAGAGAAAGTAACATTGCCAATTGCCAATTGCGATTTGGCGGGCTCCAGTGCGCACTGCCAGCGCCGG
>JANNJZ010000115.1:0-1550 GCA_031396065.1 Pyrinomonadaceae bacterium | reverse complement strand
TCTGTTGCTTCAAACGATCATGCCAGATTCTGAGTCATGGAGCGTTCTTATTTTGGTTGCGGCCTAAGCCGCGCTATGTAATCGGCGGAATCTGCGGATAGTATCCTCTTAGCCATAGTTTTTGCATCATCAAGTGTGCGTACCCGCCCATCGAGTTGCATTTCGTAAACCGCCTTCGTCACTTCTCCCATCTGTGGCCCAGGTTCCAGACCTAGCTCCAGCAAATGCCGGCCTAACAGAATTGGCGCGGGTGCCGACTTCTCGACCGCCAACTCTCGCGCCCGCTGAATAAACCATTCCTGCGCTTCGGCGCCATACCATAGCTCACGAGGTACCCATTCGGCGTTGCGGCCGAGCGAGTCAGCCCTGGCAACTCGATAGAGCAAGTCCAGTTCACACTTCCGTGCCAGGCGGCGAAAAGCACCGTCGCCAACTTGATCCTGCTTCTTGAAAAACTCGCCCGGTTTCAAGTGATCGCGCACCAGGGCAATCACCTGTCCGCGAACATCAAAGCCATCAAGCGTATGAATGCTGAGACGATCAAGAAATCGATTGGTTGGCTCGACCCCCGCCTCTTCATGTCCACGCGAGCGCAGGCGGCCGTCAATAAACTCAGTCGTTGCGGGCTTGCCAAAATCGTGAGCCACCGCCGCCAGCATAACGGTCACCTGCTTCGGGTAAGGCAAGTCGTCGATTAACTCGCGCGCGCGATCGGCAACGAGTTGAGTATGAACAAAGACATCGCCTTCCGGGTGCCACTCACTATCCTGCGGAACGTCAATCATGGCAGCAATCTCCGGAAATAGTTGTTCGACTGCTCCCAACTTGCGCAACCAACCCAGCCCAACGAAAGGCCGGCGAGCGCCCAGCAAAAGCTTTTCCATCTCGCCCCAAACTCGTTCCGCCGGAAGATCGCCGAGGTCAATCGCCCGGCAAAGGGCAACTGTTTCATCGTCAATATCAAACTCAAACCGAGCGGCAAGTTGCGCCGCTCGCAAAACCCGCAGACTGTCTTCCGAAAAGGTATCGGCCGAAACCGCTTTGAGAACTTTCGCTTGAATGTCTGTCTGTCCGTCAAAAGGATCGATGATTTCGCCGGTCAGGGGATCTTGCAGAATTGCATTGATGGTGAGGTCGCGGCGACGGGAGGCATCCTGGACGGACATTGAAGGATCGCCTTCGATGACAAAGGCGCGATGACCGCGACCGGACTTCCTTTCGCGGCGCGGCAGCGAAACGTCAAGGTCGAGACCCAATTTGTAAACGGTAAATGCTTCGCCAACGACGTTGACGGGACCAAACTGGTCGAGGATTGCTCGGAGACTGACTGGGTCAACGCCATAGATCTCCAGGTCCCAATCCTTTGGCTCCACCTCCATCAAAGTGTCACGCACACAACCACCGACCAGCAATGCTCGCCCACCTGCGTCGCGAACAGCCTTCGACAGAGCTACAACTTTTTCGGGAATTGGAAACGACATTTGATCGATAAGACGCGGCCTGAGAAAGTTATCTGGAGCGCAGCTGGGAGCCTAAGCTGGGAGCGCAGG
>JANNJZ010000478.1:0-60448 GCA_031396065.1 Pyrinomonadaceae bacterium | reverse complement strand
TTTCCAACTGTTGACTAACGTCGCGAACCCGCGCACTGAATTGAGCGGCCTGTTTCGCAAACACTTCGTCGTCCGTCAGCAGATGCCCATAAGATCGGAGCATCGCTCCACAACCGCCGGCGTTCGTAATTATTGGAGACTGGTCATCTCCGGCGAAGGCCTCTATGTTTCTGCGCGCGAGAATGCGAGCGCCTTCCAGGTCGCCAGCGTGAGCATGCAAAGCTCCACAGCAAACCTGCTGAGTTGGAATCTCAATCTTAAAGCCGTTAGCTGCGAGCACGCGACGAGTGGCGTGGTTCACTCGCGCGAAAAGCCCCGCGCCGACGCAGCCAGTGAAGAGCCAGGTCTGGTCCCGTGGTCCGTCAGCGGCTGACGCCATTCCCACAATCTGGTTCTGATTAGCTTGATACGGGGTTCTCACCAACTTCGGAGCCGAGCTAGCCAGCAACGCCAGACCGAATGCGAATTGACTCGAAAGGACTCCCGCGATTCGAGTCTTGAGCAGTAGGCGTGCAAGTCCCGCATCGCGAAACATTCGCGCCATGCCAAACGCAATTTTCAAACGCGCCGGATGCAACCACACGTGCCTGAGTACCAAACGAAGTAATCCATAACTGAAGCCGCGGGTCTTCCCGGAAGTAAACAGTTCGCCGCGCGCGGCTTCCAAAAGCTGTCCATACTCAACGCCGGCCGGACAAACCTGCTCGCAAGCACGGCAACCGAGACATCGGTCGATATGTCGCTCGAAAGCCGGGGAGTCGCTCGCGAGCCGGCCTTCACCAACCGCGCGCATTAGATAAAGGCGCCCGCGCGGTCCGTCGTTTTCGTCACCAGTGGCGACGTAAGTAGGACACGCTTCCAGACACAAACCGCAATGAATGCAGGCGAGGAGCTTTTGTTCTTCGGCTGCAAGCGTAGAAGTGAGTTGTGAACGAGGCAATTGATTACTAGGCGGCCGGTGCGACCAGCTCGGTGTTTTGTACTACGACTTTAGGATTTGGGTTCGTTCTTGGTAGCGGGAGGTTCTGCTCTCGAAGCAGGCCAAGGTGCTCCTCCATACCCCATCGCGCTTTATACAGACAGTCTTCAATGGAGTGTCCTATGCCAGTGAACCCTTCCAGCTCGGGAGAGTAGAAACCAAAGAAATTCGGATCTTCAGTAGCCTCGATAACGAGAGAGTATTTCAAATCGATCATGAGCGTTTCCCGAGCCAGTGGCTTGACCGAAGTGTGCCGGCGGTGCATTTTTGGCTGTCCATGCTATTCGTAAAAGTCCTTCGGTGGGTGACGACTTGCTCTGGGCTTTATTCCGTCCACTTTTCTGAAGCCATTGACGTCAGCAACGAAGTTATTATCTAGAGAGACAAGAAGCTTGCGAGGTGAAATGAAAACTAAACGAGCATGCCATTTGTCTTTGGGATTGCAACGATAATTGTAATGTCTGTCTGCTGTAAATGAATCCAGTTCGTGTTTCTGTACGCGGATAAATCTCTTTCTCGCAATAAGCTGGCTGATGAGGCCGGCTAACAAAGGATTGCCAGTACCACCATACTCAACGACAAGTTTTTGACTAACCACCAAGGACCCGCGTTCCCCAAGCCATTTAAACAGGGCCTTGAAAATAGGATCTGCCGGCTCATCGTAGAGCCTTATCACGTTAGTATCAATGACAATACCCGAAGGAGTCTTACCCATTATTGGAGAAACCGTTCAAAGCCAAATTGAAAGTGTCGAGGAAATATGTTTGAAAGAAACCTTTAGGCGCGCCGCTCAATTCAGTGCGCGGGTTCGCGACGTTAGTCAACAGTTGGAAACTATTGAGCCTCTCCAAAGCATTGAGCGGCGCGTAGACGAACACTCCACAGGAGAACCGGCAACCAGTTCGCCTGGAGTAAAAGTCACTTACGATGCTTCGTGTCACTTGCTCTATGGTCAACATGCAGGCGAGGCCCCGCTGAAGATGATGGGTTCAATTCCCGGCCTTGATTTCTCGCGGCTCGAGGGGTCAGAAAGATGCTGCGGGGGTGCAGGCATTTATAACCTCCTCGAACCCGATTTGTCGCGCAGTGTTTTGGACGAGAAGCTTCAAAATATCCGGACGACTGGAGCAACTGTACTGGCGACCGGAAATCCGGGCTGCCAAATGCAAATTGGCGCCGGTGCGATTTTCGCAGGAATGGATCTAACAGTTTGTCACCCGGTGGAACTGCTGGATGAGGCGTATGCCGGGGCCGGAATTTATGAGACTGGCTTCGAGCAAAATTAGTGACTGATTGGTCGAACCTCAAGCGAATGGGCATTTCAGAGTCTGTTGCAGCAGAGCAGGACTTGTCGTCCTCGGTGGATCCTAAGTGTCCGGTGAGTTTCGGTGGTGAATTTATCAGAACAACGTTCACCACGGAGACACGGAGGACACAAAGTCTGCACAGCGGTTTGGGTTTATTCCGATATTCTCCTTCGCACGCCTTTGCCGTCAGCAAGTGGCAAAAGTTAGTGACAGTTGTTGCTCTGGTCCTTCTAACTGCGTCAGGGCTTTGCGCCCAGAACGAGAAGGACGGTAACCGGAAGCTTCAGAATGTACGTTCATATTATGAGACCGCGCAAAGGTTCGAAAAGGAAGGCAACTGGGCAAAGGCAGAGCAGGCGTGGCGAGCAGCAATTAAACTTGCTCCGGCTGACGCTCGCGCCTGGACAAACCTGGGCGTTGCTCTCAACCGCCAGAACAGGAGCGGTGAGGCGGTCAAAGCGTGGAACCGTGCCATCACCCTGGACCCAAAACTTGACGGCCCATACTTCAACATTGGCCTCGTGCTGGTAAAAGCCGGTCAGTCTGCTGGCGCGATTCCTCCACTCCAGAAAGCACTTCGCATTAATCCCACAAATGAAGGAGCTCGCCGCGCACTGGTAGCAGCCCTGATAGGAAGTGAGAGATTTCGCGAGGCTACGCGAGAGATTGCTCAACTACTGGCGCAGATGCCTGGTGATGGGGGACTACTCGAACTGGCAGCGCAAAGCTTCGTGCGGCAAGGTCGCTACGCCGAGGCAGTGCTGGTTTTGCGCCGGCGACTTGATCTTACGCATGACACGAGTCAACTGTGGGCCCAATTTGGGGACGCTCTCGATGGCGCCGGCCGGACACCCGAGGCTACCGAGGCTTACCGTAAGGCCGTGGACCTGGATCCGGCTTCGACGCTGGTGCGCTACGGCCTTGGATACCTCTATTGGAAGCTTTATCGCTACGACGAGGCGGAACGAGAACTTACCGAGGTGTTGCGACGCAACCCAAACGATCCGCGGGCGCAATTCACGCTCGGTGATCTCTATTTGACTAGAGGAGACGCGCAAAAGGCGCTGCCGTTTTTGGAAACAGCTGCGTTGGCTTACCCGAATGAGTTCGACACCAGGTTCGCGCTTGGCCGGGCACTAATGCTAATGGGTAATTTGGAGCGTGGGATCGAAGAGTTGCGGGTCGCGGTCAAGATCGAGGATTCAATTGCTGATGGCCACTTCCACCTTGGCCGGGCCCTCATACGAGCAGGTGCCAAAGAAGAGGGTAAGCTGGAACTGGAAAAAGCGCAGGCGCTGCACGCGAAAAAGCGGGAGGCAGAAGGCGAACGATTGCGAAAGAAGCTGCCCTGAAGTCCCCACTTGCCACGGCGATGGTTCAAATCGGTCCCTGCCCCTACCTAATTTTAGGCCTGATAAGCTACGCGACCACCAATTATTGTCAGACGCACATTTCCAGCGTCATCCAGAGCAACCAGATCAGCGCGCTTCCCTTCCTCAATGGAACCACTTTCGGCAAGGTCCAGCAGACGTGCAGGGTTAGTGGCAGCCATCTGCGCGATATCAGCTTGAGTTGCGCCGAGCAAGTGCATCATTCGCGCCGCGTCGAGCATGGTTATGACGGACCCGGCTATGGTTCCCCGGGCATTGCTGGTGCGCCTTTCTTTGACGGCGATTGTTTCTCCCCAGATTTCGTATTCGCCATCGCCTTTGCCTGCGGCAGCAATTGCGTCGCTGATGAGGGTCAAACGGGTCGGCGTTTTTACCTTAAGAAGTAAGGAAAGAATCAAGGGGTCGAGGTGAACCCCATCTGCGATGATGTCGCAGGTGACACCATCTTTGGAGAGGCCCCAGCCGATTGGGCCAGGGGCCCGGTGATGGAGCGGTATCATGGCGTTCATGAAATGGGTCATGTGATGCGCGCCGGCAGCATAGGCCCGGTCCAGGAGATCGAACGGAGCGCGGGTATGGCCCAGCGAAACGACCCAACCGCGCCCGTCCAACTCGCGAATCAGATCCACGCCCCCCTCAATCTCGGGTGCCATAGTCATCATTCGCACAGCGCTGGTCACCTTCGGGATTGGTAGGTCATTGAGGTCAGCAGGGTGTGCATAGGTGCGAAAGAATTTCGCCCGCAACGCGCCGCACTGCTGTTGGCTGACAAACGGTCCTTCGTAATGCACGCCGACCACACGAGCCGCCGCCGGCCGCGTGTCCTGCTCGCGCATCAACACCTCGATCGACTCGACGGCATGGAGGTAGTCGTCATCCGGCGCCGGCACGAGCGTAGGCAGCCAGGAGGTCACGCCCTGACGCGCGAGGAAACGGGCAACGAAGTGGAGATCTTGAGCTGTCGCTGCCATCGCATCGACTCCCACTGCCCCGTGGATATGGACGTCAACGAAGCCTGGCAAAAGCGTGAGCCCAACCAGATCTAACGTGGCCTCCAAACTGGCAGCCCTATCGATGTCATCTATCCGGGAGATGCGATCGCGCTCGATCAGAACTGATTGTCCTTCGACGACGCCCTGGGGAAGGACCAATCGCGCACCCCGGAGAAGTATCGGTCTCGTCTGGCCATTATTCATCTTTTGATTGTAACTCGCTTACATAAGCGGGTGCCCGCGAAGTTTAGTGGAACCTCGCGGGCACGTCGTGTAACAGGTGAGAAGAACTATGCTAGAAGTTGAGCTTCGCACCGAACTGAAACTCACGCGGCAACCGCGCCCCTGTCGGCCTGCCGAACACGGTAGAGGGAACGGCTAACGTCACACCCGCACCCGTGAACTGAGTGTGGTTCAAAACGTTGAACGCTTCGGCACGTAGTTGCAGCCGAATATTCTGCTCCCGATCAAAATAGAGATTCTTGATCAGGGAGAGGTTCGTCTGGTTACGCCCGAAGAACCGGGCAAAAGCCCGCGGAGCATTTCCAAAAGTGCCCACCGGTGGAACCGTAAACGCAGCCGGGTCGAAAATAAAGGGCAGCCCGGTGAGCGGATCGATGGTCCCGGCGACGCCGCCATTAGGATCGGAGACTACGTTCGGATAGAACCCGGTAGTAGCAGCCACCGTGCTAGCGCTGGTAACCACGCGCGGCACGGGCAGGCCCGAACTAATGTCAGTGATACCTGAAATCTGCCAACCACCGAGAATTGCTCGCTTGAACGGGTTCCCATCCTTTCCAAAATAAGGGAGTTCGTAAACGTAACTAGACGAGAAGATATGCCGACGAGAAGTTCGAGCTTCGGCATACTCCGAGGCGTAGTTGAGGGGGTTCTGCGGCGTATCAACTGCGTCACGATCGTTGGAAGCATCCGTCATGTTCTTGCTGAAGGTGTAGCTCGTCGTCAAGCTCAAGCCGTTTCCGAAACGATAGTTAAAAGACGCTAACAACCCGTGGTAACGCGATATGGCGCTCGTCTCGCGCATGTTGATCGTGCTATAGCCGAGGTACGGACGCACCGTGTTGGCGTTAGCAATGCCGACGCGGTTCACGTCCGCCGGCTGTGGGTAGTTGATGTTCACCGGTCGGATTAAGTGGTCGCCTTTCGTGCCGACGTAAGAGATATCGGCAACGGCATTGCGGAATACCTCGTGCTGCACGCCCAAAGACCATTGCTGAACCTCTGGCGTCACAAAGTCAGGCGCGCTGGCGATCAGAGCGCGGACCGGTAAGTTGCCGAGGGCACCTCCGCTCGGGTTACTAAAGGAGACCGCCGTTCCGCTGTAAACGGCTGAATTGTTGTAGGGAGGATTGACGAAGGCGTTTTGCTCGAAGATGCCGACGAGCACTTGATCATAGTAGAACCCATAACCTGCACGAACGACCGTTTTGCCCTTCATGAACGGATCCCAGGCGATGCCAATACGGGGGCTGAAGTTGTTCTTGTCAGACGGATTGATTGCTTGTCCAAAGCGCGACGAACCACCGGCGACGGCGATGCCGTTGAGCTCGCTGCCGGTGCCGCGCACGAGCGCGGTGCAAGCTGCGGTAGTGCAGGTCGGAGCGTTGGCGCGGTTATAGAGCGCGGGATCAAAAGAAGTGAGAACATTGTTCTGATCGGTTACAGGCACGAAATATTGGTAGCGGACACCGAAATCGAGGGTCAGGTTGGGACGCATTTTCCACGTGTCCTGCGCAAACAACTCGCGGCGGCCGAATCTGAGATTGACCGTAACATCGCGTTCATCCTCGGAGTAAGTGTCGGCTCGGCCGGTCAGGAAGTCGGCGAAGGCAAGACCGGTCTGTGTCAGTGATATGCCACCGGAGGTACCGCGCGAACGCGTACCCGCGAACGAAAAGAGCCCCTGGGTGTTGTTATTGGCGTTCTCGTCCTTTTTCTCGAACGATATCTCCCCACCAAATTTAAATGTATGGTCGCCCCTGACCCAGGTGGCGACATCGCGGAAAAGGTGATTCTTGTAGGCGATGTTGAAACCCTGAATCGTGGTTAGGTTAGCGTGGGCGCTAGTAAATGCAATTCTTGGGATTACGCCGGCGATGTTCTCCGGAAACACCTCAGGAATAGTCGAAACGCCGGCGTATTGCGAGTCGAAGCTGCGACCGACCACATGTGAGCCGATCAGGTTCGACGAGAAGTTATAGGTTGCCTCGTTGACAAACGACGGCGAAAGCAGGCTCGTCATCGAAACGGCGAAGGTCATTCCGGGGATACGAGTATCCGTCGTTGAAATGTTGGGAAGATTTGTAGAGCCAAAGAGGCCGGCCGGCTCCTGGGTCCTGTTCAGATCGTGTGTGTAGCGCCCGAAGAGGCGGTGATCCGCGTTAAAGTTGTGATCAATGCGGACTGTCTCCTGTTGTGTCTTGAGTGTGTTAATCGGCGAGAAGGTAAATAGATTCGAACCGGTATTTGGCACCGGATAAGCCGTCATGATCGACAGGGCTCGCGGGTCAATATCGCCCTGAGGGAGAATATTTCCTACGTAAGCGCGCCCGTCGGAGAAGCGGAAGATCTGACCCACGCGCGACTGAACCACCGCTCCATTCGTGTCGGTAACCAGCAGCGGGGTAGTCGTACAAGTTCCTACTCCGGGGGTGGTGCAACTGGCAGGCGTCGCAGCGTTCGTGCGGAAGATCGGCAAGCCCAGGGCGCTCGAGAAGTCGCCGGTCCGCTCCGCCAGGCTCGGTACAGTGGCCACAGCCGCAGTGATGCCTCGCGAGATGTTGCGCTGCTCCTCAGAGAAGAAGAAAAAGGTCTTATTCTTGCCGTTCCAAACCGAGTCGGCACCCTCACCAAAGCGTGGAATGATCACAGGGCCGCTAAAGGTGCCGCCGTAATTATTGTAGCGCAGGCGCGGGGTTCGGAGGATGCGAGCCCGCTTGTTGAAGAATGTGTTGGCGTTGAATCGGTCATTACGGGCAAAGTTGTAAATCGAACCATGGAATTTATTTTCGCCACCCCGGGTCACCAGGGTTACAGTACCGCCACCCGAGCGTCCCACCTCAGCGGTGTAGATCGAAGTAAGCACCTTAAACTCCTTAATGGAGTCCACCGTCGGTGTCGAAAGGAGCGTGATATTAGATCCGACGTCGGTGTTTGACACGCCGTCAACGAAGACGTTGATCGCGTTGCGGCGCATTCCATTGATGGAGACATCGAATCGGCTGGTTAAGCCCAAACCAGTCTCATCATCAAGGCTGGAACTGACACCGGGAGCGAGCTCCAAAAGTTTGGTGAAGTCGCGATTCTGTAGAGGTATCTCCAGGACTTGTGTGCCCGAGATCAGCGTCTGACCGGTCGGGCTGTCTTGAACGACAGATTCATCGCCGGTGACCGTGACCACCTCACTGACATTGCCGGCCTCGAGGGCGACATTAACCTGTCGCCGATCTTTTGCGTTAAGGATGACGCTTGTTTCGATGTGCTTTTTGAAATTCGCCTGTTCGACGGTAAGGGTGTAAGCCCCCGGACTGAGTGGCGTGATGACGAATCGACCATCATCCCTCGTCTGCATTCGGCGCTCCTGACCGTTAGCATCGTTGGTGATGACGACAGTGGCACCGACGATGATGGCACCTGTCGAGTCGGTCACCTGACCTGACACAGTAGCTGCCGTCTCTTCTTGTCCGTAAGCCACTACGCCCAGGGCCAACAGTAAAACTGCTGCAAATGTTAAAAGTCGGGGGAGCGCATTGAAAATCTTCATAGGGATGTCCTCTCGTTTGGTCAGAAGTGTCGTTAATTAGAATGAAAGCTAAAGTCGCGATAAACGCCAGATGGAGAATCCAGTTTATTCAGGCAATCAATATTCCATAAGCGCCCGGCTTTGCCAACCGGTAAACGCTCAATGCTTCACACTATTTGCCGTTGGTCCGGCGTAAACCCAGTCCCCTTCTCCAAATTCTCGGATTCCTATCCGAACTATTGAAAACATGGGGGCGGAAAGCGTAAACGACAACCGCGCCGGGTCACTAGATTGGACGACAGAAGGCACTCCGTCCTTAACCGTTATGCCGTTTCCACTACTCATCGAATGCGCTGCGACGCACGCGATCAAGGTAGTCTCCTCCGGGATTGAGTTCACTGGGCCTGATGGTAAAGTCGTAGGAGAAAAGAATGATCCCGTCCGCACCAAGTGAACGTGCCGCCGTGATCTTTTCCACCGTAGAGTCCGCCGTAATTCGATAAGAGCCGATTCCGGCCCAAACCCGACGTCCGGCCACGTGCGCACTCGTGGCGGCGATTTCGATCTGCTTCTTGAAAACTTCGGTGTCGGTCGAATAAGCCATGGGACACGCCACATCCAGAATCCCCATCGCCAGCCAACGGCGCCAGTCCTGAAATCTTCGGCTGTAGGCATTCTCATGGTTGGCAAAGACCGCAGCCGAAACGATAACCCGCGGCTTCTGCCTTTTGACCTCGCGATAGATCCGCTCAACCAGCATGGTGATCTGTTCGCGCTGAAACTCCCCAAACTTGTCGGCGTTGGTTTCCGCCGCCGCCAGTGGGTTTTGTTTTGAAGATCGCGTCAACTGCCTGCGTTCCTCTTTCGAGAGTTTAGGTTGCAACCACTTGCCGAAGCTATCAAGGGACGTACGACTATAATCAAAATCCGGGCTGGCCAGCCTGACGTAGTCGAAGTGAATTCCGTCCACTTCGTAGTTCTTCAAAACATCCATCCAGATTCGGTAAATATGTTCGCGGACCTTCGCGTTGGCAGGCCCCGTGTAGACCCCTTCCAATTCGCCGCGGTTCGCTTTGGACCATTCCACAATTCGCGCCCGGTAACCCGGATCGCGCGGTGACATTCTGTAAAGTTCCGCGGCCACCTGTCGGGGAACGGCGAGCCACTCCGGATGTTTGTTGTAAACGTGTTTCGGATCCGTAGGCAGCGCGTCGAGATTTGCGAGGAGACTGGTGTTTAGCCAGGCGTGAACTTTCAACCCGCGATGTTTTGCCTCGGCTAGAGTTACCGCCAAGGGATCAAAATCGGAAGGTTGATCTTTCAGTTCCGATGCCCGCGGCTCTCGGCTGGAGCGGTAATACGAATCGCCACGCCCACGCACTTGCACGATTAGCGTGTTGAATCCGTTCTCCGCCGCGGCTTTCACCATCGACTGGATTTTCGGAACTGAAGTTAATGAAGTCCGCACTACCCACAGCGCTCGCACCTCACCATTTGAGGTCGCGTTCGACATCTGAACTTGTCCTGGCTTCTCTTGCGTAAAAACAGGCAGGCAAATGAGAAAGGCAATACTGGACAACAATACAACGCGGAGCTTCAAGGTTCGCCGATTCATAGTTCTGGTAAGTGTAACCAGGCTTGGTTAAGCGACGGGCGGACTTGAGCCGCCCGATCGCTACCGAAGCACATCAATACTGATAGCGCAGCGATACTTGCACACTGCGCGGGAGATACTGCACGGCCGTGGACGTTATTGCGCCAAAGTTGGTGGCCGTGATGGCAACGCTGGGAAATCCATACTGCACGTGGTTGAAGGCGTTGAAGAAATCCGCCCGGACCGTAAATTTGTGATTCTCCCATGGCATCAGGAAGGTTTTCATGAGACCGAAGTCCACGTTCTTCACCCCATCCAGAAAGAAAGTGTTACGTCCGACGATGGGTGTATTGGAATCAGAGATATTGAGCTGACGAAAAGCTGACGCCGGCAAAGCTGTTCGGGACGTGGCAGGGAGACTGACGCTGTTACCCAATATTGATGGGTTGAGAATCACGGGGCGACTCTCGCTAAAGCCGTCAAAGTTCAAATCCTGCGCAGTGGTGGTAACGGTAAACGGAGTTCCTTTCGACAACTTCACGACGGGTGAAAATTGCCAGCCCCCAAGTATTTGGCCGAGCACACCTTTCTCGCCGCGGAAGAATGGCAAGCGATAGGTACCGTAAAAGGTGAACCGGTGTGGCGTGTGAAAACGGGAGAGACCGCGGCCTGCCCTCTTGTCATTGCCGTTCTGATTCGAGTCGCCGGTACCAACGGCCGTGGCCTCGGAAGTAGTATCAATGGACTTACTCCAGGTGTACGCCGCCATAAAACTCAAATCATGACTGAGTCGCTTGGACCACTCAGCCTGTAGAGCATTGTAGTAGCTCCAGGCGTTGTTACTTACTGCAAGGTTAGTGGAATAGAGACCGTTGGGCCGGCGTTCGTTGACCCGCGGCACACGGAAACTGTATTCAAGAGCTCCGATGGGAACGACGTTGGGACATTGCGCGTTGATCAGCGCAGTGGTCGTGCCCGCGCAAACAAAATCGCTGGCGAGCTTAATTACCTGACCACGCAAATTCGCCGGATTGTTTGGATGATCTGCGACTCGCACACCGTTCACGGCGTCGTGCAGCGGCAGATTGTCGAGTGAGTATTTTAGTAAACCAATACCGCGGTTGCCCGTGTAACTGACGCGCAGGGAGGAGGCAAATGGCAGTTGGCGCTCAAAGCTTAGATTCCACTGCTGGGTATAAGGCATCTCCAAGCCTGGGTCTATAGCCGTAATCGTATGGCGCGCGGTTTGGGGACCAGGCACAAAAACAAAACCGTTAGTGGGGTCAGCCAGGCGATTAGGGCTAAAGGTACTCGAGGCCACCCCCGACTGGTTATAGAAAAAGGCATTCGGTGGATTGAAGCGAACCGTGGCACCACCCTGCGAGAATACTGATTGGAAGACACGGCCGTGGTAAATGCCATAACCGCCGCGAATTGAAGAGTCGCCCGACTGGCCAAACAGGCGGGCCATAAAGCCATCTTCAAACCTGGGACTCCAAGCGAATCCAATCCGAGGCTCCCAGTTGTCGGTATCGGCAGCAATACCGTAACTAATGCGACCCGCAGCCTCCTTAGGCGCCGAGATATACTCATAACGCAAGCCAAGGTCGAGCGTTAGATTGTCCAGAATTTTCCAGTTGTCTTCAACATAGAAATTTGCCTCATTAATCCGATTCTCGAGGAAGAATGGTCCATACCCCTTCTGGAAGTTAGGCGTGCACCCATTGATAATCTGGTTGAACCCATTCACGTACCCGATGCCGTTACAAGTGGCAACCGTACTGCTATAAAAACCGCGGGAAAAGTTGTCGGCCAGGTCATCAAGTTTCTGGCGGCGAATGTCCGTGCCGGCTTTGATGTTGTGGGTATCGAAGAGCGTAGTCATGTTATAGACAAACTGATTGTCGTCCTGATAACGCTGGATGGGAAAGTTGCCGGCGCTACCGATGCTCGACTGCGTAGTAATAGGAGTCGGGTTGAAGAAGCGAATGATTGGCGTATCGTTCCCGGCTGCGATGTTAACCAGGGTGGTGCGCAAGCCTCGGCCATAACGGAATTCACCCACCGTCTTCGCGGAGAAAAGGTGAGTCCAGGTCAGGCCGAAGTTTTGCTGCTTGTGATTCTGGTCGGCTCGTTCGCCGAGAATGACGTCGTCGGCTAAAAACTTCTGCCGGGTGTACTGCCATCGTCCGGAGATGTTGTCTGCTTCGCGCGGATTGAAATCAAATCGTCCGGAATAATCGCGCGCCGGAAAGTTGAAGCCCTGCTGACCGCGAAATACGCGGGCGCCGGCCGCTGGATCATTGGGAATCGCATTAGCGAAACGGTCAATAATCGACTTAACAAACGCCCGGTTTGCCGGTGTGTCATTGGCCGGAGTCGTCTTAAACCAATTGGCAGGATTTCGTTCGTCCACAGTGAAGACATCGCGGTTGAAGGCATTGGCGCCGGAGTTTTCAGTATGGTCCGCGCTCACGAAGCCGAAGAGTTTATTCTGCAGCACCGGGAAGCCGGAGGTGAATCCAAACTGATTGCGGCGGGTTACACCTTTCCTGGCACTTGGGTTAAATACATTATTAGTGGCATTCAAAGCGCTATCGTTGTGATACCAGTAAAAGTCGCCATGAAGATTGTTGGTACCGGATTTCGTTTGGACCAACACTACCGCACCATAACCTCGGCCAAACTCTGCCGTGAAATTATTGGTGATTACCTGAAATTCCTTAATGGTGGAAAGTGATGCTCCCTGACGGTTCTGATTCTCAGACGAGTCGTCGTTGTTCACTCCATTGATTTGAAAAGTGGCGCCACGTGTTCCGGTTCCATTGAAGTTAATGGACGACCCTGAAGAGGCGGTCGGATTGTTCTGGCCGGAAGTCGGATTTTCCTGAAAGCCGGTGAAGGTTTCCGCCAGAGTAAGGAAGCTGCCTTGATTTGAAGTTGGCTTTTCGAGAATCTCTTCGGCATTAAGAGAGCCCTTGATTTCTCCGTTCGTCGTGTTGATTGGCGCAGCCTCCGAAGTGACTAAGACCGCCTCGGTAATACCACTGGGGCTTAGCTGGAGGTCAATCACTCGCGTCTGATTCAGGGTTATCTGAACATTCTCCTGAAAGACCGAACGAAAGCCCGGGCCCGATGCAGTGACGCTGTAGCTTCCGAGCGGTAAGAAGGCCGCGGAGTATAGTCCATCTCTATTCGTTTTGAGATTCCGCTCCTGACCAGTTTCAAGATTTTTTATTACGACGTCTGCAGCCGAAACGACAGCCCCAGTGGAGTCGGTAATCGTGCCCTGAAGGTTGCCCGTGACGGTCTGGCCGGAAATCGCTGTCGACCACGTAAGAGTGGCGGCCAACAAAATTAGTAAGCGTAGTGTGATCCTGCGGTGCTGGTTCATGGGGGATCGTCCTTTCTATTACTTCCAATGGAAGCTCACTGGTGTTTGTGTCAATTTGAGAATCGAGCTTGCCCGGGTTCGAATGGAGACAAACAGTTCTCGAAAATCTTAGTTAGCGGCTATGGTCATCGCATACCCGAATCCACGCAAAGCCATCCCCGGCCTCGCAGCGGTCAGCTGTTCATTTGCAAAGACGACTTCGCCATTAACAATCACGTTACTGATCCCAACGGGATATTGGTGCGGCTTATCAAATGTTGCTCGGTCGGCGACTGTTTTATCGTCGAAGATGGTCAGGTCAGCGGCGAAGCCTTCGCGCACCATCCCACGATCGCGAAAACCAAATGTTTGTGCCGGCAAGGAAGTCATCTTGCGAATGGCATCTTCTAGCGAAATGATGCTTAACTCCCGCACGTAACGGCCAAGCACTCGAACATTGTTTCCATAGCCACGCGGATGCGGAACACTTTCGTCCTGTTGCCGCACCCCGCTGTCTGAAGCGATCATCGTAAAAGGTTCACGCATGATTCGTTGCACGTCGTCTTCGCTCATGCCGTGGTAAATCATCCCGGCGCCTCCGGCTTCATACATGGCAATGATCTGCTCTATCTGATTTTTGACGTCCTTCTTCCCACGAACCTGCTTCGTTATCTCCGCTATCGACTTCCCGTTGAAAGACTGGTCTGGCCCATAGCTGGCTACCATTGCGTAGGCGAAATCCTTAAAGCCGTTGCGCTTCAAAGTTTCCTTCATCTCGCTCACAACTCGATCCCGCGTAGCTGGATCGGCCAGGCGTTTCTTTGCCTCATTGAGACCACCGGCGCGCAACCAGGCCGGCAAACGGGATTCGAGGGAAGTCGAGCTGGCGGTGTAGGCATACTGGTCGACGGTCACCGTCAAGCCGCGCGCGCGGGCGTCACGCACCAAACCCAGCGTCATTGGTGTTTGACCCCATAAGGCTTTGCTACTGATCTTGAAATGCGAGATCTCTACCGGAAGTCCAGCCTGTTCGCCAATTTGAATACTTTCGCGGATAGCGTCGGCGACGTGTTCCCCTTCACTGCGCATGTGGGTGGCATAAATACCGCCATACCGTGCAGCGATGCGCGCCAGATCCGTGATCTCATCTGTCTTTGCGTACGTGCCGGGCACGTAAATGAGACCGGTTGAAAGCCCAACAGCGCCGTCTTTCATGCCCTGCTCGACGAGGGCTTCCATCTTCTTCATCTCGTCCGGGGCGGGGGCTTTGTCATCTACCCCCATGGCCTCGCGCCTAACCGATCCATGGGCGATTAGGGTCGCCAGGTTGACCGCCAGAGGCTTCTCTTTAATGCGTCCAAGAAACTCGGCCACGTCGATCGTCGAACCGCCGCAGTTTCCAGTTACCAGCGTGGTCACACCCATCCGAATGAAATTCTCAGCAGCCGGGAGTTTGTAAATCGACTCAACGTGCGTATGGACGTCGATGAAACCCGGGGCGACGATCTGGCCGCGGGCATCAATGGTTTGCCGAGCGTCGGCCGGATTGATTCTGCCAAGTCGCGTAATGCGGCCATCCTTGATGCCGATGTCCGAACGAAACCATGGATTACCACTACCATCTACCACGCGTCCGTTGGTGATCAGCAGATCGAAGGCAGGCGCTCCTGCAGCAACGAGGCTGGCCCGCGGACTACTGCCTGCCCAGGTCGTAATAACCAGGGCCACAAATAAGGCTATGGAAAAGAAACGCGGAAGTCGCTGCATCTCTAGAAAGAAGCAAAACTGCCAGACATCTGGCACCGTTCGATTAGATTAAGCGGTTAGTGCGCGAATAAAGAATTGACTCAGGAAGGACATTATAGATTCGAGCGAGGAATAATAATAACTAAAGATTCTTATCCTTTCGATAAAGTTCGTTGATGTTAGCTGGAGTCAGTGCGGGGGTTTCATTGGGCGTTGGCGGGTAAGGGAGAACCGCGATCATGATGCCCCGGGTGTCAGTGAAGATAATACCAACCGGGTCACTGGCGGCAGCCCGCAAGGAATCGCCAACGGCTAAGCTTGAAGGCAAAGGCTCGCAGTCAGAAATCAAAAACTCGCCTAAATTGCTTTAGGCGAGTTTAAGATTTCAGGATGCAGATCAGTTAGAAGAGCAATCTAAATCCAAACCGCACCACTCTGGGTGACTGATACAGGAACGGCTGCTTGTAGCGGATGTCGCTCCTATCGGCCTGCGAGGCTATCCGAGCATTGATCGCGGTCAACAGAGTTCCACCGGTATAGCCGTTGGTATAGGCTACGTTGCTTAATCCGAGAGCCGCAGCGTTAACCGGTGCAGTACTCGGATTCAAGGTTGTGTAGATGCCGGTCACCGTTTTTTGATCCCACACGTTCAAGAAACTGAGATCGCCGGCGATGGTGAACCTATTATCACTGCCAAATTTGTAGCGGTGGGTAAAATTCAGATCCGTCTGAGAATAGACCGGGCTGCGACCCAGATCTCCTCGTCCCAAAAATATCTGCGGCGTCACAGTTGAAGCACCGTAGATGGTTGAGGTTTGAGGTTGGCCTGAAGTGATGGTCTGGAATCCGGATATTTCAGTTGAATTGGATCCGCTTCGCATCCAGTCAAAGATATAGGCGCCGAAGATGTTGAATACGTGGGGTCTATCGGTCTGAAGCCGACCGTTGTCCTTCTCGCCTCTGGCAGTAAATCCGATGAACGGCAAGTCAAACGCACGACTGACACCGGGTGCGAGCCGCCCGTCAACTAAGTGGGGTTCATCGGAGCTCGCCAGTCCGGAATAGTTACCGTACAAACGGCTATAAGTATAGTTTGCATTCATGTACCAGTTCTTCGATAAACGCTTATCGAGTACGAACTCCAAGCCGTCATAGCGACGCTGGGGTCGGGTCGATTTTGCATAGCCGAGGGTTTGCAGCGTTTGCAGGTGGAGTCCACTACCGGGGTTGCCAATGATGTAAGCCTCGCTACCCGCCGCGTTGATGATACCTGCGTCTTCCACCGCTTCATCGACATTCTTGTAAGTGTAGCGAACGCGGAAAACATAATCCGGGTTCAACTGCCGTTCGGCACCAACCGTGAACTCAGTCTGCTGGAACGGCTTGAGATTAGGATCCACAGCACCATTAAGAAATGCCGAAGCACCCGGTTCGTTTGCGTTTACACGCAAGTTCTTTTGACACCTACTGCGAGCACCGGCAGTAATAAAACCTGACGTTGGGCAAACACTCGGCCCGGTAAATCCGCCTACGATATTTCCGATATTAAAACTCGTCGAAGTATCGCCGGGGAAAAGTTCGAAATAGTCTTCAAGAAAAATATCGCCTCCAAACAACCCGCGCGGAAGCGCAAACTTCACCCGATCAAAGAACCGACCGTAACTTGCGAAGATCTTCGTCTTGCCGTCGCCGGAAAGATCGTAGGCGAATCCGAGCCGCGGGGCGATCTTGTCACCCCAGCCAAAATTGACTGCACTTGGATACTGGTTAAAAGAGGGCAGGTCTTCTTTCTCAAAGCGAATTCCGAGATTCAACGTCAACCGGGCAAACGGCTGATACTTGTCCTGGATGAAAATACCCTGGCTCAGATTGGATCCCTGTCCGTTGGTGCCGGTGCGCCGAAAAGTGGCGGACCCGACTGCTCCGGGAGTAGAGATCACATTCCCACCGATCAGCGTGGATATGGAAGTGCCATAAGTGTAGGAGATACGACCGATAGCATTATTCCCCGACTGAACGTCGTTGAAAATGGTGTATCGCTGATATCCGCCCTTCAGTTCGTGTCTGCCGCCGGCATTGAATATGTAGGTACCGGAAAACTCGTATGATTCACGAACCGAAATGTCTTTGGCGGTAATGGTATTTGCCCCGGTCGTGGTGCACGGGAAACTGGCGTTCGGGGTGCCGCAGCTAAAAATCTGAACGTTTTGATTCACGAAATAGTTACCGTTCTTTTCGTTCAGAAAACCCCGACTGTAGCGGCCATCGACTACGATGTTGCCCGTAGGTGTATAGACCCCTGCGAGGGTAACCAGATTCGAGGTCTGGCGTCCGCCTTGTCGACTTGTAAACTGTCGGCCAGTCAATACACCAATGTTGCCGCCATAGTTAGCGGTCGGCACATTGCCAAAACCGAGAGCTGCCGAACTTACATTGGTGAAGCTGGTGGTCGGAATACTGCCATCATCAATAACGGGGTTCCAAAGGAAGGTGCTGGTAATTCTCACTTTCCTGGTCGGGTTCCCGTCAAGCCGCGCAAACGCGTATTCGTACGTTCGATTGCGCCGGTACGTTTCGGTTGTGATCAGTGTTCTCTGAGCCGCTGGAAGGTTTGTAGAGTATATGGTGTCGACTTTTGTCTCGAACACCTGCGGCGAGTAGCTGCCGAAAAACCACAGCCGGTCCTTGATGATCCTTCCGCCAAGATTGGCCGTAGGAAAGGTGGCTAACGAGGTCGACTTCGCGGGATTGAAATACTCGGAAGTTTGCACAAAATTGCTGGACGAGACTGCACCTGAAGTGAAGCGAGTTAGGAGCGGAACCGGTTGACCGTTGAGTTTCGAGGTCTCGAACTGCATGCCGAATTCGCCGTGAAAATCATTGCCGCCCCCACGAGTAACCACACTAACCACACCGCCGGTCGCTCCGCCGTACGCCGCCTCGAAACCGCTCGACTTTACTTGCACTTCCTGAACCAGCTGGGTCGGAATGTTGTACGTTTCGTTCAGAGCTCCGGTCCGATAATTAGTAACTTCCTGTCCATCTATGACAAAAACATTCTCGGCCCCGGAAGCTCCGTCCACCGAGAACCCGCCGCTCCGGCTTTCGGGACGAGTACCTGGGACGGTTTTCAGCAGGCTGGTAAAACCGGTGCCTTTGGGAAGCAACTCAATTCTTTGTGCGTCAATGCTGGTTTGAATAGCACTATTTGTCGTGTCAACCGGGGCCGCGTCCGAAGTGGCAACGTCCACCGTGACTGAGGTGCTACCGGGATTCACTGTTAGGGCCAGCTGGGTGTTTTGTCCGATAGCGACCGTCACATTCTCGTATCGTGCTTCGGCAAAACCGCTGGATGCGGTCGTGACCACATCATAGGTTCCTGGTGGAACCTGCAAGAGACGGAAAAACCCTTCTCCATTGCTCGTGATTGTGCGCTTAAAACCGGCGCCTCCGCCGGTAGTTGTGGTACCGCTCGCTGTAGCCGCCGAATTCGAAATGGTTACTGTAATATTGGGAACGACAGCACCCGCCGCATCCTTAACAAAGCCTTCAATGCTGCCAGTCGTTTCTTGCCCTAAGGCCACCATGGACAAACAAAGAACAAGTGTCCCGAGAAGCATTATGTATGTAAGACTCTTTTTCATCTTTCACTCCTTCACAAAGTTCGACAGGATGGTTTGGGATAATTTGTGGATTCAGAATTATGAATCGTGCAATCCAAAAGAATCCTACGAATTGGCTGACTCAAGAATTGTGCCCTTTAGGTAGTCCCTGGTTCCCTCAACACGGTTTTGAGCACACGGGAAGTTTGAAGGCTATCATTTATTATGGTTTCATGTTCTTTGTCAACTAATTTTTATACCTAAAACAAGCTTTTTTTGGTGTGGGATAGTCCATTTTTATGGAGGAGGTTCTCCATTTTTATGGATACATTTCTCAAGCGGTACCAGATGAAAAGACCTTGACTCAAATTCGTCTCGCTATATACTGCGCACATTCAGAAATTGTAGCGGCGGCACGTTGGGATCCAACGTCCAGCACTCGCTAAGTAAAGGCCAGGTAAGCCGTCGAATAGTTGGAACCCTTCTCACCGTTTGAGGCATTCAACAATTGCTGCGACCAATCGAGCAGAATTTGCTCGACGTTCCTGGAGGAGCCCATGTCTAAATTCATCCGCTGCATCTCCGTTTCGCTTTTGCTCTTTGCCATCGTCAGCCTTTCAGTGTCGGCTCAGAACAGCAACTCGAGTATCACCGGTCGAGTCGTTGACTCGCGTGAAGCTATTGTTCCTGGAGCCACAGTCACCGCAACCAATGAAGCCACCGGCGTAACCCAAACGCAGACGACTAATGACGAGGGTGTTTACGCGTTCCGTTCCCTCAATGTTGGTATTTACACGGTCAAGGTCGAACAGACGGGATTTAAGAGGTTTCAGAAGACTGGAAATGCTCTTACGGTAGGGACACCGTTAGCTGTTGACGCCATACTCGAAGTTGGATTGGTATCAGAGATCGTTACCGTCCAGGGCGGAGCCGAACAATTGCAGACCGCCAATGCCACGATTGGAAATGTGGTTGAACGCGCAGCCATCGAGGCGCTGCCATTGAACGGTCGCAACCCCTTAACACTGATCCTTCAGGAGGCTGGAGTGGTCCAGCGTTCTGCCGGCGCCTTGGGCTCGGGCGTTCACGTCAACGGTGCCCGCGACCGTGCTTACGATGTGACGATCGACGGTATCGACGCCAACGAATCGTCTGTGCCCAATCCAACCAGTAACCTTTACCGACTCAATCCCGACAATGTTCAGGAGTTTAAGGTGACCACGAACAACGCCACTGCCGAAGTTGGCCGCAACAGTGGTGCGAGTATTAGCCTGGCAACGCGCAGCGGAGGTAATCAATTTCACGGCACGGCTTTTTACTTCCTTCGTAACGACGCGCTCAACTCAAACGAGTTTTACCTTAAAGCGCAACGCCTGCCCAAGCCGCTCATAAAGATGCACCAGTATGGCTTTGAGGTGAACGGACCTATCAGGAAGAAGAAGACCTTCTTCTTCGGCAGCTATCAGGGAACCCAGGTCAACTTCACCCAACCCATCGACCAAACTTTCGGGATTCCCTTTGTTTATACTCCGACCGCCCTTTCCGGTATTTTCCGATACTTCATCAGGGATCCGAAAGTTGAATTCCGGATTAATGGCCAGCTGATCACAGGTAACTCGCCGCTCCTGGTGAACCCCGGGACCGGCGCGTTACGCTCCGACGTCCCGACTTGTGCTGGAGCGATAGTCACCAACTGTGTCGCCAGCTACAACATCTTTGCCAGAGATCCCACCGGCAGGGGAGCAGACTCGGTAGTCCTCGCGGATCTCCGGGCTCGCCCCGCCCCGAACTCCTTCGTGGGAGCGACCAGCGACGGCTTGAATATCGGCTCCTATTTATGGAACCCACCGACTCAGCTCAAAGGCCCGGCCATCAACGCGCGCGTAGATCACAATTTCAATGATAGCAACAGCGTGTTTGTACGCTGGCTGCAATCGACATATGACACGCTCCAGGGTGACCCGCTGAACGGTCGACCACAGATCTTTCCCGGCTTTGCACCGCAGGGCGAAGTCTTTCGCACTACGAAGAACCTGGCAGTCAACTATCGTCGCGTCTTCAGCCCGCGGGTGGTCAACTCTTTCACCGCCGGCTTCTCGCGCTTCGTCTTCCTGTTTACCCAGGGCGAAGCCAACCCCAAGTGGCCGGACGTTCCTTCATTCGACTTCCCAAACATCAGTGAGCCCTACAACAACGCTCCACGCACTTTTCGCGCAGTGACGACTCCACAGTTCAATGACCAACTTTCGATAGTGCGAGGCAATCATGTCTTCGGCGCCGGGGTCAATGTTCGCTTTTACCGCCATGTAGACCAGCGCGGCCAGCCGGGCGGCATCAACGTAACACCCAGCGTTACGTTTGCTGGGAGCGTGCGAACTCCTCCTGGGTTTACAAGCGCAATTCTGCCCACAACTTTCCAGGCGACTTCGACGGCCAACCCCAATGGTCGCGCCGGTATTAGCAGTACAGACAACACAATCCTGCTCAGCCAGATCAATACGCTGCTCGGTATTCCGGCGCGGATCACACAGACCTTTCTGGGCGATCTAAATGCCGACGCATTCCTTCCGTTCAGATCGGGAAATAGCATTACCCTGTGGGCTGAACAGCACGTGCTTGATCAGTACAACTTCTACGTGCAAGACGAGTGGAAATTCCGCCCGAACCTGACATTCAACTACGGCCTTCGTACAGAAATTAACCCCGCCCCCAGCACGCCCGGACGCGTCTACGTTCCAACTACGCCGATCGTTGGGACCGGTGCACCGGTAACCTTTGCCAAGAGTGAGAAGTGGTTCGATCGGAATAATGTAACTTTTGGCCCGCGCCTGGCTCTGGCATGGAGTCCGGAGTGGAAGAGTGGCTTTATGAATACTCTCTTCGGCGATCCGGGAAAGAGCGTAGTTCGGGTTGGCTATGGCCTGGCATTCGACCCGATTAATACGTTCATGATAACAGCTGTCGCCGGGCGGGCTCCGGGGCTGGTCACTACCTGCACCTACACCCTGACTCAGAACGACCCGCAACCAGCTGCTGCGCCAGGATGCTCGGCCCCGGCCAATCTGAGGATAGCAGCTGGATTCCCACTGGAACTGCCGGCACCGACGACAAAGCCTTCGTCTTTCCTGACACCGGCCGCCCAGTTTTACACGAACTCGCCAACGCTCATAACATTCGATTCAAAGTTCAAGCTCCCCACCGTGCATCAGTGGAGTTTGAGTTTCCAGCGCGAACTGCCGATGGGTTTCGTCATGCAAGCTTCTTACGTTGGTCGACGCGGTACCCGCCTGATGCGGATGTATGACATCAACCAGATCAACGGCGAGCCGATCCTTCCGTCGTTTCTCATTATGAAGAGCAACGTCGATAAAGGCTGCACACCCAGCGGCACTGGTTGCCCCGCGGGCGTGACCGGGCAAACGCCCCCGCTGGTTGCCCCAGGCCTCATGACCGCGGCACAAGTCAATGCTTCGGCAGCAGTAAGCGAAATTAATGCGAACGCCCTCGGTGCTTTCGCCGAGCGGGTTGAGAATTCCACCCTGGCTCTGAAGCTCAGACCCAACCAGCAGTTTAACCGCATCACCTACATTGATTCAGGTGGCAACTCCTGGTACAACGCCGCTCAGTTTACTTTGCGCCGGCGGTTCGCGAGCGGCTTCGGCTTTAACCTGGCCTATACCTTTGGAAAATCAATTGACGACGGTTCTATTGATCCGGTGGGCGCCTCTTCTGGCGGTGGACTCTCCACCACCACCTCACGGGCCCCGGTAGATACGCGCAACTACCGTCTGGAACATGCTCGTTCTGATTTTGATCGTACTCACTCGCTGGCGGTCAACTCAGTGTGGCAACTTCCGATTGGCCGCGGCAGAAGGTTCATGAACTTCCAAAACGGTCTCTTCAATCAAATCTTCGGTGGCTGGAGCATGAGCGGTATCTATAACTTCATGACCGGCGAGCCTTTCAGTATATCGAGCGGTCAGCGAACCAATAACAACGCCCACACTTCCCGCGCGCTGGTCCTTGACCCCAACGCCAGGGCACAACTGCAGGAGATTCCCAACCAGAACTTCGCCGGCCCGGTTTATTTTCCCAACAATAGCGCCTTCGCGCTTCCGCCTCCGGGAAGCAATGGGGCGGGTCGCAACATCTACACAGCTGCAAATTATTGGAACTTTGATCTCGGACTAACAAAATCCTTCCGCCTGACTGAGCGGATGAAGTTGCAGTTTCGAGCAGAGTTTTTCAATGCTTTCAACCATCCGAACTTCGACAACCCGCGCGACGCGTCGGTGGGTTCACCTACTTACTCCTCAGACCTGTTCGCGCAGGCTTGTTGCGCCACAGTCGCTCCTCCTTCAACCCAGACGATCATTCAGACGGGTGAAGCAGGTCGAGTGATACAGTTTGCTCTCAAGCTGCAGTTTTAAAATTTAGGGGAGTGGGATCGAAAAAGAGGCGTCCGGTTGGGCGCCTCTTTTTTGATGAACTTTCGGGTTTTGTGTGGATTGTTGTTACTGACCACCTCGCGAACAGATTCTTAAAGCTCAGGCGGGCAAATACGCTGCGGACACGCCGTCGAGAAACGACCAGAGTGCCTTCGCCGACTCTTTTGCTGCCTCCACTGCCCTGCTCTGTTCGTTGGCTGTCTGGCAACTCTCACCTAGCATCCGCTTTTCGGTTTGCTGGTGAAGCACGTCGATATCCTCATGGACTCTGAAGAATGCGACCGCACGCTCATCTTCAATCCCATAGAATTCCTTCAATCCTTGTCGCTTCGTGCGAGCGACCTCGGGAATTTGCGATTCGTATGCATAGAGCGCCGCCAGGCCGTCGCGGTAGTCTTCACTCGCGGTAAGCGATTTCAAGCGAGCTACAGAACTTTCGGTCGTGGGCAGCAGGCTTGCGTCTCTTATGTCTTCGCGAGCGACGCCCAGGCCCTCAGCAAATCGCATCCATAATTCCGGATGATTATCACTCCCGCGCTCCTCTTCGATGAGGTTCTCGAGTAGCTCTTGCCTGACTTTCAGATCGTCGCAATGTGAATGCACCGCGCTTACATAGGTCGGGAAAGCCCGCACGTGTGCGTAATACTGCTTCGCATATTCCGCCAACACCGATTGGCTCAATCTACCTTCAGTCCACGCTACATAAAATGGATGCTTAAGCATCGAATATTCCATGATTGCATCGAGCAGGTTTCTTTCAAATTCGGTAGCCGGAGTCTCGTTAATTTCAGTCATAATATCCTCCACGTTCAAATCATAAGGTTGGTGAAATTTGCGGCGAGTATAACTGCTGACTTCGCGCCGTGACTAGGAGAAATTCGCTCTTAATCAAACTGGCAGAGCCGGGGCAGTAGCCCGACCGTTAGGGAGGGCTTCGCCGGGTTAGGTGAGAGACATCTAAAGCTATGGCACCAAGGATGCGCCGGTGGCCCATTCTGGTAGACTGCGGCCGTTGAGAGCCCTTCCGAATGGTCCGGGCGCCCGCCCAGCTTTCAATAAAGCAGGAACCTCCCGCGGCCTTTGCGAAACTCCTCCAGCTTAGGCGTCCAGGAACGGGTGATCTGTTCGGCCGAATCACCGCGCTTTAAGCTTTCAAGCGTATCTGAATTTACCAGGAGACGCAGGTATGCATCGACTTTCCATTGGCCAGGAAAAAGTTTGCGCAAGGCCACGGCGATCTCCAATCCGTTGGTGACCGGTCGAAACCTGGCGCGGTCCGTAATAATCACGTTGATGCCGCCGCATTCTTCGTCTTTGAAGACGGAGCCCCGAGGCGTGAATCGAACCGGAACGAATCGAACCCCGGCAATCCGGCGGTTGTTTAAGTAAGCGGCTAACTGTCGGCCGTCGATCCACGGCGCTCCAATAACTTCAAAGGGAGTGTCCGTGCCGCGGCCCACTGAGAGATTCGTGGTTTCCAGCAGACCAATGCCTGGATAAAGCGTAGCCTCGGTCAAACTGCGCATGTTTGGTGACGGATTTATCCAGGTGAGATTCGTTTCGTCCAGCCACATCCCACGTTGCCATCCTTCAATCTTAATAACCCGAAGATCGCAACCTATCTGGCGCTCATGATTGAAGAGTTGGGCCAACTCTCCAATCGTCATTCCATGGCGGATCGGGATCGTGTGGTAGGCAATGAACGAAAGCTTGTCCGGGTCGGCGATCGGCCCTTCTATCTCCACACCGTTAATCGGATTCGGACGATCGAGAACGAAAACCGGCAGACGAGCTTTGGCCGCTTCTTCCATGACCAGACCGATGGTGGAGATGTAGGTGTAAAAGCGTGCGCCGATGTCCTGAATATCGAACACCAGGGCATCGAGATCCTTTAGTTGTTCGGGCTTGGGCCGTCGTGTTTCTCCGTACAGCGAGTAAATGGGCAGGCCAGTCTGTTCGTCTTTGGAATCGGAAATCTTCTCGTCGGCGAGCCCGCGAATCCCGTGCTCAGGCGAAAACAGAGCTACCAGTTTGACCCCAGCCGCTTTGTGTAAGACATCAATCGTAGTCCGGCCGGCCCTGTCTCGACCGGTATGATTTGTTACCAGACCAACCCGCATTCCCGCGAGTTGCTTGAAGCCATCGCGCTCAAGCACGTCTATACCGGTCAACACCTGCGCAGCTGGAGTGGTGCCGGCAGCCATCGCCAGAGCCTGGTCGCGCGAAACCGTGAAACGGCCGAGGTCGCTGTTTATTTGTTCGTAGTATTGCAACGACTCCTGTCGTGCGCGTGCAACTACTGCTGTATCCGTCACAGCGCCAGCGGCGATTGACGCCACCCGTCCGCGCAACGAAGCAACATCGCCTTTACCATCCGGATGCACGCGATTGCTCAGGAAGACAACGAACATCTTGCTGGCAGGATCAATCCAGAAGGAAGTTCCGGTGAAACCAGTGTGGCCAAATGAGCCCAGTGGGAACAACTCGCCACGGTTTGTTGAAAAACTCGTATTAATGTCCCAGCCAAGACCGCGAGCCCAGCCAGTGTCTGAAACCAGGCGCGGACGAGTCATCTCGGCAACTGTCAGCGGTCCGAGAATTCGGGCGCCGCGATAAGTGCCGCCGCCCAGAATCATCTGACAGTAAATCGCCAGATCGTCGGCGGTCGAAAAGAGCCCCGCATGTCCGGCGATGCCGTTCATTCGATACGAGGTGGGATCATGAACTTCGCCGCGCAACCATTTGTCCGCATCTGCACCGGCATTTTCCGGCGCGTCGCCGAGATAACTTAACTGGCCACGTCGCTTCTCGGTGGGAGCTGTTTGGGTACGCTGACCGATAGGGGGACGAAATCCAGTGTGACGCATGCCAAGCGGAACGAAGATATTTAATCGCGCAAAGTCGTCAAGCATCAGACCGCTGGCGCGACGGACCACCTCGCCAAGGGCAATGTAACCAATATCGCTATAAACGAAGCGGGCGCCGGGCGGATTCCGCAATGGCTCGCGAACCAGCCTGTTTATGGCTTCACCATAACCGATCCACTGGTCCTTCAAATCAAAGTCGGGGGCATACCCAGCCCGATGCGTTAGTAGTAGTTCGATAGTGATCCGCTCCCTGCCCTCGCCCTTGATTTCAGGAATGTAATTCGACAGTGGATCACTGAGCCGCACCTTTCCACGCTCGACCAAAATCATGATGCTGGTAGCGGTGGCCACAACTTTTGTCAGGCTGGCGAGATCAAAAACCGTGTCCGTCGTCATTGCCTCACGCGATGGTTCGGTAGCGCGGGCACCGTAGGCGCTACGCTTAACAACCCGGCCATTCCGCGAGACCAGCACGACCGCACCCGGAAGTCGACGCTGGGCGATGTCCTTCTCGACGGCCTCGTCGATTTGGGAAAGCTTTTTTACATCAAGGCCGGCCCGGGAGGACTGCCCTCGTGTGATCCTCGATCGTGGGTTAGTTGACTGGGCCGAAACCGGAAGAGCCACGACCAGCAGGAGTAGAGCAACAGCGCAACAACAGAAATGTTCGAGCGACTCTTTAAGAGGCTGAAAGATGTGCGGCGTGCTTTCAGTGATTCTGAGCAGCTTCCTGGGCAGGATCGATGACAGTTTGTTCAAGATGGGTTTTCGTGGAAACTAAGATGAAGAATTACGGTTGTTCTTTGCGTGACTTTCCATTCTGGCCCTTTTGGACGATATCGATCAAGGTATCCAGACGACGATTGGAATGTCTTTGAGACTCGGCTAGTTCAGCGAAGCGTTCATCGTTTTTTAGCTGTGCACCAATCATCATTGCAATCATTTCGTCATGCTGGTGTCGAGACGCGGCCAGATCGGCGTATCGGTCTTCGTTTTTGATCTGGGCATCGATCATGATCGTAATCTTATCGTCCTGCTGACGCATTTCCCGGCGCGCGCGGAGCCCGGCGCGCACCATCAACCTGGCAATACGCTCCAATCGATCCAGTCTTTCCTCAGGTGTCATCATAAATGCTCGTCCTAGTCTTAGCTCAAGATAGAACAACCTAAGCTTGGTTGTCACTCCGCGTCCGATTAAATTTTAGGCTCATCGCTGGAGTCCAGGGTTCAGCCTCTTTTCTAGGTCGTTACCACCTTGCGGGAGAGACGGTGTGAAAATCATTGTAGGGGTGTCACTCCGTGGGCACCCCCTCTTCCAGCACCTTAACTTGCGGACGATATCGCAACCTCTACCGAGGGGTGGCAACGGAGTGCCACCCCTACAATCAAATGTCACACCTCTCTAGCTCCAGGTCGTACTGACTTCATGGGTCCGTCGCCATCCCAGTGACTACTGTAGCCACAGTGCATATTTACAATCAACACCCTACCCAACTCGCTTGAGTTGAATCCCCGTGCCGCGCGGATAAAGACCCGGCAGAGAGATTGGCAGCTTGCCGGTGATATCGATCGCGCCTAATAACGCCCGGGCGGCGGCTTGCTGCAAACTTGGCATGTCGCCATAGACCACCACGTACGTCCGCAACTCGGGGAAGCTTTGCAACAGATAGGGATTTCCAAAGCTGATTCCGATAATCGGGGCTTTGCCGGCAATCAATGTCGTGAGCGCTCTGGCTCCAGCTTCCGGCAATCCAACGCTGCGCGCCTGACCGGTTCGCACCCGTCCATAAAGAGAAACGACGACAACGTCCGCGCGTTTTGCCTGTTCCAAAGCCTTCTGAACGTCGGCGTCGGAAGAACGATCGTCCAGGACTACGGTCTGGAGTTTGCGACCGCCTCGGTCCATGGTTCCGACGAACGTGTTTGCAATGAACCCGCGGTCGTCGCCGTTGGTAATCGCCAGATTGAAAATGCGGGCGTCAGCTTTGAGCTTACTCAACGGCAGCAGGTTTTCATCGTTGCGCACCAGCGTCACTGAATGTTCGGCGATCTCGCGCGCGAGCGAGCTTACATCAGGACTGCTGACGATCCGGTCGATCGCATCGAGCGGGGTGATTCGCTGATTAACCAGCCCCAGATCATACTTCGCGGCCAGGAGCTTGCGCGCGGATTCCTCAATTCGTTTCTCGGTCAGCCGTCCACTGCGCACTGCCTCGCGAACACCGCGAAAGGCCGCATCGTTATCCGCGGGTTTCAACAACATGTCCGCGCCGGCTTCGAGCGCCCGCACCGCTGCTTCATCCTGGTTGAAATAGATTGTCAGGCCACTCATGCTCAGCGCATCAGTCACCACGATGCCGCCAAAGTTGAGATCGTTTTTCAGCAACTTACCGATCACCGGTGAGACTGTTGCTGGAATTGCCGCGCTCTCCGCGATGATCTCGCCGGCTTCATCTGTATCGATAGGTCGGATCTTGGTGTTGCGCGGCAGTGGCTTGACCGCAGTGGGATCGATTTGAGGTAGGCCCACGTGGGCCACCATGATTGAGCCAATGCCTGCTTCGATGGCCGCGCGAAATGGGACCAGCTCTACTGTATTCAACCGGTCCCGCCCAACATTAATTTCGGGCAGACCTCGATGCGAATCGACCGCGGTGTCGCCATGGCCGGGAAAGTGTTTGGCTGTGGCAATCACTCCTCCCTTTTGGGCTCCCTCCGTAAACGCCACTGCAAAACGAGCCACCTCCGCTGGATCCTCGCCGTAGGAACGTACATTGATGACCGGGTTGGCCGCATTGTTATTCACGTCAACCACGGGCGCGTAAACCTGGTGCACGCCCATTGCGCGCGCTTCCCGGGCGGTGACTTCTCCCTGGCGTCGCGCAAAATCCGGGTTACCTGTAGCACCCACCGCCATGTTCCAGGGGAAATTGACGGTGTCGTCGAAACGCATTCCCGAACCGGCTTCAAGATCCGCGGAAATCAGCAGTGGATACTTCGCCAGCTGCTGCATGCGATTCATCAGCACTACTGATTCATAAACGGGGCCGCGAAAGAGAATGATTCCGCCAATGTGATTCTCTTCCACCTGGCGCTTCAGCGATCGAAACGCCTCACTATCCTGATTGAGGAACGTAGCATTTACGCCTACGGAAATGAGTTGACCGATCTTCTCCTCGATAGACATGCGGCGCAGTTCTTTGTCAGCCCACTTAAGAGCACCCTTCGAGGGTTTCGTGGAATACGGGCCGGGATCTTTGGCCGATAACAAAGTGACCGCGGGGATTACATAGCCGAACGTCGGCTGCACCACCCTGGGGATTTGTCCGAAGGCGGACTGATGTCCGTTCAGCGGCAAGAGGGGTGACGCCAGCATTGCCGACACGAGCAGGATCGAATGAAGGCTGTAGAGTGTCTTTAAGGATTTTTGTCTCATTACAATCATTGGAAAACTAGTTTTGCGTTTAAGTCCGGTTATATGTCGAATAGTCTCATTCACGTTGCACGCACCGGCGGGCGGTGCCCACCTCTAAACGAAAGTTTCGACTACTTAGTCGGTGAAAGCTGGTCGCGACGGTCGCTCGGCGACGGGGCAAAGCCGTATCCGGCGATCCACGCAACCAGCAGAGTTATCAAGCTTCCGATTAGCACATACCAGGTCCAGGCAATTGGAGTCCAGAAACGGATGTACGTCATTACTAACATGCTGGCCAGCATTCCCAAAAGCGCCGGCGGCTCGCTCACGCGTCGCAAAAACGTTCCTACCAGGAACACGCCAAGTATTGGCCCATTAACCAGGGAGGCTACGGACAATGCCTGGTCGAGCGCAGAACGGTTCTGTCGCATGGCTACCAAGGCCACGCCAATCTGAACAATACCCCACACCAGGGTTAACCAATGAGACACACGCAGATAATGTTTGTCATCTCGCTTAGGTCGGAAGGGCTTATACAAGTCGTTAATCGACGTCGAGGCGATTGAGTTCAGCGACGACGAGAGTGCGGCGGCAAAGATTGCGGCGACGACCAAACCGGAAAGCCCCGAAGGCATGTACTTCGTGATGAAGTCCGGGAAGACTCGATCGCCCCCGGTGAACGGATAATTAGCACTCGCTGCTGGCGCGAAAGCAGGATCCGACAAACATTTCGCGGCCGAGGCTGGCTGGAGTTTGGCGCAGGCTTCAGCGTAATTCGTGTAGAGCGGATCTTTAACTGGCTGGTAGAAAGCAAACAACAAGACTCCGATAAAGAGGAAGCCGACAAACTGGGTAAACACAACGGCACCGCTCGATAGCAGCGCTGCCGCTGCACGCCGCGGCTTGTCTGTGCAAAGGTAACGCTGGACCAAATACTGATCCGTCCCGTGCGTGCTCATTGTCAGAAAACACCCGCCGAGCAAGCCCGCCCAAAGCGTGTACGTCTTGGTCAGATCAATCGGGAGCGAAAAGTTAAAGACACCGCTCGTAAACGGAGCGGTAAAGGCATAATTCGTTGACCTGAATCCCATATCAACAAACTGAAATTTCTGGTACTGCTCGCCCAGGGAAATAGCCTGGCCCCAACCGCCGTCAATCGCCATGATCAGGACCACCCCGGCCATCGCCGCGCCAACGAGATAGATTCCCAGTTGAACTACCTCGACCCAGATAACCGCTTCCATTCCTCCGAAGTAGGTGAAGATAATCATCACTACGCCGAGCAGGACGATTGACGCAATCACGATTGTCTCGGTGTTCGCCTGGGGTTGGAAGGCGGTGTACACAGCCGCCAATACAAACGCGGTAAGCAACAACCGAATACCGTCGGCGATATTGCGCATCACCACGAAAAGCGATGCCGCCAGC
The DNA here is from genome assembly GCA_031396065.1 of Pyrinomonadaceae bacterium. Classification (GTDB taxonomy): domain Bacteria; phylum Acidobacteriota; class Blastocatellia; order Pyrinomonadales; family Pyrinomonadaceae; genus PSRF01. The sequence continues at coordinate 29,543 of JANNJZ010000478.1, read as the reverse complement.
ATTTTTATCCGACTGCCGAACCGTCGCTCAAGCAGCTCATACACGGTCATCAGGTCGCCGCGAAAATAAGACGGGATGAACAGGAACGAGATCACGATTCGGCCCAACATGTAACCCATGACCAACTGAAGAAACTGAAAATTCCCGCCCCGAGCAAAGGCAATCCCGGGAACTGAAATGAAGGTGATGGTGGACGTCTCGGTGGCAACAATGGACGCGGCAATTGCCCACCAGGGCACGGTGCGATCGCCGAGAAAATAGTCTCGGGTGGTTTCCTGCTTGCGCGAAAACCAAACGCCAAACAGCGTGATGCCGATCAGGTAACCAAAGATGATGACGAGATCTATAGGCTTCATTTCATTTTCCTAACCCGTCAATCAGAATTTCCGACAGTCTGGACATTAAAAGCAGCGCCGGGTTGTCGACCGTCCAAACTACCTCCGGCATTTCGTTGCAGGTAATCGCCAGTGCGATGCGTCCGCGTGGATGGTAAAGGATGCCGATATTACTGCGTAGGGCATCGAGCGCGCCAGACTTGGTCGCTTTGGGTAGTCGCCATTGTGCCCGCCAGATGCCGTTCGTTCCCTGTTCGCGTTTCATTAGATCGAGCATCTCTTTGGATGCGCTGGGGCTGATCACTTCACCTCGTTCCAATTTCTCGAGCAGCGTAACCATTTCATGGGGCGTGGTACGACCAAGTCCAAAGCGCTTGTTTTCTTCTTTTTTGCCTTCCACACTCTCGCCGCCGCCGAAAACCCGTCGCATCAGCCGAGTCTCCTTAAACCCGAGTGACTCCATGCGCGCGTTGACAGCATCGGCAGTTAACACATCGATCACCAGATTCGTCGCGGTGTTATCGCTCATTATCATCATCATCGACACGCCGTCGCGAAACGTGAGGCGAAGTCCATCCGCGAATTCCTGCAGAATCCCGGCGCCACCGACTTTCTTTTCTTTCGGTAAGACGAGTTCGTCCGTCCACTTTGCTTTCCCTTCAGCTACGCGGGCGAAAGCTTCGACCATGATTGCGATCTTGATTGTGCTGGCGGTCGGCACTCGGTCGTCACCGCCTGATTCGTATACTGCCCCCGTGTCCAGGTTCCTGGCGAAGAGTTTGACCTTGCCTTTGAATTGCACCAATTCGGCTCGTACGCGTTGGTCCAGAGCGGCTTGCCTGGTTGCCTGGTCGGCTTGCGCAACGGCGCTCCCGCCCGCTTGCAGCAAAATGACTAAGAACAGAGATCGAAGAATCACTTTAGTCACAAATATCGCCAGCGCGGCGTAGGCCGCAACCAAAACAAGCGGTTGATGGTTTGTTTCACTGCCGCCCAATCGAACACAACTCCCCCAAGGATCTAATGCGCGGGCAAACGCTTTCAGGATGTAGCCCCAGAGGATCCAGCAGTATCCCGCGGAGCCCGACCGCTTGGGCTGCCAACGCGTCTTGTACGTATGAATCTCCGACAAAGGCCGCCTCATTAGCTTCAACGTTAAGGCGCTCGAGCGTGAACTGGAATATAGCCGCGTCAGGTTTGCGAAGACCAACGACGTGCGAATCGATCAGCACGTCGAAGTAGTCTGCGATCCCGGAAGCCGTCAGCGAATCAATCAAACGCCCGTCTTCTGTATTCGAGATCACCCCAATAAGCAAACCTTGTCGCTTCAATTGATCGAGTATCCGGGGGAGTTCGGGGTCAACTCCACACCAGAGGTGTCGGTCAACGTGGGCCGCCGTAAGTCGCTCAATCACGGGTTCGACCATCGCCTCGTCCAAACCGAGCGCTCCGTACATGCGGCGGAATGGCCAATGCGGACGTTTCATCTCCTCTGGTAGCACGAACCCTTCGCGTTGCATTTCCATTCCGACAGCTCTCAGCATCTCGCCGAAAGCTCGACTCATCTCAGTTGAATCAAATGAGCGGCCCGAAACGTCTGCGGCGATGCGCGAGAGACGTGGCCAGTCAGGATGTACGAGAGTTCCACCCGCGTCGAAAATACAGGCGCGCGCCCCTCTTAATGCAGGATGCAGCATTTGAATCAAAGCAAGGTCTATCGATGGTCCGCGTTCTAACTGGCTTGAAGAATCTTGACCGCCTGTTCAACGATACCGCCAGCGCGTGCCAGCGCAGCCTCCGACTCGGCTCGCGTTCCGCCGGTCTTGTTCATAACCAAAGCCGTGCGCAAGTCGCCGCCGGCGCCTGCGAGTGCGGTTCGTGATGCTTCCTCACTAGTGCCGGTTTCGGCACTGAAGATGCGGATCGAACGCGCCCGAAGCTTGTCATTGCGCGGCAGCATGTTTGTCATCCGGTTTCCACTCACATAACCCAGCTTCACCATGGTCGCCGTAGACAACATGTTGAGAACCAGCTTCTGTGCCGTGCCCGCTTTGAGCCGGGTGGATCCGGTGACTACTTCTGGACCGACAACCGGAACGATACTAACTTCAGCCACCTGGGTAATTCGTGAACGCGGTGCACAGGTGATGGCAATCGTAAAGGCTCCGACAGTTCGCGCATACTCGACCGCGCCAACCGTATAGGGCGTGCTGCCCGACGCCGCAATTCCCACGAGCACATCCATTTTTCCAAAGCCACGGGCGATGAGATCATCAATTCCTGCCCGGCTATCATCCTCCGACGCTTCGACCGCGCGATGGCATGCTTCATAACCACCAGCAATTATTCCCTGAACCAGATCGGGCGAGACGCCAAACGTCGGTGGACACTCGGCCGCATCTAAAACCCCCAGACGCCCTGAGGTACCGGTACCAATATAAAAAAGCCTGCCCCCTTCCCTCAGTCTGCTGGCTGTTCCTTCAACCGCTTCTACGATCTCCGGAAGGACCAGACTGACCGCGGAAGCCACCAGCGCGTCCTCATCGTTCATCAGGCGCAAAACATCACGCAACGGCAACGAACTAAGATTGGCCGTGTTCAAATTGTCTTGTTCGGTGATGGGAAGTGAATCCGGAGTTTTAGATGTCATCTGGCTGGGTCTCTGCGGAGCCTGCTCGGTTTTCAAACGGCGAGAGCAATGTGGTCCAGGTGTTCGCGAGCCATCCTTGCGGCTGCAACCGCCGGCGCAAAGCGGGGCGGTGCGAGATAGGCTTGCGGTGCAAACTTGCTTATTTCTTCACGCATCGACGAGAGGACCAGCTCACCGCCTGAGGCAAATACCCCGCCTACATACGCTACCTGGAAAACCTCGCGCTCTAACTTCAGATTACGAATCACGGCAGCAGCCATCGTGCCAAGTTCCTTGCCACCCTCAGCCAGGATTTCACAAGCAATCTTATCCTCTTCTTTTGCGACTTCGATCACATCTTTGCCAAATCCTGCCAGACGTTCATTGGTCATGGTGGGTGCATAAATGGCAGTCGCAAGATCGGTTGAGTCGGAAACGTGAAAGTAGGCACACGCAGCATCAGTGAGGGAGGTAACCGCTCCACGTCCGTCCGCCGCATGGGCAATCGCGCGCAGAGCCCGTCGGGCAAGCCATGAGCCGCCGCCCTCGTCGCCCGCCACCGGTCCCCAGCCGCCGGCGCAGACTCTTTTGCCTCGCCCGTTAATGCCGCAGCAAATCGACCCGGTACCTGCGATCACAATCAATCCTGGCTCGCCTTCGGTGGCGCCGTAAAGGGCAATATCGGCATCGCCAACGACAATGATTTCACCAATTCCTGAACCCTTGAGCGCATCGCGCATGCGTGCCCGCAACTCCGCGCGGCTGGCGCCGGCTAACCCGATCTCTGCCGCGACGATGTCTGTTCGCCGCAGGGTCGCAGCTTCGCACGCTCGGTCGATTGCCTCGCGAACCGCGGCGGCAGCGTTTACGATACCGACCCGCAGCGGGTTGGATGGACCAGCCAGGCCTTCCCCGAGGATGGCAAAGTTGACGTCCAATATTACTGCGTGAGTCTTGGTGCCACCGCCATCTACGCCCACGACGACGCTACGAGAGGGGGGGAGCTTGGTTGTCAGGAAACTGGCTTTTCTTCTTTCAGTTGGGACCATACTCGCGTCGAGAGCGGGACTCACCATCTAAGATGGACCATTTGGTGGTCATTCTAGGTAACGCAGATTTATAATGGAAACTAAAAGATTTTATTATTACAATAACCCTCGTTGATAGTACATCTCTTCCCACTGGAGTGGAGCTTATGGAAATTCGACAGCTTAGGGCCTTCGTCGCGATCGCTGAATTAGGGACTTTTACGGCTGCCGCGCTGCGCGTGCACGTAACGCAGGCTGCGATCAGCATGCAAATTCGACAACTGGAAAACGAGTTGAACGCGCGACTCTTTGTGAGGGCGCCGCGGCGAGTGATGCTAACCGAAGCCGGAGAGCAATTGCTGCATCGGGCGAGGCAGATTCTGCGGGATCACGATGCTGCTCTCGATGAAATTGCCGAGCTGGCAGGCGCCGAGCGCGGTCGTCTGCGGATTGGCAGCGCGTCGGCGATGGTCACCACAGATATTTTGCCAGGGCTTTTGAAGGAAGTTCGCAAACAACACGCAGGCGCGGAGGTTTCAGTCGTATCCGGAACCAGCGAAGCCCTGGTGCAACAGATCCTGGCCGGCGAGGTTGATCTGGCTTTCGTATCGCTGCCGGTTGAGGCACGCGGAATTAACACCGAGCGGCTAAGTGAAGACCAACTGGTGGCCATCGCCTCACCCCGCCACAAGCTCGCCAAACAGCGAACGATCAGCGCCTACACGCTCGCTGGGGAGAAACTTATTTTGGGCGAACGCGGCGGCAACACTCGGAGGCTAATTGACCAGTTCTTTGCGCAAGCCGGCGTCACGCTTCAGGTGTCTATGGAGCTTAGCCGGCAGGCGGCAATCAGGCGAATGGTCGAGGAAGACATGGGCGTTGGCATTGTGCCATTGCACTCGGTGGTCGATGAGGTCGAGCGGGGACGACTGGTGCGATGGTGGATTGAGGGTGCCCAGATTAACTGGGAATTGGGCATCGCGCGATTGAGCGGCGGTTATGAGTCGCCAATCACGCAGACGTTTATCAAGCTCTCGCGAAACTACTTTGGTGAAAATCAAAAGCCGCCAGTTAAGAAACCAACTAAGAAACTGAAAGCGGCACAGCGTAAGAAGCAGACGAAAAAATAAGACAAACAGATGCCCCGCAAAGGGCGCAGAGAACGCGCAAAGGTCCGCAAAGAATTTCGGTCCAACTCGGTCAGCCCTTTGCGGCGCTTTGCGAATCCTTTGCGCGCTTTGGGGTTAATGCTCGCTTGCGAGGACCTCTATCAGTTCTTCAACATCCCTCTCGTTGTTAAAGAGATGAGTCGCGACTCGAATCCCCTGCGGCTTTTCCGTAACAATGACCTTTCGCGCAGCCAGCTTCGCCACCAAACGCGCTGGTTCGTCCGCTGCCACCAATGTCTCCGCCGAGCGCATGCTCTCGCTGGCAATTGGTGAAATGACAGTCCAACCTGCGTCGCTCAACCGAGTAGTTAACAATCTATTCAACGATAGAGCCCGATCCTCGATCTCCTTGACACCAATCTCGGTCATGAGGTCAACCGATGCACCCAAAGCAAACATGCCTGCGAAGTGGGGGCAACCAAGTTCAACGCGCGCAGCCGCATCACCGCGCAAATGCAGTTCATTATTTCGCATCGCGTAGGGTTCGTGAACACTAAGCCATCCAATTGATCGCGCCCGGGTCCGTTCCAACAATTCCCGCGATAGATAAACGAACCCGCTGCCATATCCTGACAGCATCCATTTATGTCCGGTCGCGCACAGCGCGTCGATTTTCATCCGCTTCACATCGATTTCAAAAACTCCCGCAGACTGGCTGGCATTAACCACCAGCGCGTGCCCGCCCTTAACCTCCGCCAACTCTTCGAGGTTAATTCGAAAGCCGTTGGAATACTGAACGTGGCTGAGGCAGATTATTCCGGTCCGCACGTCCGTCGCGTTGCGAACATCTTCAATACGCAACTCACCGTTAACCGATTTCACCAGATGGACGGGAATGCGTCGATTCATCCATGGAAGAGTTGAAACAGGAAACTCAAGGTCGCAGGAGATAACTTCGCCGTGACTCTCCAACGCATCGACAATAACGTTCATCCCCGATGAGGTGTTGGTGGTAAGCGCGATCTCGTCCGGTTCGGCGTTTATGAATGCCGCGACTTTCTGCCTGACATCTTCGCGTTTGCCGAGCCACTCATCCCAGTGAGTGTCAGCGTCGTCCATCATCTGCTGGTAATACTCAGTCGCCGCTGCCGAGGTTGCGCGTGACAACGGCCCGGCTGCTGCTGCGTTGAGATAGGTGGAGTTTTCCGTCACCGGAAACTGTTTTCGAATGTAGTCCCAATTGATCATTGTGGCTGGCAAGATACACGATGAGTAGTTCGGTGCGGTAGCCCGACTGTTAAGGAGGGTTTCTCGGACCTACGAGTTCAATGCCTCACCTAAGCGTCTGGCTCCTACTCGGCTCCAAGCTCAAAGGCGAAGCAAAGAATCTTTCATCTTGCCAGTCTGATGCCTGTAGGCAGTTCGCTGGCGCTTTTGACGAGTCTATAGTTAACTCAGGAGAAGGAGGGTTATGAATTTGGGCAGGATAATCGCTTCAGTAACAATCGAGAACGCGACCGATCTCTCCAGGATGTTGCGGTGCGACGCCTTGGTTGATACTGGCGCATCTTTGATGGTGCTTCCTATAGCTTGGAAGGACCGACTCGGCAACCTCGAGTTTTCATCAGAAATTGAAGTTGAAACAGCTACCCAGGAAACAGTTAAAGCGCAAGTGTGCGGGCCTGTGCGCATCCAGATCGAAGGATTCCGTGCCATCCTGAACGAAGTGGCCTTTGTGGAAATGAAACCAGACGAAGGCGAGTATGAGCCACTTATTGGCTATATCGTGCTGGAGCAAAGTCTGGCGGGCGTCGACATGCTTGGTCATCGGCTCGTCCCGATCAAGTACTTGGATCTAAAGTAATGAATGGAGGCACCCGACCGTCTTCCATTGTTTTTCACGCGTTGGACTAGAGTGTCCGAAATATGGATTCGCGCTTAAAGAACACGGACTCTGCCCTCCAAGACATTGATATTCCTTACGAGATTAAGGCCATAAGCGAAGAACTCCATAAAGAGGTTATCGAAATGAGACGCGAGCTATCCAAGCGGTTGGATCAAATCGAGATTGTCTTCCGTGAAAACCGTGCTGATCTGCGAGGCGTTCAGGATCGTATTGATAAGATCGAATGTAAACCGATTCAATAAGATTACAGCGGCACGCCTTCGACGCCTTCACCTTCGTCGAGTTTTTCTTAACCGGCAAGTGCTTCCACGTGTCGTCCCAATTGATCATACGAGCGAACAATACTGGCGCGGCGAGGTTCCGAATCGAAGTACGAATCTTGACCACGCTTGGGACCGGTACAAAAGGCTGAATGTGGACTCGACTGACTATTGGGTAAAAGCCGAAGAGAGCCTTGAAATGGCGCTCGTCGCTTATGAGCGCAAAAAACTCAACGTTTGCGCTAGCCGAGCTTACTATTCGGTCTTTCTGGCAAGCATCGCGGCGCTAATCCAACTAACTGATTTGCGCGCGAGGGACAATGAGTGGGATCCTGGACAAGTGCAGGCTGAGTTAAACCGGCGCATGATCATGCGTCGAAAGGTTCTACCGGCGGAGTTAGGACGAACTCCGATGGATCTGATGGAGTTGCGACACTTGGCTGATTACAAGCCTCAATCAGTTTCAGCAGTCGAAGCAAAGCGGGCTTGTGATCGAGCCGAAAAGTTTCTCTCATCGATTGAGAGAGCCTTGACAGGAAAACCATGAGACGTAATGCAAACCGAGAAAGTGAACCACCGGCGGCCAACGGAGCGGGCGACGCTATTTCGCAATACTTGGCCGCGTTGCGGGAAGTCTATCCGGCGGCCAAAGACTCAACTCAAGTTGTCGTCAGGCGGGACCGTCGTGTAATAGTCTGCACTCGTCTGCCCGCGCGCGCGCGCGACAGAATGCGACTTTTTGACCAGATGGCTGAGGTAGGAACAAGATTACTCCTAGAGACTGACGAGTACATTATTCTCTCGGGTCGATGATCAAAGCTCACGAGCCTTCCTGAGCGAAAGTTCGAATGCTGCTTCGAATAAACAAGGACACACGCAAGGCGACTCGGGTCAAGGGCGACCGCTTGAGTGCCTTCGGGCTTGATGAACGTGGCCTGCAGGACATTCTGTTTAGGTCTCTTGATCGTCTTCTGCCCGATGAAAGCTTTTGCCGATTGCCCAATCGCTGCGAGGACAGGAGGAGCCGGACATCTTGGCGTTGGACGAAGGCGGAAATCTGTACATCTTCGAACTGAAGATTTGGGAGGCGCGATCTGAGAACCTACTACAAGCGCTTCGCTATGGTCAGATTTTCGGCAACCACGACTACGAGCGGCTCGATGAATTGTTCCGCCGCTCTGACAAGAGTGGGCACGATCTGAAGGCCGCGCACAAAGCAAAGTTCAACGTTAGCCTAAAGGATGAAGAGTTCAACAGAAAACAAGTTTTTGTAGTTCTCACCAACGGTCTCGATTTTCGCACGCGTGAAGCAATTCAGTATTGGGTTTTGGCTGGCCTCGACGTCAGATCCTGGGTTTACCGGATCTACCGCTATACGGAAAGTGATTTCCTGATCGAAATGCCTCGGTTTGGGGTTCACGATAATCCTTACGAAGACGTCGATGCAGGATTCTACATATTGAACACAAACTACAAGTACGAACCGGCTGATCACGAAGACATGATCCACAACAGGAAAGCCGCAGCGTATGGCACACCATGGAAGCACAAGGTCGAAAACCTTGCCAAAGGCGACACAGTGTTCCTTTATCAGTCCGGGGTCGGCATAGTCGCGATGGGCGTTGCGTCAGGAACGTTAACTAAGTCGAACTACCATGGGGATCCGAACCAACGCGACGAGGAATACTCCATGTCCCTGGAGCGTTTTCAACTTGTCGATCCCCCAGTGTCGGCGGCGAAGATCAAAGAAATCGCTGGCGCGAACTATCGATTCCTCGGAACCATGTTCTCAATAGATGCCGATAGCGGAACTAATCTGAAAAGCTTCATTGAAGAACAAAATCCTGTTTGACCCACGTTAATTCACGCCTGTTTCGGCGCCGCGAACCACAGCGTTGTCAGCGGCGGCAGTGTGATCCGAGCCGAGTAGGCCTGACCGTGACACGGATTTTCCTCAGCTTCAACCGAGTCAGCTAACTCCATTCCACTGCCGCCGAACTGCTCGGCGTCAGTATTCAGGAGCAGTCGATACTGGCCCGCACGCGGCAACCCCAGCCGATGGTTTTCCCGCAGGACTGGAGAAAAGTTGCACACGCAAACCAGCTCCCGGCCGGTGGCGGGTGATCGGCGAATAAACGAAACGATGTTTTCGGATGCGTTGTTGGCGTCGATCCATTGAAAGCCCTCATGCTCGCCATCTGCTTCCCACAATGAATTCTCGGTTGCGTAGATGCGATTCAGATCACGAACCAGATTCTGGACTCCTTTGTGCGCCGGGTCTTCCAGCAGATGCCAGTCGAGACTCTCGGTTTCGTTCCACTCGCGCCACTGCCCAAACTCGCCGCCCATAAACAGCAACTTCTTTCCCGGATGCGCCCACATGTATCCATATAGCGCCCGCAAGGTTGCAAACCTTTGCTCGTCGTCACCCGGCATCTTTTCCAGCAGTGCGCCCTTCATGTGCACCACTTCATCGTGCGACAGTGGCAGGATAAAGTTTTCGCTCCAGGCGTAAAGCAAGCCAAAGGTCAGCGCGTTGTGGTTCCCGCCCCGAAAGAGTGGATCAGTTTGGAAATACTTGAGCGTGTCGTGCATCCAGCCCATGTTCCATTTCAAGTCGAAACCTAGCCCGCCGGCATAGATGGGATGACTCACCTGCGGCCACGCCGTCGATTCCTCCGCGATCATCATCGCGCCCAAACCTGGACGATGAACTGCTTCGTTGATTTCCCTTATTAACGAGATGGCTTCGAGGTTTTCGCGTCCGCCGAACCTGTTCGGTACCCACTCACCTTCCTTGCGGCTGTAATCCAGATAAAGCATCGAGGCCACCGCATCCACGCGTAACCCATCGAAATGAAACTCTTCGAACCAATAGATGGCGTTCGCGAGCAAGAAGTTTCGCACCTGGTTGCGGCCATAGTTAAAAATGTAGGTGCCCCAGTCGGGATGTTCGCCTTTGCGCGGATCCAGATGTTCATAAAGAGCCGAACCATCGAAACGCGCCAGGGCAAATGCGTCTTTCGGAAAATGCGCCGGCACCCAGTCCATGATTACGCCTATTCCATGTTGGTGCAGGTAATCGATCAGATACCGAAGATCATCAGGCGTGCCGTAACGCGCCGACGGCGCAAAGTAATTGCTGACCTGGTAGCCCCACGACGGGCCATACGGATGTTCTTTCAGCGGCAGGAACTCAACATGAGTAAACCCGGTCTCCAGCACATAGTCGGCAAGTTCGGGGGCCATTTCACGATAACTAAAGGACCGATTATCTTCCTCGACGAGGCGTCGCCAGGAACCGAAGTGAACCTCATAGATTGAAAGTGGCTGGCGGAAATGTTCGCGGCCGGCGCGTTTCTTCATCCATTTCGAATCGCGAAAACGATACTTCGACTGGTAGACGACTGACGATGTGTTCGGCGGAACCTCAGCATAGGCCGCGTAAGGATCGGCTTTCATGAACGAAGGCCAGCCCGGCGGTTTGATCTCATACTTATACAGCGCACCGGCTTTAAGTTTTGGAATGAAAGTCTCCCAAACACCCGAATCGCCGAGAGTCCGCATTGGGTGTTGCGATCCGTCCCAGCTATTGAAATCGCCGACAACGCTGACTCGCTCAGCGTTTGGAGCCCAGACGGCGAATGAGACTCCTTTGACGCCCTCGTGGGTAATCACATGCGCGCCGAGCTTCTCGTAAATCTGCTCGTGTCGCCCTTCGCCAAAGAGGTAAAGGTCAACGTCGCCAAGCGTCGGTGGAGATGTATCGCTCATTGTTGGGTCGGCAGATTTCACCGACCCGCGCTTCGGTGCAACACGTTTCTCTGCTTTTTCCTTTTTCGGTTTAGGCTTTACGGGATGGGTCATCTTCGGAAAAACCTTTGTAGGGTCGCCACTCGGTGGGCGCCACTTGTTACCCAAAGGCCCCCAGGAGTGTAAAGGATGTCATGATTATGAACTACTCCTGGGCGCCGTGTTCCTACCGAGGGGTGCCCGCGGAGTGACACCCCTACAAAGTTAGGTCACTAGAAGTTCATCACCAACCGGAGCGAACTGCACTGGTTCGACCAACCGGCGATAAATGTCGGCGCCGTTGCCAAACTCAGATCGATTGCTCCGCGCTTCCGAAAGAATCTCCAGGAAACGGAGGCGCGGCGATGGCAGCCCAAGCTGGTCCATGATATCGATTGCCCGGGCGGCATACTTCAAAATCTGAATCGGCTCGATTCCTGCCAGGTCACTAAAAAACCAACCACAGCTCGTGTACATCAACAGCGTGTTCCGCTGCAATTCGACAAACAACAGCGCTCTGAGCGAATCGTCGCGGCTGAGCTCGCGTGGGGCAAACGCGCGCAGAAACTCTTCCCGCGATTGCTCCTCATCCAGGATTAGACTGATCGCCGCGTCACGTGCCGCCCATGGATCTACGAACAACTCGCCGCGGGTCGCCTCAAGATGTTTGATTGCCTGATCGCGTAGAAAATTAAGCGCCCTTCTTAAAGGCAGACGCCACGACTGATTCCATCCCGGTTCACCTCCGGTATGACAACCGCAATCCCGTATCCAGCGACTAACCCCATGCACGCAGCTCCACGAACTACCCTCGCCTGCGCTACCAAGGCTGATCTCAACTTCCACTGCCGGCGGATGCTGCTCCAGATACTCGCCATAATTTGTAATCCAAAACCCACGGGCCGGGGCATCCAACTCAAGTGCGTACGCCAGGCAAAGATCTCCAAACTTGTGATGATGCCCATAGCTTTCGCCGTCGGTTGCAACATTTACCAGCGAACCCGCCCGGCCATTCTGCATGGCCGCCTCGGCCAGCCGGTTAACCAGCGTAGTACTCGACGACAACGTTTGCTCAAATGCAATCCCGCGGGCGAGCTCCTGATCATAGAAGAAAACGCCGATCGAGCGTTCTGAGCCGTCTCGGTGAAAGTAGCGATAAGCAATGCTGGTGTCGATTCTGCCACCCGAAACATCTACCCAAGGGTTTTCGCCAAAGGTTGGGCTAGTAGTTAGACCACCCGCTGACGCAGGGGGTACTGACAAGTCGGGAAAGTTTTGCCTCGCTGCTAAACCACCCGCTGACGCAGGTGGTACTGACAAGTCGGGACCAGCCGGAATGCCCATGCTACTGCGAATACGTCCCGCTTGCTGCGGAGCCAGGATTACGAAGCGCAGGCCTTCCTCAATCAATAGTCCCAGAACCTCATCGTTAGCGGCGGTCTCTGCCAGCCACATTCCCTCGGCAATTCGACCAAATCTATAACTGAAATCAGCGAGGCCCCAGCGGATTTGGGTGCGCTGGTCGCGCTCATTGTCGAGCGGAAGAATGGTGTGATTGTAAGCCTGGGCCAGCGCATTGCCATGGCCGCCGTGTTGGGTAGCGCTTTCGATATCGGCCGCGATGATGCGAGCGTAGGTTGCCGGGTGCTGCCGTTCGAGCCACGAGAGCAAAGTTGGACCAAAATCAAAACTGATCTTTCCGTAGTTGTTAACGATCTGTTCCAGGTTGGTCTGCGCGTTGATCAGCTTGACGGAGCTGTTTGGCTGGTAGCATTCGGCATGAATGCGTTCGTTCCAGTCATGAAATGGACGAGCGCTCAGCTCGGGATCGATGGTCCCCGTCCAGGGATTCTCGCGTGGTGGTTGGTAGAAATGTCCGTGAATGATCAGTGGCGTCATTTGCTTCATGCGTTTAGGGATGGGCACCGCCCGCTGACTCAACCCGATTTGAACGGCTCAAGTTTAGTCTGATCTGGTTCTCTTGGGCTGGGCACGCCACTCGTCTAGCCGGCTTCGGCCCTTCTACCGCCAAGCGCGTGAGCGGTGCCCTCATCCAAACGAACCTTGTGAACTAGTCTCCGATAATCTTTACGAGGACGCGCTTCTCACGGCGTCCATCAAACTCGCCATAGAAGATTTGTTCCCACGGCCCAAAATCGAGTTTGCCGCCGGTGACAGCCACCACCACTTCGCGACCCATGATCTGCCTTTTATGGTGCGCGTCGCCGTTGTCCTCTCCAGTGCGGTTGTGATTATAGCGCTCCGGACTGGGATCGAAAGGCGCCAGCCATTCCAACCAACGTTTGTAGTCCTCGTGCAGTCCCGGTTCGTCATCGTTGATGAAGACGCTCGCCGTAATGTGCATCGCGTTGACCAGGCAGAGCCCTTCGATCACGCCGCTCTGCTTTACCTCGTCGGCGATCTGCCGAGTGATATTAATGAAACCCATTCGCTCCGGAACCCGAAAGGTCAAATGCTTGGTGTGTGATTTCATGGCAATCCTTCGAAAAGGTCAACTCCCGATACGTTGTGCAACAGGACATAGCACGATAACATCTCGGCCGCCCGACTGAGACAATAGAAACCAATGGGTGGCAACAGCCATGGAAAATGTCCTGCTTGAAAAGATAGTAAGGGCCTTATGTCGTGAGGCCCCTTTGCTACCCAACCGAGGGGTGGCTACGAAGCGACGCCCTACGTAAATAATGACAGTATCGCCCTTCAATAAGACTTTGCTAATTTTCGAGACGCAGCTAGACTGTATTTCAAAATGAAGCTAAAGAGCCGCATAAGATGAAGCTAAAGAGCTGGATAAAGACACTGGGTTTCTGGGGATTTATGTTCTTCCTCATTAAGGGATTATTGTGGCTAAGTATTCCCGTCTTGATCGCCCTCTTTGCTGAGTAACCCTGCATGACACGTGAATCCGGCGGCTTACCGAGGACCTCGCATAGAACTGTCCCAATCGTTCTCGTCCTGCTGCTGACGATCGCGCTTTTTTCCGCCAGCCAATCTGGTTATCAATCTGCCGCCCAGGTCGCGAGCCGGGCACGAGCCCGTGAGGCTGGGATAACTGTCGGAATTCTTCCGGTTGGTCCACTTAATTCGATAACGGACGTTTCCGGAGTGACAGTAGGCCACACCACCATTATTCGCGGCGACAACATTCGCACCGGCGTCACGGCAATATTGCCCCACCGGGGAAATCTGTTTCGTGAGAAGGTGCCTGGAGCCGTCTTTGTCGGCAACGGCTTCGGCAAGTTAATGGGCTCAACTCAGGTAAACGAGCTGGGCGAAATTGAAACGCCGATTCTGCTCACTTCGACGTTAGCCGTCCCGCGCGTTGCCGATGCGTTGCTGGATTACATGTTGGCATTGCCCGGCAACGAGTCCGTTCAATCTGTGAACCCGGTGGTTGGCGAAACCAACGATGGCTACCTCAACGATATTCGCGGACGGCACTTAACCCGCGACGACGTACTTAATTCGATAAAGAATGCGAAGGGCGGAGTGGTGGACGAGGGGTCAGTCGGGGCCGGGACAGGTACCGTAGCGTTTGGCTTCAAAGGCGGAATCGGGACGTCGTCTCGCAAGTTGCCTGCCGTCCTTGGCGCACATACGGTCGGTGTCCTGGTGCAGACAAATTTCGGTGGCGTGCTCACAATCAATGGCGCTCCAGTTGGTCGGGAGTTGGACAGATATTACTTAAGGGAAGAGTTGCGCGGGAGGAACGAGGGTCCGTGCAAGCCCGGGCAAGAACGCGATCCGAAAAATTTGGGGTTCTGCCGTGACAACGCTGATGGATCGATAATCATTGTCATCGCCACCGATGCGCCGGTCGACGCGCGCCAACTCAAACGCATGGCGGCGAGAGCGATGATGGGGCTCGCTCGCACCGGGGCCGCCGGCACCAACGGCAGCGGTGATTATGCAATTGCATTCTCGACTTCGCCCGACGTTCGCCTTGAAACCTCTCCCGATTCAGCTAATCGAAATAGTCCGCGCAATATCAAGGTATTGTCTAACGATGGTATGTCGCCACTATTCCTCGCCGTAATCGAAGCCACCGAAGAGGCGATCTACAATTCGCTCTTTCGGGCTACCCAGATGACGAGCCGCGGCCACACCGTCGAGGCCCTCCCGCTCGATCGCACCCTCGAAATTCTGCGCAAGCACAACGCCCTGGGCAGCCGCTGACTCCGATCCCGGGATCTGAAGTCTTCACTGGCCCGTGTTGTTGTTGTTACATTTGCGTGGTCTATTTGCCTGGTCTATTGACACTTGAATGATGGCTGAATAGAATCCAGCAACCCGACAGAATTGAACCAGCGCAGGAGGATCGAGAGTGAAAACAACTATACGTGTTAACCGTAAGCGACCGGAGTCCATGACCAAACAGATAACTGACCAACTGACTAGTCTGATTGAGTCAGGAGCCATGACGGTAGGAAGCTACTTGCCCAGCGAGCGGGAACTGGCTAACTCACTAAAGGTAGCGCGAAACGTCGTGCGCGGAAGCTACGAGAGTCTAATGAAGGCCGGGAAGGTCCAGAGCGAAGGCCGCAAGGGTCGAACTGTTAGATCTGCGGGTGGGAAAAAACGCGCCGCCGCTCCCGCGAAGGCATCTAAGAGCGCCGCGGCTTCCAAGGCCCGTAAGAAATAAATGATAGCGGGCCGGTCTTAGCCTGTTTACCCTCTCCCCTCGCAAACCATTGACTAGAGTCATGGTGGTTCACAGGCCAAGTAGCGCAGTTTCCTCGCCAAGTGCCAGGATTTCGTTGCGGATTGCCTTGCGTTCGGCAAGTAAGCGTACAAAGAACCTTCGCCTCATTAGGAAGAAGACTAGTGCGCGCAATCCGCCCATAAAACTATCGAGTCCCTCAAAGAATCGAATAGCCAGGTATCCCGCCACGGGGAGAACTATGACCATCGCGATAGCCAACTCCCAGCCCTGGAGTGCATAAGCTGCGACGGCGGCCAACACCCAGGTCATCGGAAACAAAAGCATCGCTGAGATAATCTTGACGGTGGAAATCACGTCCTCATAGTTCTTCGAAAACCGGGTGGCCACATAGCCTCCCAGCCGATAGGCGGGATAATGGACCAGGGCGCCCAGGCTGGCCGGCACCACCAACAGAAGAAAAAGAAGCACGCGAGTAATCAAATGTCTGAAGACAGCAAGGGTTGAGGTCGGCGCTGAAAGATCGTCCGGGTCCACCCCGGCCTGAGTGAGTTCCTCTTCAAACCTGATCATGCGGACTTCTAGTTTCCGTAAGCGCTCTGGCGCTCGTTCCTGTAAAAGCGCATAGGCCCGGTTGAAGCGCTGTTGTAGTTGCAGTTCTTCCGCCAAACTCTCATCTCCCTCATCTACAGCTTCCGAAGAAAAGATGCGTTCAGCCCGGCTGATCGTTTGCAGCGCCTCTTCGTGCTCAGCGTCGAGCATCACCGCGCGAAGCGCAGACTCGATCTTTGTAGACAGGTCCCGAACCGCAGCCCGGGGCGGATTCCCATCTGGTTCCAACTCAGCCGGTTCTACCGCTATCGGTTTACCGAAATAAAGCAAGGCCGCGCTGCGAAACTTTGTCTTTGACGTGTAGTAAAGACCAGCCGGAACAATCTTGAGCTCAGTGCAAGGTTTTGACTTGTCAGAACCACCTGCGTCAGCGGGTGAGGTTGTCTTCGTCTTGTCAGAACCACCTGCGTCAGCGGGTGGTCCTATCTTGGTCTCATTCAAACCACCTGCGTCAGCGGGTGGTCCCGCGGCCGAATGGTCAGTCTTGCTTGCAGTCACAGTTGAAACGGCGCCAAGGGCGATGCGCGCGGCACCCGTTTTGATTGGTCGCAACCGAGGCTCGTCGTGCGAAACCCCCTCCGGGCAAATGCCGATAGTTCCGCCGCGCGCGAGTAGGGCCCGAGCGGCAGCAAACATTTCCTGGTTCTTTGAAATGTCCTCTCCCTGATCCTGGTGGCGATAAACAGGCAGGCAGTCGAGCGCGCGAACAAAATAACCCAGTACGGGCATGCGAAAGAGCGGCGCCTTCGCCAGAAACGAGATTCGACGCGGCGCGAGGCATAGCAGAAACGCAGGATCAACCAGCGCATTCGGATGATTGAGGACGAAGATAACCGGGGTCTGGAGCGGGACGTGTTCGAGGCCCACCACTTCAACGCGCCGAAAATATATGCGCATCGCGAATCTAAGAATGGCAACGATGATTCGACGGGTCATTAGGGCGGGTATTGTACTCGCTTATGGTGTCCGAGGGGCCAGATGTTTGTTGCCCTCATCTCTGTGCGACTCTGTGTTCTCTGTGTCTCTGTGGTGATTTGTTAGTTCGTGGTGATCTCAATAACGACGCCCACCACAGAGACACAGAGAACACAGAGGTTGCACAGAGAAAATCAGAAGAGACATGACTCATGCCTGCTACCGTGCGCCTTGTTGACGTGCGATAATACGTACGCTTTCCCAAATACAATTTTTGCCGAACCACGTAGGGGGTTTTTATGAAGCGTTTCTTCGTCGCAGTTTCTGTGCTTGTGCTCGGTCTCGCGTCAATAGCGGTCGCCCAGCAAAATCGTCCGTTTACCATTGAGGACCTGCTCAAGGTGCGCCGCGTAAGTGATCCGCAGGTGTCGCCGGATGGCAAAAGCGTGGCGTTCACGATTGGCGACGTAAACTTCGACGGCAACCGCGCCGTCAACCAGATCTTCGTTATGCCGCTGACTAGCGGTGCCGAGATCAAGCGATTGACGAGCGGCGACAAATCCTCTTCCTCTCCACGGTGGTCGCCAGATGGCAAAAAGATCGCCTACGTGACGGGAGGCCAAATCTGGGTGATGGACCACGACGGTGACGACAAGGAACAGGTCACTAAGATTTCTACGAGCGCCGGTGGGCCGGTCTGGTCACCTGATGGTAACTGGCTGGCATTTGGCTCCGAAGTATATCCAGACTGCATGGACGACGAATGCAACAAGCGAAAAGACGAAGCAGCGGAAAAGAGTAAAGTTAAGGCCCACATCACCGAACGCCTACTGTTTCGCCATTGGGACGAGTGGCGCGATGTAAAACGGTCTCATGTGTTCGTGGTCTCGAGCAAAGGCGGAGTAGCCCGCGATCTAACCCCTGGGGATTTTGACTCGCCGCCTTATGGCGCAGCCTCGGGCGTTGACTATGCTTTTTCGCCCGACGGGAAAGAGCTAGCCTTTCTTCGCAACCCCGACAAAGTGGAAGCTATTTCGACAAATAGCGACATCTATGTAGTCTCGCTGAGCGGCGGCGCTGCCAGAAACATAACCATTCGCAATAGGGGCTACGATGCCAGCCCGGTCTATACGCCCGACGGTAAGTCGATCCTCTATCGTTCGCAGGCAACGGAAGGTTTTGAAGCCGACCGCTGGCGGCTGATGAACTACAACCGGGCAGCCGGCACGAGCACTGAAACCACCAGGGGCTTCGACCTTCAGGTTGACGAACTGGCCCTCTCAACCGACGGCAATTCTGTTTACTTCACTGCCGGCGAAAGAGGTAGTCATCCAATCTACAAGGTTGCCATTCAGGGCGGTCAGCCGCAGAAAGTCATCGCTGATGTCTACGCGGGAGGATTACAAGTCGCACCAGATGGGACGTTGGTTTTTTCGAGTAGTTCGATCGATGCGCCTCCGGAGATCTATCGCGGGAACGGTGGCAGTACTACCCCGTTGACTCGGATTAACAGCGAATTGATGGCGCCTCACGGCTTAAAACGCGCTGAGGAGACGGAATGGACCGGCGCCTTCGGGAAGAAGATACACGGCTACGTGGTTAAGCCTGCTAACTTCGACGCCAGTAAGAAGTATCCTCTGTTGGTTTTGATTCATGGCGGACCGCAAGGCGCCTGGAATAACAGCTGGAGCTATCGCTGGAACCCGGCCGTTTTCGCTGCGGCCGGCTATGTCGTTTTTGCGCCAAACCCCCGAGGATCAACCGGCTACGGTCAGCAATTTGTGAATGAGGTCAGCGCCGATTGGGGCGGCAGAGCCTACACCGACATTATGAATGGCGTGGCTGACGTGGTCCGTCGCAATTCCTTCATCGACAAGAATCGAATTGGGGCAGCAGGGGCCAGTTATGGCGGTTACATGATTAATTGGATCGAAGGCCACAACAACGATCCGCGTTTCCGTTTCAAAGTACTGGTCTCACACGACGGCGTTTACAATCTCGAGAGCATGTACGGAGCGACCGAAGAGCTGTGGTTTACAGATTGGGAGTTCAAGGGTACGCCCTGGACCAATCCGGCGATGTACGCGCGCTGGTCGCCGAGTAAGTTCGTCAATAATTTCAAGACGCCGATTCTCATTATTCATGGCGAACTGGATTTTCGCGTTCCGATTGGCGAGAGCTTGCAACTATTCACCGCGGTACAACGGAAAGGCATCGACTCGAAGCTACTGATCTTCCCGGATGAAGGACACTGGGTGTTGAAGCCGCAAAACTCGCAGCTCTGGTATCACACCGTGATTGGTTGGGTTGATAAGTATTTGAAGTGAAACTTCAACAACATTTTGCCGCGGATGAATGCAGATTTGCGCGGATCGGAAAAACAATCAGACACTTTTGCTCTGATCTGCGTTATTCCGCGTGTATCCGCGGCATGTGATTTACCCTGCGATGTATACAAATCAACGTCCCGGTGGCTTTCCCATCATGCGTCAGCACTGGGGCAAGCTGCTCTTCATCCACTGGCCCATTGACCTGAAGTTGTTGCGGCCGTTGATTCCCGAACAACTGACCATCGATTCATTCGACGGCTCCGCCTGGATCGGCGTCGTCCCTTTCACGATGTGGGGCATTCGCGCGTCGTTGCTACCGGCAATTCCCGGAACCAGCGCCTTTCACGAACTCAATGTCCGAACCTACGTAACGTTGAATGGATTTCCCGGTGTTTGGTTCTTTTCACTTGATGCGGCCAACCGGCTGGCCGTGTGGGGGGCGCGGAAGTTTTATTACTTGCCCTACTTTAATGCCCGGATGTCGCTGGACCAGACTGGCGATACAATTCGTTACTCTTCAACCCGCCACGATCCTCGCGGCGCGCCCGCGGAATTGCAGACCACCTGGACCATCGGCGAAGCGTTACCCCAATCATCGCCGGGGTCAATCGAATCCTTCCTGACCGAACGATATTGCCTCTACAGTGAACACTGCGGCAGGTTGTATCGCTCACAAATTCACCATCAGCCGTGGCCCTTGCAGAAAGCAGAAGTCGGTTCTCTCAAGTCGACCATGATTGAATGTCACGGACTGCCGGCGCCGCAAGGTAATCCGCTGCTGCACTACTGCGAGGAGATTGGCGTGGACATCTGGCCGCTGAAGAGAGTATCGGGTTAGACGTGGAAGATATTAGAACCGAGCGCGGATAGCTTAAGAGGGTCGTTACGGGCGCCGGTTACGTGGTTTACACCGCTTCCCAGACGAGTACCAGGCGAGATGAATTTAGGGCGGCGCCGAAGATCGCCTTGAGAGTACGAAGACAAGCATGATATCCAATCACATTTAGAGTAAGATCGCCGATTATCTGTCGAAGCGCAATCGAACGTTATACTGACTGAACGTAAGTCCCAGAAGAATCTTATTCCCAACCAGACGAGAATATCGGCGTTGAAATCCACGAGCCCTTTGATTGACGCTATCCGGCGGAAGACTAGTTCCTACCTGCCTCGTCAGATACGAAACAAAATCCAGCAGCGAATCCTTCGCCGGGTTCAAAAAGGCCAGATAACTTCAAGCGAGAATTCGACTCCGAGGGTCAGCGATCCTTCAAATGAACCTCGTGAGAATCTGGTTGGCAGACCGTGTCTCGTAGCGGTCCCGCATCAGTTTCCATCTGGCACTTCGATGGGAGTGACCAAAATTACCTGGGATACAGGCGATGGGTCGGAGGGACAGGTATATGTATCCAGAGATGGCGGGCCGGAAACGCTATTTGCAGCCAGCCCCCACGGCTCCAAAGACGCCTCCTGGATCCAAACGGGTGGGTCCTATGAATTCTGTCTTTACCGGACCTTGGATAAGTGCTTGCTGAAAAGAGTCGGCTTGGTTGGACTGGAGACTCCCCCTGAAAAAGACCCACTGCGCGACCTGCGTGGGCAGGCGCTTACCTTAGGATTTCCGGTTTGTGAACCAAGCCGAATGCGCCGCGAATTGGCAACCGAGATTTCCACTAATTCCTTCAGTCAATTACAGCCGCAAGAAATCACGTTTGAGGACCGGAAGGAAACAGTCTTAGTTTCTGTTTGCACCACAAATTGTCTTCACTTCGCCCGCACCTTGATTGCCTCTGTTCGAGAGCACCATCCGCCGCACGAAATTGCGATCTATCTTCTGGTAGTTGATTGGGACGGACTGGAGCCGCTCGAGATACCGAGTAGCACCCTGATACCGGGCCGCAATATCGGAATCGGTCAGTTTGATTTTATGGCGCTCAAGTATACGGCGAGAGAATTGTGCTGCGCGTGTAAACCGTATTTCATTAAATACGTCATGGCTACTACCCGCTATCACAAGCTCCTCTACCTGGACAGTGACATCTGTATTTTTGCCCGTTTGGACTATATGCTCGATTGCCTGAATGAAGCGAAAATTGTCGTCACACCTCACACTTTAGAACCTATCCCCAACGGTCACCAATTCTTCGAGCGCCCAACCCTGGCAGAGTTGATCTCGGCCGGCACGTACAATGCCGGCATGTTTGGCATGACCGTCGTGCCAGATAATGTCCAGTTCGTTACTCGGTGGGCTGCGCTTGTCACCGCTCCTGGTGCCTTCGTTGAAGGTATTTTCGGGAAAGATGAACAGCAGTACTTCAATTGGTTGGCCGAACTGGCTGATGATGTCAAAATCAACAAGGACACCGCCTACAATGTAGCTTACTGGAATCTCCACGACCGCTCGCTCCGCTACTCCGGCTGGGATAGTCCGGCTCTGGAGCCAGGTTGGCAAGTTGACGGTAAGCCCTTGGTCGCTTTTCACTTCAGCGGATTCTCTCCCGATGAACCTCGCCGTATCTCAACCCACGACAGTCGATACTCTCTTTATGTATTACCGTCGGTCTCAGAACTGATTGACTTTTATCTCAATAAGCTGTTTGAGCATGGGGCCTCCGCGTCGCCGCCGAGAGAGTATTACTATGACCGGTTTCGTTCTGGACTGCGAATCCTCCCGGAAATCCGCCAGATTTTCAAAAAGTACGAGACGCGTCTGTGGCGGGATTGCAGTCCGTGGTGTGAGTCCGGGGAGCGCCACTATGTCCAGAGCCTCTTCCTGCCAGTCCCCGAAACGGCCAGTTTGTTACCCATCGCGCTTTATGAAATATACCAACTCCGACCTGATTTACAGTTCGCGTTCCCCCAGGTCCACCTGCAGCCCGAGTCCTTGCTCTGTTGGTTTTCAATATACGGAAAGACTGAATTCCCGACCCTCTACGAATACTTCAATTACTATCGGCCTGCTATACCTAAGATCGAAGCGCTTCAATCCATTCTTGATCTCAAGCGGAGTCATTCGGCCTCGTTTGCCGGACTGGATCTGCCAATGTCTAAGGATCGAAGCGAGTTGATCACAAGACTAATAGATGCCGGACATGAAACAGTTGTCCTGAGCCTGGTACTGGCGGAAAACGAGTATTTCGCGCCTTCGCCGATTTACCTGCTTTGGAGATTTGTAGAACAGCAGGGCCACTTGCGGGACGCATTTCCTGATCTTCTTTTTGACGACGCGCCGGCTTTTAGCGAATGGTTGAGACAATATGGTTCTGACTTTCTTCTGGAACCCGAACTGGCCGACGTCTTCATGCAAAAAGCTGAGGGCCGCTCACTAGCCCGGATTTTTTCGTTTCTGAACGGCGCGTGGGAGATAGCAAGCCAGTGGCCTTTGGGATTGGTAGGCAAGGACGCGGAAGCTTGCGCCCACTCCTTGCTGAGGATGTTGCAGCATGATCCTGAATTTGATCTCGACGATTTAGTCATGTACCTCTGGATCATGAGTGTAAAGCCGTGGGCTGGGATACCACTCACCTTTGAGCTTTTGGTAAACGCCTGTCGCCAGCCTTCGCCGCTGTTGCCGGAAGGCCAGGAAACGCTATTGGGAGAGCTGCTGGCAGAGCCCCAATTCCGAAATGCGCTAAGCGCCTATCGCCGGCAAACCGACGCCCAGCAGCTGGGAGCATTGGCTCCACGCCGCTTTGACCCGGGCGTCTCGGTGATGGAAGGCTGGTCCGACGCTGGCCTTGGCCAAGAGAGTGGGGTCAACTTCTTTGGCTATTTCAAGAGTCCGATTGGCTTGGGCAGCCTGAGTCGCGGGTTATCGCTCGCTTGTCGTTCGGCGGGAGTCCTGGTTCAAGAAAACATCATTGGCAATCTATCAATGGTGACGGACCTGCAGCCCAAGGACTTCATCCGCACCTACGACCACTCACTGAACACCAACCTTTTCCTAAGCTTTCCCCATTTGCGGTACCGCTTGCTCCAAATGTATCCCGAACATGTGGTTAAGCAACGAAGAAACATCATCTACTTAGCCTGGGAGCAACGAGATGGCTACCCGAGCTGGGCCCAGGACTACGCGGAGTTCGACCAAATTTGGGCCTTATCAGACTTCGCTGCCGGTAGTTTCCGCCGTTATATGAAGCGAGATGACGTGATCACCGTGCGAGGTGTGATTGATTTCGACGCTCTGCCGGCGCCAGCAAATAAGGAGGAGGTCCGTCTCGATCCCGACAGGTTTACGTTCCTTTACATCTTTGATGCTAACAGCTCGATTGAACGCAAGAACCCGAGTGCTGTTATCTCGGCTTTTGCGCGGGCGTTTTCCGCTGATGAGAAGGTGCAACTGTTGCTCAAGGTCTCAAACGCCTATCGGCTGGACCATCTCGAAAAGCTCCGGCAATTAACCAGTCTGGCAGCCCACTCCGGACTTGAGATCCGGTTCTTGTTAGAGACACTTCCTTACAACCAGCTGCTCAGGTTGCTGTCCGCCGCAGACTGTTATGTCTCACTACACCGGGCGGAGGGCTTTGGATATACCTGCGCCGAGGCCATGGCCTATGCCAAGCCAGTGATTGCCACCAACTATTCGGCTACAACTGAATTCATGGATAACGAAAGCGCCTATTTGGTTGATTACCGGGAATGTGAGGTGACGGTGGCTGATGGCCCCTTCCAGCGCGGCAGCGTTTGGGCCGAGCCAAGCGTAGAGCATGCCGCAGCCCAGATGCGTCGCGTGTATCATGACCAGCTTGAGGCCCAAAGAATTGGGATGGCTGGTCAGGTCAAAGTCCGGCAGTTGCTATCCGCAGAACGAATCGGTCGCATTGCAGCAGCTGCCCTGTCAGGCCAAACCGAGCGACACAAGTTCTCAGAATTAACGGCATTGTCTTGACTCGGAATCGTTAATGTTTTTCGAAAATGCCAAAGCTTGATGAATCAGCCACTTTCACAATTGGAATGTCCCCAGGACGCGGAGTCACAGTTTTTCTTTTTGCATACCCCGAAGACTGCGGGGACAACCTTGATTCGGATCATTGAGCTGCAGTTCGGCGAAAATGAGATTGCCCGGTGGTTATATCCCTTTCGTTTGATTGATAGTCCCGAGAGTTTTTTCCGCCAGCATCGCTATTTCCATGGGCACGTCGAGTATGCTGTGATGTGCAGCTTTTTATCCAAGCCGCCTGTAACCCTCACGATGCTGCGGGAACCCGTCGCTCGCTACTTATCTCATTTCAGCAACCACCAACGCGTTAGGTTTGATCAAATCCCGGATATTACCTTCGAGGAATTTACGCAGTTTCAGCAAACCTCGCTAGCCGACTTTGTGCAACAGCCACCCGGGATACTGGTCCCATTAAGTCGGTACTTTCAAAACCTGCATGCGAGAATGTTGGCGTCCGAACCCCATTCTGACCCCGCTGAGTCCCGGCAGGTGATGCGCCACTTGATTGAAAGCGGGTATGCGCTATCACCACCCACTCTCGAACAAGCTCAACAGCGTTTGGATCAATTGGCATTTGTCGGCATAACAGAGCAGTTTCAGAAATCCCTCTTTCTCATGGCGTACACCTGCGGTTGGCCACCAGTCGTTGACTATGAAAGTGTGAACATGGCGCCGCATCAACTCTCTCGCGCTGACATTTCGCCAGATCTAGTTGAACAGCTGCTGACACTGAACCAACTCGATCGGTGGGTGTATGAGTACGGGAAACGGCTATTCGAGAGACGCTACGAGCAAATGTGTGAGGAACTTCTGGAACGCTACGGCCGGCGCGAGCATGCCCACTTGAAACTGCCCCTTCAGACTGAGGTCATGGTCGAGTTACTCGACGCCCATTACCGGCTACGGTTTGTTGAGCGATATCCACCGGTATCGGCGCCACGAATTGGATTCGATCAGGCTATACCGGGCCGGAACTGGCACACCACGCAGCCCGACGAAGTCCATGGCACGTTTCGCTGGACTGGGCCCGGTAGCTACTCCACCATCCATTTGCCTTTGGCGGCGACCTCAGACGTCTGGCTTCGGTTCTCTGTCATTAGGACAATTAGCGAGGAGCTATTGAAGAACCTGGTGGTCAAGGTCAACGGTGAGCAAATCCTGGTTGGACAACATCGGCTTGAGAATGGAGCGACGATATATCAGGGATATGTCCCCAAGTCTGTTCTGGCGCAGTTCCCAGGTTGCGTACAAGTGGGCTTTGAGTTGGCGAAAACACTGATACCAGTCGACGTCGTGCCTGGTGGCAGCCAGGATGACCGCCCGCTGGGAATCGCCCTGACCTGGGTGGAGGTCGAACCCGCCCGGCCCATGGGACGAATGTAACCGGCTAAAGGCGTTGATTGGAACGCCCGAAGCAGCATCGGCTAGCTCTGAGCGCCAGCTAACGGCCGACGAGCCTGAAGTACTTTCGAACGAGCCACCTTTGACTGTAGCGGAACGAGTGCAACGCCCTACTCTGCTTTCTCGAGCGGCGGCACAACTGCGACGAAGTCTTCTGCGAAGCGCTCGGCATACTGACCCAGCAATTCCTCCACCCGTTCCAGCTTCTTCGATCGAACGATGAGGCCGGCATGATGAAGCTTCTTCACCCGATAGACGATTTCGGGGTCATCGTAAGGAGCAGTGTCGGGACTCTCTTGTTTCGCGAGCGAAAGAATGATTCCGGCGTATTCATTACGAGACGGTTTCACCTTCACCGCGTTTGTTCCTTCAACTTCGATCCTGGCCCATGAACGCCAGAGGTTGACGCCGGAGGCCGCCTCCAGGACTTCTGCAATGTATGCACCTCCAACGCGTGAGGCCATCTCCAAAAAGTAGAACTTTCCATCTGCATCGCTCTTGATAAACTCGGCATGTCCCGCGCCCCACTCGAGGCCAAACGCCTTAACCAACTTGCGATTGATCTCAAAAAGCTTTCGCTCATTATCTGACCGGTGGGCGATGGTTCGGGAGACGTAGGCACCGCCCCCATGCGCGACTTCCAGTGGCGGGCGTCCGTATCGATTGGCGCCCGCAAACAAAACTCGCCCCTGCCCCACCAAAGAGTCGACGTGAAAGACCTCGCCCCGGACAAACTGCGCCAACAAATAATAGGACGCTCGTTCGCGCAGACTCGGGCGCTCGTTCAACTCATCTATTGCGCGCCAGACCTGCTCCGGATCTTCAACCTTTCGAATTCCGATCGCCGAAACATCCGAACGTGGTTTGATTATCCACGGCGCCGGCACCCGCTCCATGAATTCGCGCACGTCGTCCGGATTGATTAGCGGGACAAACTCAGGAACGTCCACCTTCGCCGCTTTGGCAGCCTCAGCCATTCGATACTTGTCGCGAAATGTCTTTGCTGTCGAGCTGTTCATTCCGGGCAGGCACAGGTGTTCTCGAATGAGGGCCGCTGTCATCACATCGAATTCCTCAAGCGCGATGACCAAGTCCGGTTTCAATCTCCGAGAAATGAAAGCTGCCAAGTCAATAAAGAGCGGCACGTCGGCATCGTTGGGCACAGCGATTAGCTCGTCGAGACTGTCGTGCGGCCAGTCTTCCTTCAGCATCTTTTCCTTGGTGATCAGGATGACGTGACAGCCAAGCTGCTTACACTCACGGATAAAGTCGCCACCTTTGAAGTAGCTGGCGAGGCAGAGAATATTTAGCGGTTTTGGATTCATAGAGGAGCGTAAGCCCACGGCGTAATGGGGAATACTAACCCTTTCTCGGGCCTGTGGGCTACAATGAGCCCCACTTCGGTTGGTAACAGGCGTATAGAGTACAAGCTTCAGCTTGCATCGTTGAGAAAGAGCAACCTGAAGGTTGTACTCTATACGCCTGTTATCAAACTACTGCGATTCATAATTCACAAAGGTTGATACCCCCATGATCTTTCGCGCCCCCTTTTCCGACGTAAGCATCCCGGACGTTGCCATCACGCCCTTCATTCTGCAAAAAGCGAAGCGGCTTGGCGATAAACCGGCACTGATTGATGGGCCAAGCGGCCGCGTCATCACCTACGCCAAACTGGCCGAATCAATTGAACGGACTGCCGCAGGTCTGCACGCCCGCGGCTTCAAGCAGGGCGATGTTTTCGGAATTCTAAGCCCGAATGTCCCCGAGTATGCAATCGCCTTCCACGCGGTGGCGTCACTCGGCGGCATCAGTTGCCCAGTTAATCCGATGTACACCGAGCAGGAAATCGCGCATCAGCTAAGTGACTCAGGCGCGCGTTTTCTGGTTACGGTTCCCCAGTGTCTCGAGAAAGCCAACGGTGCCGCCGCATTGGCAACAAACATCGAAGAGGTCTTCGTCTTTATTGATGAAGGCAGCGACGAGTTGTTGGAAGGAGGTGGCGCCACTCCTTTCTCGACGTTAATGGAAAGCGATGGCCCCGTACCTGAGGTCTCGATCAACCCACGCGAAGATTTGGTGGCTCTTCCTTATTCAAGCGGTACAACCGGTCTGGCAAAGGGGGTCATGCTCACCCACCACAATCTGGTCGCCAATATGTGCCAGATGCAGGGCCTGAGCTACTTCACCGAAGACGATACGCTCGTCGCCGTCCTGCCGCTTTTTCACATTTATGGCCTGGTAGTGATCTTGAACCTCGGCCTCCACGAAGGCGCCACGATTGTCCTGATGCCGCGCTTCGAGCTCGAGCCGTTTTTGAAGGTTCTTCAGGACTATGAAGTGACCATGGCTCATCTCGTGCCACCAATCGTGCTCGCGCTGAGCAAGCATCCGGTGGTTGATAATTACAATTTGCCAAAGCTGAAAACCATATTCTGTGGGGCGGCGCCTCTCGGCGAAGATTTGACCCGAGCCTGCACCGAGCGGCTTTCATGTGAAATCCGCCAGGGATACGGGATGACGGAAACCAGTCCGGTAACGCACTCGTCACCGGCTGATCCAGCCTCGGTAAAGTATGGTTCGGTCGGCGTGCCCGCTCCCAATACCGAATGCAAAATCCTCAACCTGGAAACTGGGGAAGAGTTAGGACGAAATCAGGAGGGTGAGCTTTGCGTACGCGGACCGCAAGTTATGAAGGGCTATCTTAATCGCCCCGAGGCAACGGCAAACACCATCGATACCGAAGGTTGGCTTCACACCGGCGACATTGGTTATGCCGATGACGACGGCCACTTTTTTATCGTCGATCGCGCAAAGGAACTAATCAAGTATAAAGGCTTCCAGGTGCCGCCCGCTGAACTGGAGGCACTGCTGTTGACGCATCCTGATGTGGCTGATTGCGCCGTGATTCCCTGTCCAGACGATGAAGCCGGCGAAGTGCCCAAAGCGTTTGTGGTATTAAAAGGAGAAACGGGGATTCCCATCGGGACCGATCGCCGGGAGACACAAGTCACCGGTGATGAGCTGATGGCTTTCATTGCCGAACGGGTCGCTCCTCATAAAAAAATACGCAGCGTCGAGTTTATCGATAAGATTCCCAAGTCAGCGTCGGGTAAAATCCTGCGCCGGGTATTGGTTCAGGCCGAACGAGAAAGGAGAAAAGGATAAATGTCACCTGAAGTAGTGTCGAAAGCAATCAAGGCTTATTTCGCGGCTATCCGCGCAATGGACATCCCGGCAATCGTTAATACCTTTGCCGAAGACGCTGTCAGCCACGATCCGGTTGGTGCGCAGCCGATCGAAGGTCATCAAAAGCTGACGGAGTTTTTCCAGAGTATTACCGCCGCATTTGAAGAGGTTGGCCTGACCGAGGATCAGGTCTTTGTGGCCGGTACTGGAGCGGCCGTGAAATGGACTGGAACCGGAATCAGCAAGCAGGGACGGAAAGTGCGTTTCGAAGGTATCGATGTCTTCGACGTGAATGAGGCGGGAAAAATTCGGAGGCTTTACGCCTATTGGAACCCGGCTGAGATGGTGGCTCAGCTTTAGCCCGGAATTCAACTGGGGTATAGTAGGCCAATGTTGAGGATGTATCCGCAGATTACGCAGATT
>JANNJZ010000574.1:0-28357 GCA_031396065.1 Pyrinomonadaceae bacterium | reverse complement strand
TGGGACCGCGGGCGCCCTCGCCCGCATCGTTCCGAAACCACTAACTTTTTGATCAGAAGCTACCTGCGCCTCGTCTTGCACTTAGCGCGACTTGCGGGCGGGGGCGCCCGCGGTCCCAAGGAAACCAGGACTAATCAATCTGGACCGCTTCAAAGAATCCGAGGACTGAATCCATGTCATCATTCTTATCTCGCCGCCACTTTATTGTTAGCCTCGGAGCCGTCGCCGCAGCGTCGGCACTTCCCATTACGGGTACCGCTCATTTATTCGAGCCGCCTCTCTACCCGCCGGCCGATCTCTCGTATTTCGATCTCCCGATTACTGCGGCGCCAGGAATGATTCGTCTGGGGTACGCGGCGATCACCTGGAACGGAAAGGACGACGAGGCTATCAAGGAGATCTCCGAGATGGGATTTCGTGGCATACAGTTGCGCAGTAACATTCTGAAGGACTATGGCGATCGGCCTAAAGTCTTGCGCGACTTACTGGGCCAAAACCACCTCGAAATGGTCGCTCTATCGAGCGGGGGAGTAGGCATTGGCGCCGGGACCGAGTCAGCGGAGATTGCCAAACACGTTAGTAACGCGAAGTTTGTGCACGAGGTCGGCGGTCATTATCTTCAGGTGACTGACTCCGCGCGGCCTAAAGATCGGAAACCGCAAAGCTCCGACTTCAAACAACTCGGGTCGGTCTTAACCGAGATCGGCAAGCGCTCGACAGACCTGGGCGTTCCGGTCGGCTATCACAATCACATGAATAGCCTGGGTGAAAGCCCGGACGAAGTGGATCAGATCATGAAAGCCGCTGATCCGCGCTACGTCAAACTCGAACTCGATATCGCACATTGCCAACAAGGCGGCGGCGACCCGGTGAAGGCGATTAGGAAATATCACGACCGGCTGCTCTTTCTGCACATCAAGGATGTGGAGACTCTCGCGCCGCCCGATGAGCGCGGTCGTGACTATCGCTGGGTCGAACTTGGTCGCGGCCGGGTTGATCTACCGGCAGTCTTTGCCGCTCTCAAGGAGGTTAAGTTTCGCGGTTGGGCCGTGATTGAGTTGGACAGCGTGCCCGATAAATCCAGGACGCCGAAAGAGTCGGCAATGATAAGCAAGAAGTATGTTGAGGAGAAGATTGGGTTGAAGGTTGGTTGAAGCCTTTGTTCTTCCTCCTAATGATTCGTAAGTTTCGTTCGTTTCGTTCGTTTAGAGGTAGGCACCGCCCACCGGTACGACGTGGGTGATACCATTCACCCGGCAATCGTAGGTTAATTAGCTACCCGACCCGTTTCATCCACGGCGCAGCGGTGGGCGGTTCCCACCTCTAAACGAACGTGGTAAAAGCAAAGCACAAAGCACAAAGACCATCCGAGTGAATATGTTCAAACTAGCAGTCATCAACGACGAGATCACCGCAGACTTCGGGCGCGCGGCTGAAGTAGCAGCGCAAGAGTTCGGCCTGCAATACATCGAAATCCGAGCGCTCTGGGGCAAGAACATCATGCGGCTTGACGCCAAAGAAATTGCTGAGGCGCGCCGCATTCTCGAAAAGTACAAGTTGCGCGTTTCGGCGATTGCTTCGCCAATCTTCAAAGTGGATTGGCCCGGGGCTCCGACCTCGAAGTTTAGTCCGAAGCGCGATCAGTTTGGCGCCGACTTCACCTTCGAACAGCAGGACGAACTCCTGGACCGAGGCTTTGAACTCGCGCGAGTCTTTCAAGCGAATGGGATTCGTATTTTCGATTTCTGGAGGCTCGACGATCCGACGCCCTATCGCGCGGCGATGGATCAAAAGCTAATTGAAGCGGCGAGAAAGGCCGAGCGGCGCAAGGTGACGCTGCTACTGGAGAACGAGGCCAGTTGCAATACCGGCACCGGCGCCGAAAGTGCGCGCACCCTCGATGCTGTTCGTTCTCCAAACTTCAAACTTAACTGGGACGCTGGTAACGCCGCCAGTCGCGGCGAGATTGCTTATCCCGACGGGTATGCGCGCCTGCCAAAGAGTCGCATCGGCTATATGCACTGCAAAGACGTCGTGCGTGGAACCGGTGACAAGTATGAATGGATGAAGATGGGCGCCGGGATCATAGATTATGTGGGCCAGTATCGCGCGCTCAAGAAGGATGGCTATCGCGGCGTGGTGAGTCTGGAAACACACTGGCGGGGCGCGGGCACGCCAGAAGAATCGAGCCGGCAAAGCATGGCCGGCATGAAGGACCTGTTGCGACGAGCCGGCGCGCTTTAATATCCAACGTTCGTTTAGAGGTGGGCATCGCCCACCGGTGCAACCTGGCGGAAACGAGCCGGGTGAATAATAAACGTAGGTCGCTTATCTGAATGGTGTCTCCCACGTTGTACCGGTGGGCGGTGCCCACCTCTAAACGAACGTCTTTGTTTTCGACTTAAAAGGAGCAGCATCATGCCTGAAAACAACAACTCGCGTAGAGAGTTCATAAAGACGGCAACCATCGGCGCTGCCGGAGTAATGATCGGTTCGCGCGCCGCGAGCTACGCAAACATTCTCGGCGCCAACGATCGCGTGCGAGTTGGAATCGTTGGTTACTCAGACCGCTGCCGCCAGTCTTTGATTCCGGCATTCATGATGCACGCAAAGGAACTCAACTTTGACTTCGTGGCTGTCTCAGATATTTGGAGCCGGCGTCGCGATGAAGGAAGCGAGTCACTTAGTAAACTCGTTGGGCACGAGATTGCCAAGGCCCGCAACAACGAAGAACTCTATGACCGGAAGGACGTCGATGCGGTAATCATCGCGACCGCAGATTTTCAGCATGCGCTGCACGGGGTTGAAGCAGTGCGTGCCGGACGTGATGCATTCGTTGAAAAGCCGATGGCCAACACTATGGAGGATGCGCGGGCGATCTTGAAGGCGGTCGAAGAGACGAAGAAGGTGGTACAGATTGGCAGTCAGCGCCGTAGCGGCAAAAACTATATCCGGGCGAACGACTTCATCAAGTCAGGGAAGTTTGGCGATATCGTGATGGTCGAAATGACCTGGAATGTGAATCAACCAGGGCGCTGGCGCCGGCCTCAGTTATTAAAAGAGATTCGCCAGGCAGACACGGACTGGAATCGGTTTCTACTGAATCGGCGCGAGAACGGCCGCAAGCCTGAATGGGACGCACGCAAGTATCTCGAGTTTCGACTCTTCTGGCCCTACTCCTCTGGCATTCCCTGCCAGTGGATGTCGCATCAGATCGACACGGTGCATTGGTTCTCCGGTTTGCCCCGGCCGCGCAGCGTGGTGGCCAACGGCGGCAACTACCAATGGCACGATGGACGCCAGAATCATGACACGATGACTGCGGTATTTGATTACGGCCCGCTCAGCGATACGTCCAAAGGCTTTCAGGTCGTTTACTCGTCGCGGTTCAGCAACTCGGCCGGCGGGGTGAAGGAGTTGTATTACTCAAACGCCGGAATGCTCAATCTCGACACCAACCAGATCACCGCCGAAGGCGGCCTGCGAGCGCGGGAAGCGTCCGAGATGCAAATGCAGCCAAACCTATTGTCCGACTTGTCTCTGGCTGATCCGACCGCACAGGCGCCCTCAGCCACGGCGGCAAATACGGGCGCCGACAATCTGACTTCGGCGCATGTGCGCAATTGGATGGAGTGTGTCCGCAGTCGAGCGACGCCCAATGCAGACGTGCGTGCCGGCTACAACCATTCGGTCGCAATCTGCATGACGATCGCCGCGCTGCAGACGGGGCGACGCATCTCGTTTGACGATGGGAAGCAGGAGGTCGTGGTTAGCTAATAAAAGCAGGTTGTGTCCCCAGTCCGCATTTGGCGGACGAATGACGGTGCCCGATCAGAGTCAGTGTCGGCATCGAGGTCTTAGCGACAGGGCGCGAAATGTAACAGCCTTGGGCAACGCCCCAGGTGGGGCCCGGTTGAAATTTCCTGGCGCTGAAGGCGCGAAATGAAACTAAAGCCAGCCTAATACCACTACATTGGATTAGTCCCGTCGATATCTCGCGCCTTCAGCGCTACAAGCATATTGGGGCCTAACCTGGGGCGCTGCCCCATGCTATTACATTTCGCACCCTTGGCGCTGGGGAGAAAGCGCGGACTGGAGAAACATGGCAATGGAGATATTTGTGATTCGACGACCTTCGCGCCAGCTCGCAACGCTCTTGTTGGTATTCTTCGCGATGACTTTTCTTTCAGTTGTCTCGTTCGCACAAAACCGTGGCGTTCGGATCGTCAAGGACGAAGCTTCACGTCGGGTCGATGTCTTTGTGGATGGCCAACCCTTCACCTCCTATGTATGGCCCGAGAACCTGAAGGTGCCGGTGCTTTATCCGTTGCGCACCGCCCAGGGCACAATCGTTACCCGGGGTTTTCCATTGGAGCCACGTGCTGGTGAGCGCGTGGATCACCCCCACCATGCGGGAACCTGGTTGAATTACGGTAATGTCAACGGCGTCGACTTTTGGAACAACTCGGTCACATTACCCCGCGAACAACAGAACAAGATGGGTACGGTGGTGCACCGCCGGATCACGCGGGCGTCTGGTGGTAAAGACCGCGGCCAGCTTGATGTTGAGATGGAATGGATAACGCCGGACGGTCAACCGATCTTGCGCGAATCCACCAGCTTTATTTTTCTTGGCGGGCCGGATCTGCGGGTAGTCGATCGGATCACCACCTTGACCGCCCTGGACAAGCGGGTGCTGTTCAAAGATGACAAGGAAGGCATGCTGGGACTGCGGGTGCGGCGAGAACTCGAGCAGCCTTCAAACGAGCCGCTCGTTTTTACCGATGCGAGCGGCCGGCCCACGGCGGTGAAGGTGTTGGATAACACCGGAGTGACGGGCGTGTATCGGAGCAGCGAAGGGAAGACAGGCGACGCTGTATGGGGTACGCGTGCCCGCTGGACCATGTTGTCCGGCAAGGTGGATCAGGAAGCGATAGCATTAGTCATTTTCGATCATCCGAAGAACGCGGGCTTTCCGACGTACTGGCACGCCCGCGGCTACGGGTTGTTTGCAGCTAACCCGCTCGGTCAGGAAGTTTTTAGTAATGGCAAGGAGAAGCTGAATTTTACTCTGGAGCCGAGGCAGTCCGTGACGTTTCGTTATCGAATGCTCATCCTTTCCGGTCCCTCCACGCCGGAACAGGTCGAGGCTCAATATCTGCGTTTTGTAAAAGAGGTGAAGTAAGGGAAAGCCAGTGTCACCATTCAGGCGTTTAGAGTACAACCTTTAGGTTGCCGCTGCCGAAACAGGCAAGCTAAAGCTTGTACTCTAAACGCCTGCATTCGGACGAAACGTTCTACTTCGCCACTCGCTCCTGGGCGGTGATTACCTCCGGCACATCGGCATCGGCGTCTTTCCATATTTGCAGAAAACGCTCGTAGGCACTCCGAGCCTGATCCTGATTACCCTTGCGTTCATAAGCCTGGGCCAGGTGATATTGGGCCAGTGGGTAATTCTGGTTAAGCCTGAGGATGCGTTGGTACTCGCTAATGGCTTCGTCTAGCCGTCCAGTTTCCAGGTAAGCCTTGGCCAGGCAGTCCTCCAGCGCATCAATCATCCAGGGCACTGGCGGATTTTTCAGTGCTGCTTGAAACTTCCCGATGGCCTCTTCGGTTTGGTCCTCTCGCAGCGCTAGGTAGCCATGACGGTAAAGGGTCAGTCTCGCAGGGAAGCTCTGGCCGCGCGACGTATACGGCCAATCGCCAAAGACCCGTTCTCGCAACTTAGCTGCAGTACTCTTATCGCCTCTCTCCAACGCGGTAATCAGTGCGTTCCACGCACTATGCTTGTTCAGTTGCTTTTCCTTGTTGGCAGCACTTGTCGCCAGCTTAAGTTCTCCCTTTCTTAAATAAGTCTGCGCAATCGAACCGTAGGCCCGCGCGAGCATGAAAGAATCTGGCCCGATTTGAAGGGCCCGGCGGTATTGAGCGAGTGCCGCTTGATAACGGCCAGTTTGTACGTAAGCATTGCCAAGGTGAAAGATGGTGACCAAATTATCCGGCCGCCGCGCCAGCGCCAGCTCGTAGGTAGCCAGAGCCTCCGGGTAACGACCCGCACTCTGATAACTCATTCCCAAACTGTCGAGCGCATTCGACTCACCGGGCGCTAACTGAACATAGCGCTGATGCGCCGAAATGGCATCTTCGAACCGGTTAAGATCGAGATAAACAAGGCCGAGCGCGTTGTAAACATCCCTGGCGTCAGGATCAATCACCAGGGCTCGCTTGAGGATGCTGATGGCTTCATCGTGTTGTCCTTCTCCCCGCAGCAGATAGCTCAACCGCAGATAAGCTTCGACTTCCATCGGATACTGATTAATGATTTGCCGGAGCGCAACGATAGCGCCTTGATAATCGCGGTTCGCTATGGAGTACCACGCGTTGATATACAGCCGGTCTTTTTCGGTAAGGCGTTGAGAAAGTTGAAAGGCTTTCTCCAAGGGTGGTTTAGCTTTCTCCGCGTCATACCCGGTTACTGCATAAACATAGCCCATCCGGCCATAGGCCATCGCAAACTGCGGATCCAGTGCGACCGCCTTTTGCAGCAGAGCGATCGCGTCCTCGTTATTTACCGCCTGCGCCTTCTCCACCGCCATTGAATAGTAACGATAAGCCTGTAGGTTGTTAGTCATTACGCTGGTCAACGGGGTCTCAGGTGTAGTTCCCGGCGGAGGGGCCCCGAGATGTGAAGCAAGCTTGAGAGAAAGCAAATCTACCTGGGATAGCATCTGTCCCGGCTGCTCTACGACCAATCGCTCCGCCGCCAACAGCTGACCGTCCTCCACATTATGCAATTGCACATCGATGCGAATCTGTTCCCCGAGCCGCGCGAAACTGCCGAGCACGACTATCCTTGCCTGGCTCCTCCGAGCGACATCGAGGGCTTCGTCCAGCCGAATCTTGTCACCTTCGTTATGTCCGAGCCTCTCCAACAAAAGGTGAAGTTGTTGGCGGCTCAGGAGGCTGAGTTTGTCTGAGCGCGACAGGTCGGTAATTATCATGTCGGCCAATCCTTCGCGGAGCCAATCGAGGTCGGCGCTGCCAGACTGATTGTCAAAATACATAACCGCCACCGGCTTTCTGCCCGGCACCTGGGGCAAGGAAACGTCGGCCAACGGCTTGGTCTTTCGAGCGAGCTTAGCGCGCAGATATGCAGCTAAAGGCATGGTTGCCGTCACCAGGAGAATGGCGGCTGCTATCACAACAACACCCCGTTTGGAGGCACCGGGCCGGGCGCCAGGCAACAAAGCCGAGGCAGTTGGTGAGTTTTCCGGAGGATGCTCAGGGCTATCAGGCTGGACTCCAATCAGAGCTGGCCTGACTGCCGGTGCGGCAACCGGTGTTTCAGGTTGAACTGACCGCTCCTCAACCGGGCTGATGAATCGATAACCGACCTTGGGCAGGGTTTTGATGAACTGTGGCCGGCGCGAGTCGTCGCCAATTGCGCGCCTGATGTCCATGACACACTGAACCAAGGCGTCGTCCGTAACCGCTGTTTCTTTCCAGATACTTCCGAGCAGCTCTTCTTTGGTAACGATCCGATCCCGGTTCTTCAGTAGGTAAACCATTACCTGAAAGGTTTGCTGGCGCAGGTGTAGTTCCTCACCGCCGCGCCGGACGCAACCCTGCGCTAGGTCTACTTCAACATCACCAAACCGAAAGATTTGTTTGTTGGTGGGGCTCACCTGAAACCTGACTGATTCTGGGGAGATTTCGGAAGAGTTTCGCTTTTCTCTCGTTACTTTGCGGGGTTCTTAAAGAAAACTGGCCCTGTGAAAACTGAAGGCCAGCTTTTCGCCCGCTCTGCCAAAAAGTTGATTGGAGCAACGGCGGCGGGATTGTACCACCTCGAGTCGGAGCATCGTCAATCTGTGCGAACGGCAGGTAATGGCTCAGTTTGCGTTGGGCGTTGGTTTTTACAGAACCGAGCGCGGTAGCGCCGGATCCTAGACTTCAACTAAGGCTGATACTGTGATTCGACGGATTCACAAAGTATTTGAGGTTGACCTGGCATCCGGCGCACCACTACCTCGGCGGGGGCAGCCCCGCTGGGGATCCGGTCCGCGCTCGGTTGTAATGGCCTCCGACTGCACTTTTATCCAAGCTGACCCATGCCGAACGTCTCTGTGCAACCTCAGTGTCTCTTTGCCTCCGGGGTGAATAAACCGCCGGTAAACCGCCACCGCAGAGTCACGGAGATCACCGAGGTTGCACAGAGGAAACGCAGGTGGCACACGACTGATCGGAACCCCAGTCGGTTCCTCGTTTCGTTCGGACAAACCAGCTAACGCTTTATTGAGACCATGACTCGTTACGCTGAGCCGAGTTTCGGAAAGAACCTGCTAATGAAGCTAATTCTGGCAATCATGTTAATCGGGACTTCGCTGACGGCGTGCACCAACAGCAGTCGGACTGTCTCAGGGCACGCCGGACTCGCCTTGACTGACGAGGAAAAGCACTGCCTCTACGCCGCCGCCTTGACGGCAATAGATTCGCCGCTCGAAAGCCAGCCCTTCAA
Source organism: Pyrinomonadaceae bacterium (assembly GCA_031396065.1). GTDB lineage: Bacteria > Acidobacteriota > Blastocatellia > Pyrinomonadales > Pyrinomonadaceae > PSRF01. The sequence goes on along the minus strand of JANNJZ010000574.1, from coordinate 19,839 downwards.
AGAAGTTTGCCAAAAGATAGGTATCTTCGATGTGCACGGCAATCAAAACGAGCACTACATGGCGTTTGTCCAGGCTCACGTGGAGTGGGCTATGAAGGCGGAGAGTGCGCCATTCAGAAGTGAAATCAATAGCAGAGAAAAGGCCCGGGAGTATCTGAAAAAATACTTTCGCAAAGCGCAGCCAGGTACTGATTAGCGCATGCGGCTTCGCCGCCTGATTTGCGGTGGGGCTCTTGCCCTTCCGATCGGCTTGTCAAAGTCTGGGGCTCTGCCCCAACTCAGGGCGCAACCCCGAAACGAGTAGAGTCGCCGGTAAGTCGGGCAAAGCCGCCACCGCACATCGGACGGCATAGCCGAACGTAGATTCGACCTACTCTGTACCGCGAGGTGCTGACCTGATAGCCACGGCGCGGAAACAAACCGACAGAGCGGTGATGGCGCCAAGGAACCTGACAGAGCATTTCGAGAAAAGGGAGCTTAGGTAAATGAAGAAGTTTCATGTCGTCGCTTTGGTTTTGCTGTTATCGGTAACCGTAGTGTTGATTCAATCCTTTGCCATCAGGGGTTGGACGGCTTCTGCCGGCGCAAACTCGGTACACAGAACGCATTCCGACAACATCCCGCAAGCGCAGGTGGGTGATGAAGCCACCATGCGTGCGTCCGGACGCAACGTTTCCTGGATTCATCTCCGAGACGGTCACGATCTAATAACCAGCTACTCTGGAAAAGGCGGCTTTGAAGCGGCGCTGCTATCCAATCAGGCGCGACCGTTGGCCCTGGCCAATGGGGATTTCGATGAGGACGGCGTGCCTGATCTGATCAGCGGCTACGGCTGCGCAGGTTGTTCGGGCGAGTTCCTTTCAGCCGACGCAGACTCGGATGGAGGTTCCGGGAACACGGGTTTCTTCACACTGCATCGTGGCAACGTCGACGCCATTTATCCCAATACCGCCGAAGCTGAACAGCGAAAAGCCGCTGGGAGATTTACCAACGCACCTTTCCTGGGTCCCGGCCTGGTTGTCGGCTCGACGCTCGAACCTGACTTCCTTGGCACTGGTGATTTCGACGCCGATGGCCATCTGGATGTGGTGATGGCAGCTCGGCGAGGCAACAAACTTTATTGGCGGGCCGGTGACGGACACGGGAGTTTCGGCCGCACCCGCACGATCACGCTTCCGGGAACTGTGACGTCGCTCATCACCGGCGAGATCAATCGGGCGGATGGATTAGCCGATGTTGTGGTCGGTGTGGCCCAAACGGCTAACAGCGTAGACAAGATGCCGGCAGCGTCAGCCGCCTCGGCGTTGGTGCTGGTCTTTGAAGGTCCTGAGGGTGCGCTAATGCGCGAGCCCGAACAATTGCCGTTACCAGCAAACGCAGCAGGTCTGGCTTTAGGTCAGTTAGACGACAGTTACGAAAGGGATCTGGCAGTTGCGGCGGGGAGCGAGTTGGTAATTGTACACGGCCGTGATCGAAAACTCTCTCTCGATGACGAGAGTCGGGCCACAGTGGCAGCGGCGAAGATCGAGCGTGAGGTAATGCAGTATCCGATCTCGTCGATTGCGATTGGGGACTTCGCCGGCGACTACGGGACGGAATTGGCACTGCTTTCAGCCGACGGTGTGGTGCATGTGCTGGAACGCGGGGTGAAGAACAGAGAGTGGGGACGGATCATCCTTGAGGTCCCGACAAGGAAGGGCGTTGATGGACCGAGTGTGGAAAGCTTCACCGCCGGTAGCTCTGGGGAGCCTGGTGTCGCGCATTCGATGCTCGTACGCGGGCGAGTTTCTGCCAGCGGCAAGGACGACTTGTTGGTATTGAATCGCGCCGACCATCAGTTGCACGTTATTGCTGACGAAACGCTGGTCGCTGCGAGCGGACGAAGTGTTGTTTCTGGCCAGTCAAACTTGCAGCTTGTGGAGTCCTTCAAGGTTGCCGGTGAGCCCGTCAGTGTAATGCCCATGCGGTTGGGCAAACACGCCCTCAACGATTTGGTAATTCTCAAAAGCGGCGGCGAGGCGCCATTGCTGATCGCGCAAATCGCGGCCTCGTCCATCATCACCGTCAACACGGCTACCACCGGCAACATCAGAGACAATGTCCTGACGTTATCGGAAGCCAGCGCCGTCGCCAATGGCACTCTTCCCAAGTCTTCTTTGACTGCTGCTGAACAAGCACAGGTAAACGGCACTCCGACTAATCCCGGTCTCGATGAGGTTAGGTTTAGTGGCGTCACTTCAATCATAGGCGGCAACTTTCTCTTTACCGATGCCGTGACTATAGATGGAAGCACCTCCGGCTTCGTGGAGATCAACGGCAACAACGCGCCGAGCACCTCCGGGATCAGAATCCTTGCGCCGAACAGCGCGATGCGCGGGATGGTCATCAATCGGTTCACCTCGGGCGAAGGTATTGCCCTGGGAAAATCCATCACCGGAGGGAACTGTATCGTCGAAGGCAATCGGGTCGGGACCGACGCAGCGGGTGACGTAATTCTCATGAGCAGCACCATCACTGGTTTGCGCATTGACGACTCGCCGAATAGCACGATAGGTGGAACGACCGCCGCCGCCCGGAACATCATCGCCGGAACCGGAACGGGGATCGCTAGCGGCGCCAATTCAGCCGGCCTCAAGATTCAAGGTAACTACATCGGAGTGAACTCGGCGGGCACAGTCGCCCTCGGAAACCGTTTTGGCGGCGTGGTTTTAGCGAGCGGGCCGACCACCGGAATCACCATTGGTGGGACCGAGCCGGGCGCTCGTAACATCATCTCCGCAAACGATCCGGCAAATTCGGGTGGCAAGGGTATTCAAGTAGCCGGTAACGCTATCCTGATTCAGGGCAACTTGATTGGCATTAACGCGAGCGGCTTGAGCGCGCTAGGAGACCAGGACCGAGGCGTGGACCTTAGCGTCACCAACTCCACCGTTGGCGGCACTACTGTGTCTGCGCGCAATATCATATCGGGAGCTACCAGAGGAGGGATCGGAGTGGTCCTCACCGGAAACTTCGACAACAACCCGGACAATAACCTGGTCCAGGGAAATTACATTGGCACAAACATAAATGGCACCGCGGCGGTCGGGAATGCGGGCAGCGGCGTTTTGCTAACTACAGAGTCAAACACCGATACCATCGGCGGAGTGAGCGCAGGAGCGCGCAATATCATTTCCGGGAACGCTGGTCAGGGGGTGAGCATCAGCGGGGGCGCTTCCTTTCCGGCGTCAAACCATTTGGTGCTGAATAACTACATAGGAACAGATATCAATGGCACCGCGAACCTGGGTAACGCGTTTGGCGGAGTCACTCTCTCGGGTGGCAGCAACAATCGGATTGGTAACACCAGCGGGGGCGGAAATATTATTGCCTTCAATGGGGGCATCGGAGCCACGATTGGCATCGGCGCAAATGAACCGTTCACCGGCAATCAAGTGCGACGCAATTCGATTTTCGGCAACGCTAATAAAGGAATCAGATATAGCGTGGTTAACACTTTGGACAAAGAACCAGTGCTCTCAATGAATGGAGGCGTGGGTCAGGGCCGTTTGCTGGCAGCCCGACCAAATGCGAACTATGTCGTCGAGTTTTATTCCAACCCACAGTGTGGCGATCAGCAGTTCGTTCAGGCCCAAACGTACATCGGCGAGATCAATACCACCACTGATGCGAGTGGCAACTCTCCTTTTTTCAACGTCCCAGCCGGGCTCAACGTGACCGCCGCGGCCACACCAGATACCGGCAACACTTCAGAGCTTTCGAACTGCATCACGGGAATAGCACCCGCGCCCAGTCCATCGCCGAGTCCCAGCCCGGCACGAATCGATTTGAGTATCACCCAACTTACTTTCAACGCAGCTGAAGCTGGTCCGAATCCTGCCAGTCAGACCGTGAAACTTACAAACACGGGCAGCAGTGTGCTCAACTGGCAAGCAAACGCTACCTCAACCGGTGATTGGTTGGGAGTCACTTCTCCCTCCGGCGCCTCAGGATCTTTGGCGCCTAACGAGTTCACGATGCTCACCGTTTCAGCCAATATCAACGGATTAGGTGGTCGGCCAATGCCGTTTGAGGGAACGATTTCGGTTTCCGCAGCTGATGCAAGCAACACCCCCCAGGCAATCAATGTCACTCTCGCCCTGACGTTTACGCCTGATGAAATCGAATTCGATGATGCGAAGATTAATGGCAGGAGCCTGACTAGCATTCACCATTACTTCAATGAGGACGTGAGTTTCGAATGTGATCTTGACTACAGGCTCGTGCATGGCGATCCGATATTTGGAGGATTCATTATCCTGGAAGTAACCGACCTTAGTGGAGGTTCAGCTGGACGACTGGTTGCTCGCAGAAAAGAATTCGTGGAGCCTGGTACCCAGCCGCGGACCAAACAAATTCATCTTGTTTTCGACCTCCCGTTCTCTGTCCTCAGGAAGTCGTTCCCCCACCTGAAATTCGAAGCGAAACTGGTCAATAGCGGCGAAAGTCTTCGAGCCAGCACTGTCGAGGAATTCACGATACCTCAATGGCTGGTCATAGATGAAGCTAGAGCTAATAACCAAACAGTTTATTCAAAAACTGGTAACCGGGCGATGCCTTTCGCGGGTCCCGGTGGTGAGTTTCAACTAGAGCTTGATTTCAGCTATTTGCTTCGCGATATAAGTCCATCAACAAAGATAAACCTAAGAGTGCTTGGATATGCCACTGGTAGCAGTGCGCGGCCACTGTTGACCTCTAAGGTAGTAGAAGTTGCCCATACTCAGGTTATTCAGAAACGGTCTACGAGTCTTTCATTCGTCGCAACGCCTGGAGACCTTGTGTCTGTAGAGGTTGATCTCAGGGATGGACTCAACGATACTATCGCTCTTCAATACTTTGATTTCACCTTCCTGATGCCAGGTCCGAGTGACGTTAAGTTTCAGGGCACTCGGTCGATGACCCTTAATTATGCGCCGCGGAACGAAGCGCTGACATTCATGCCGGCCGGATTTTTCGATTCTTCGACTCAAATCGGTTTAGGAAATTTTTTCAACTTCGCGGGTGTCTTCGATCCCCGGACCGTGGCCGCCAGCCATACCGGGAATGCCGATCAAAATCCGGAGCAGGGCGCAGGCTGCGTTACGCCACCGGCGAATATGGTCAGTTGGTGGCCGGGAGACGGCAGTGCAAACGACATTCAGGGAACCAATGTTGGCGTCTTGCAAGGCGGAGCGACGGCGAGCGCGGCCGGAAAGGTGGCCCAGGCGTTTAGCTTCAACGGAACGACGGGATACGTGTCGATTGGTAATCCTGCCAGCCTGAAGATTTCCGGTCCACTCACCATTGACGCGTGGATAAACCCATCAGCGATGCCGCCATCCGGGAACCTTGCGGCCATCGTCACCAAGTGGGCCCAGGATTTCAGCACCGGCTCAACCTCAGATTCGTACGGCCTGTGGATAGTTAACCGGAGCGGTACGCTGAAACTCTTCAGCGCGCTACACAAAGCAACCGGAGCGGAACCAAATCTCGAAGGTGGAACCATCCCACTCAACACCTGGTCTCACGTGGCCATGACTTTCGATCCAACCAGCGGTCAATATTCCCTTTATGTGAACGGGGCGCAAGTCGCGACCACCGTCAGCACAGGAGGCTTGCTGGCCACCGATCGCAGCGTCGCAATTGGACGTGAAGAGTCGTTTCAAGTGCGTTACTTCACCGGCCTGATCGATGAAGTCGAAATCTTCAATCGGACCCTTTCGCAGGCCGAGATCCAGTCGATCTTCAATGCCGATACATTCGGCAAGTGTAAACCCGGCGCGCCGACACCGACCCCAACTCCAACTCCTTCACCATCTCCGTCGCCTTCACCGAGTCCATCACCTTCTCCTTCGCCATCCCCATCCCCGGGCGGCTCGGCCGGCTTGAATGACCTAATCGCCCCCGGCGGTTCCGCCGGCAACAGCTTTATCACCGACACAGTGGACGGCGTTCCCACCACCGTCCTCAGATTCCCTACGAATAACGGCCTGGCGCTATCGCCGACAACCGGGGTGGTGCCCAACGACGCTTACAGCATCGTCACGCTGTTAAAGTTTGATGAGGCAAACAAGCGCCGACGGATTGTGGACTTCAAGAACGGTAGCAGCGACAACGGCCTCTATGCCGAAGCCGATAACAACCTGAGATTCGCGGACGCGGCTTCGGGATCAGGCGCGCCAATGCTCGCAAACACATATATCCAGGTGGCCATCACTCGCGATGCAGCCGGACTGCTGACGGGCTACGTCAATGGAGTCCAGCAGTTTCAGTTCAACGATACCGGCAACCTGGCTTTGATTGATTCGAACAACACGTTGCGTTTCTTCCAGGACAATACCTCGGGAGGTGGAACCGGCGAAGCCTCTGCCGGAATGGTGGCGCGGCTGCGGCTGTATGGACGCGCACTTTCAGCGGCGGAGATTGCCGCGTTGGATCGCGAACCGAGTGGGGTGAAGTTCAGTGCGCCTTCCTACAACGTCAGCGAAGGAGGCGGCAGCGCTACGATTACAGTCAACCGCACGGGATTTACCGGCTTGCCCGCGACGGTTGGGTATACCACTGGCGACGAAACAGCCAGGCAATCGCAGGATTACATGGCTACCTCCGGGACACTTTCATTCGCTGCTGGCGAAACCAGCAAGACATTCCAGGTCCCGATTATTAATAATCTGATCGTCGACCTTGACCGCCAACTCAATCTTTACCTTCAGAATCCAAATGGGTTGGCGCTAGACGAGCAGAGTGTTGCTGCGCTGACCATTACCGACAACGAGACGGGCCTGCCTACCTGGCAGGGAGTCACACTTAATTCGAGCGAGGTTGAGATCAAGACGTGGACAACCGGAGGTAGAACTTACGCCTACCTGAAACTGCTGTACCCAAATGCCGGTTATCGAGTGAGCGACTTTGGACAGGCAGTTAAGTCGGGTAACGACTTCACGGCCAACGCTACGGTGGAGAAGTTCACCGGCCCATCCGTGCAGGCGGTGACGTCCAGTGCGGGCATTTACGACCTGGGAATTCTGTCGCCGGGCACCTATAACTTTACCTGGAAAAACACCGGCACTACCGTAAAGACCGTAGCCTTCACGGTCGCTGCACCGCCATTCCCCGCGAATCCTATTGATGATGCGCGGCAGTTTGTGAAGCAGCAGTATCGAGATTTTCTCAATCGCGAAGCTGACCAGGCCGGGGAAGACTTCTGGACCGATAACATCACCAAGTGTAATGACCCGGCGCGCAGGCCGGCGGGTCAGACGGTGGAGCAATGCACGCTGCGGCAACGCGAGACAACCAGCGGTGCGTTCTTCCTCTCGCCGGAGTTTCAGTACACGGGCTACTACGTGCTGCGGATGTATAGGGGCGCGCTGAGCCGTCAGCCAAAGCTCTCAGAGTTCTTACTCGACGCTCAGTTTGTAGGCAATGGGATCGTGGTGGGCGGTGCGCTCTCCGCAGCCCAGATCAACCAGAACAAAGCCGCGTTCGCTGCACAGTTTGTAAACTGCACAGATCCGGCGAGGTATCGCTGCTCAGAGTTCAAGGCCATCTACGACTCTTTGAATAACCAGCAGTATGTGGCTCGGCTGTTTTTGAATACCGGTGCGAATGCGAGCGCTGCGGACCGGACGGCGCTGGTTAATGGACTCGACGGAGGAACGGAGACGCGGGCCAGTGTATTGCAGAAGGTGGTTGATGGGGTCACAGTTTTAGGGGAAGGGAGCCAGCAGTTCACCACTAGTTACGGGCAGGCTTTCTACAATTCGGAATTCACCCAGGCGTTTGTCCAGTTGGAATACTTCGGCTACATGAAGCGCGATCCGGACGAAGCCGGCTACGCATTCTGGCTGGGTAAACTAAATCAGTTTGGCGGCGACTTCGTTGCGGCGGAGATGGTGTTGGCCTTCATTTCATCGCCCGAGTATCGCGCGCGATTTGGCCAGCCTTAGTTGGGACCGCCAGCCGGCGGGGTCCCTCAGGGGGTGAGCCGAGCAGCGTATTAACGTACGACTCGCCGATTAAGAGGCCGTTTGAAATCTGACTATCGCAAGTGCGAACGTAGGGCGAGTTAAGTCTGCTTCTAGATTACTTGTCGGGTAAAACTTGATGTGAATGAGTCAAGTTTTTGGGGCAGTAAAACAGAGAGTTAGCCGAGGTGCGGGGCGGCGATAGCCTTTGCGGCTCTGCCGCCTTCCGTGCGGAAAGGCTCGGCCTTTCCGATAGCGGTTTCATTCTTCGAGGCTGCGCCTCTGATGTCGCCCGGAGGCATAGCCTCAAAATAAATAGAGGTGCCGGTGAGGCAGAGAGCCTCACCGCACGGAAGGCGGCCAGCCGCAGAACCGAGCTTAGAGACAGCTCAGAGTGTAAGAGCGAGCGAGACTTGCAGCACCGGGGAGACTCCAGAACGAAACAGAGTTGCAGAGAGACTCGGAGACCGAGGCGGGATTTGCAAACCGAGATGGAGTCGCCGGATGGATGCGGACAAACGTACCGGTAGTGCTGCCCTCACCGCACTGCAACAGGTTCGGTTACCTCGGCTTTCTTCCTGATCTGATCGCTGCCAGCGCCTGACGCATGCCACCTAAATGGTAAGCAGTATGCGACAGGACTGACAGTGCACCGGCGATTTCGTAATCCTGGTCCCATCCATCAATGCTCTTCAGGGTGGTTATGAGGCGGTCATAACTTTCTCGCAGCCTTCGCCTCTCTTCTTCCCATTCCTCCGGCGTCACCTGACTCACCGTGCGCCAAATCTGCTTCCAGTCGACCTTGACGAATTCGTTCGTGCTTATCATCTGGTCAAGGACGTCAAGATAAAACCGAACATGCTCGACTTGCGCCGCCAGCGTCGCGCTCTCAGGAGAGACCGAACTGGAAGCTTCATGAGCCGAGACACCTTCCAGGGTCGGGAATAAGGAGCAGCCTTTGTCGAGATACATTCCGTGAACTTCAACGAAAGTTTCATCCAAACATTGGAAAATGAATTTTCTGAATTGCTCCGGTTGAGTCGGTTTGGGCGCCGGCGCGGCCCCTTCACCGACGCCGATCAAGTTGCGAATACGTTCAGCTGTAATCCCGGCTGTCTGCAGTGACTCTGCGGCAAGCGATCCCGGATCGGCCAACAGACCCAGAAGGAAGTGTTCCGGCCCGATGTGCCTATGACCCAGCGCTTCCGACTCTTTGAGAGCTTTCGTCAACGCGTCTTTCGTTCCGGTTGCCAGCGGAAGTTCGACTGAGGTAGACATCTTCGGACGCGGCGGCTGAGCTCGGTCCTCAACGCTCTTACGGAGGGCACCGGCCGGATCCGGCGACGCGGTAAGCTTAACGAGCAGATCCCCGTTATCATGCAAAAGACCCAACAAGAGATGCTCTGGTTCGATCGCCTGGGAGGCTGACTTGCTGGCCTCATACCTTGCGAAAAAGATTGAGCGACGTGCTTGTTCTGTGTATCGTTCGAACATTTGCGAGGCAAGTTACTCTAAACAGGCAACGTCGTGCAAAGGTTTGACAAGCCGAAGGTGTCAGAGGGTCATGCAGAACCGAGCGCGGTAGCGCCGGATCCTGGGACTCGAGTGTGGGGTTGACTGCTTATCGGCACCGAGACACCCAACGGGTTTATGATCTGGTCGAACGCCCAATCAGACCATCGATGTCTTGCCCTGATTCGAGAGCGATGGGCAGCTTTTTCGTTTCGCCAAAAAGGATTTCCCGCGTGTTTACCTTTGTGGCGGAGGTAGACGCGAAAGGAATCGATGGATCCGAACTTCACTTTGTTGAGCTCAACGAACTTAGAGGCGGATCGACGCCGTGCAGGAAGGCAATCAGCTCGTTACTGCCTAAGAGGTTATTCCATGCTTTGGATTATCAACTAGAGAAAACTGCTGACCAAAAAATTAGCACGGCCTTTAGCGGAAGCGCGTGCTAACTGATGGCTTTAATTGAAAATAATGGTGAGCCGAGCAGGGCTCGAACCTGCGACCCGCTGATTAAGAGTCAGCTGCTCTACCAACTGAGCTATCGGCCCAAGGGGGAGGAAAATTATACGTGGGGAAACTTACGTGTCAAGCGAGCGTGATTTTTGAATAGGCCTTATTTCCGAATCTCTGTGCGTCCTCTGTGCTATCTGTGTCTCTGTGGTGAGCGTTTTTCCGCCGTTTTCCACCGCAGAGACAAGGAGAGCACAGAGGGCGCACTGAGAAAAACGTAGATTAGGACACTACTACCTGATTTTGAGGCTTACCTGATTTTGAGGCTTACCTGCAGGTAAGACCATTTCTGATGGCTGCATCAAGCCGTCTTTGCACATTCCTTGTCGGCGAGGGTGTCGCGAACGCATTCGATCAATCGATCGATGTCGGGCTTGGTTATGTAGTCGTCTGCCCCGGCCGCCAGCGCCTCTGATCGATGAATGTCATAGGCGTCACCACTGTAGAAGATGGTCGGAACACCGGGGGTAGCTTTAGACAGATCCTGGCATAATTGGAGGCCGCTGCCGTCGGGCAGTCGTCGGTCCAGAACGTACAAGTCAAATTCTCCATCGGTCGCCAGTCGGAGCGCTTCGGCGCAGGAAAGGGCGACAGTCACTTCATAATCTTCCTGTGATAGTAAAAGCTTGAGCATTTCCGATGTGTCTGCATGATCGTCAATGCAGAGGACGCGACACTTCGTTTGTGACATAGGGGGTCTCCTGGGAAAAGTACGCTGTGGGAACAGGGTTGAATTCTAAAGGTATTTGGTTTAGGTAGCCAGCGGCTACGTCGAGAACATTTATGGTAGACAACAGTCTATCGCAGGGGGAGCTAACGACTCGGAGGACGCGGATCCTGCATGGCCTTCAGCAGCTGATTAATTGCATCGTTTTCTTCGTCGTCGGGCTGGCGTAACTGCCGGTACGTCTCCAGAGCGGCGAGCGAGGCCGGGAGATCGTCCAGTTTGAAATGTGCCAGAGCGAGGTTGAAATAGACGAGGGAAAAATCAGGCGCAATTTGCGCGGCCCCTTCATAGTGCAGGCGTGCCAGACGGAATTCGCCGGCATCGTAATAGAGGTTACCCAGATTGTAGTGGGCCTCCACGTGTCTCGGCTCGTGCTTTAGCGAGAGCGTGAAATTATCCAGCGCTTTGCCGAGCTCGCCCTTCTCCTTATTGATTATGCCCAGGTTGCAATAGGCCTCAGCCACATTGTCGCCGTCGCTGATGGCTTCGAGGTACAACTCCGCGGCCTGAGGATCTCCCTGCTGGTCCAACAACAAAGCTTCCTCTAGCGGTGTCAACAAGCGCGACAGCTTTCCGCCTTCGAAGCTACGGAAAAGGTGCAACTGTCCCTGAAGTTCGGCTTCGATTTGGCGGATGCTTTGACCCTGCCCGCGTAACTCGCGGACCCGCCGAAACTGCGTGAGTGCCTGAAAGTCGTAGTTGAAATCGTTAGCTTCGGGAACCGGCGTGCCCTGGATGATTCCCTGTTCGGTCCAGCGGCGGATGGTGCGCTCGCTCAATCCAAACATTTGTTTGATTTCGCGCAGCGAATAGTTTGACTTGACGCGTTGGTAGTCAGCCTTCGCGGGAACTCGTGAGGGGAAGGACAGAACCTTATTGCTGGTATCTTTCATCAGTAACGCAAATGAATAGACCCTATGCTCCAAATAGGCCCTATTAGCCGAATAGGCTCTTAGCGGTTGAACAAAAGTCGCTCAGGAAGCTTTTCGCTTCTTCGCCGCCTTTGGTACAGGTTTGCCCACGGTCTTAACCAGCGTGAGCGCTTTCTTCTTCGCCGCCGGCGTAGTCGCCTTAACCATTGGTTTGCGGTTTGACTGCTGCAAACTCTTCTTCAGCGCGCTCATGATATCAAGTTTGGGCAGTTCTTCAACCTCAAACTCGACTACTTTCTTGCCTTTGATCTTCGACTCGATGAGTTGCTTGAGCGCCTGGTGATACTGATCCACGGTGTCAATCTCGCCGAGCGTGGTCACCATCTGCTCGACCAGGGTCGTCGCCAGCTTCAGCTCATTCTTGTCCAGCTTCGTGGCGCCCTCGATATCCGGTACGTCTTTCATGTTTCTGATTTCATTTGGATAGTGAAGCTTCTGCATCACCAAACCGTTTTCGTGAGGGAAGAGAGCCACCAGATCTTCCCGGTCTCTCAGCACAACTTTGCCAATGCCGACTTTGCCGGTCTGCTTCATCACCTCACGGAGCAGGGCGTAAGGCTTTTCGGAGACGGGTCCATCGGGTCCGGCATAATAAGGCGAGTCGTAGAAGGTGGTGGGAATCTCGGAACTGTCGACGAAGCCGATGATGTCCACGGCCCTGGTGGTTTTGATTTTGATCTTCGCAATATCTTCGGGCTCGACGATGGCGAAACGATCGGGCTCATACTGATAGCCTTTGGTGATCTGGTCACCAGTTACCACCTGGCCGCACTTCTTACAACGCTTGTCGTAACCGATCGGACCGTAGTCCTCGCGGTGCAGTTGGTTAAACTGAATCTTCTCGGTGGTCTCGAGGGCGTTGTAGATACGGACCGGAATTGCGACTAACAGAAACCTGATATGACCCTTCCAGATTGATCTCATGGTATTTGTCTCCTGGGAAAGCAGGCGCCTTGCCAATAATACGCTGGATGCCATTCACCTTACTTATCGTCGGCCTCCGGTTTGGGGTGGGGATTTAGGCCCCGCTAAACAAGCTCACCGGCTGTGGGCCGGTGGGGCGCGTATTATGCGGCCCGTGGCGCGGGGAAGTAAAGGGTTAATTTGTTGGAGAAATGAGGGCTCTATTGGCGAAAAGTGATATAGGTCTAATAGGGTGAAATAGGTCCAATAGGACGTATAGGACCGATAGGAATAGGTCTTATAGGACGAATTGTTCCTATTGGGATTTATTGTCTTTTCTTTCTGAAGTGGTAGAGCCGTTCGGTGAAACCGCCTTCGTCGAGGAAGGCCCTCTCAAGCTGCTTGAGTTGCTGGTCGAGAAGATAGTTGGCCTGGTGGATGAGGCAGATGATGGTGTTGGCCGCAACCTCGGCCGAGGCTTTTTCAACATAGGACGAATAGGTCGCATAGGACCGATTCTCGTCGTAAGCCAGGCGCCTTACAATTTGTGCACTTGGGTGGTTTTTGGCCCAGAGCGGCAGCGTGCGCTGGCGCAGAAAATCTTCGAAATCGAGTAGCAGCTCTTCGAGGCTGGCCCTGGCGACACCCACGAGCTTCAGCTCAAATTTTTTCGACGTGCCTGAGGCCTGGCTGCCTTCGGCGATATTCTGTCGTCCACTTCTGGCTGCCTGCACCATCTGATCGTGGGTACGCGATCGCTTGTCGATAAAGCGATCACAAAACTTCACCGTGGCGTCATAGACCAGCTCTGCCTGCTGGAATGATTTCAGTTGCCGGTAGCCGCCGTGCGGCGGGATGAGGTTGGGTGTAGGTTTGGGTGGTGAATAGGGCATAAGGATTCAAGACGTAGGTCCTATAGGTCGAATAGGACCTATTCATGTGCCTTATTACTTCGTCGCTAGAACTTTGAATTGAACCGAATGATAGTTGGGCTAGCGTTCTTTTCTTAGAAGCATCATGCCAAAACCAAACGCGATGCTATATACCACGACGCCAAGAGATGCTCCCATCCAAACGGGTTCGATTATCGCTGACTCGCCTTTGAACTTTCCGACCTTCGCGATGAAAACCATATACGGCTCATAGATTCGAAGAAAGACTTCGAACAGGGCGTCTACGGCGGGCGAAATCAAATTTCCGACAAGGGCCAGGAAGACAAGCAGTAATGCCTGGGTTCCGAAGGCAATTGCAGCGTACTTGAAAAACAGCTTCACCAACTATTTCCAGATAATTTGAAGTTAGCGTGCTAGGGACACTCTCCAAGGTATGAAACAGCCTAAGTCGTTAGGAGAGAACCACGCTCGAATTCTGATAACCTCGGTATCAGTGTCCACCAGTCAAATAGTAAAGAAGAACCGACCCCACAAAAATCGCGAGTCCTATGACAATTACTGAGCCTACTGCCCAACCGGTTTTTCGAATCTGTCTCACCGAGTTATCTCTCTAGTTTGCATGGTTGGATTTTCGCAGCCAATGAGCCACTAACTTATCCAAGACCAATCCCACGAGGTAATACTGAGCAGTGGCTACCAGAAAAGGAATTGGCACCAGAACGATCCCGATAACTGTTAATAGAGGACCCGGAGGGATTACGCTCCTGGGAAACAAAGCATCGACCAACACCGCGCATGCAGTTCCCGCAGGCATCAGCGACTTCCATGCATATTGGCAATAGGGGGAATTTCCCAAATGTAAGAGACAATTACCGAATAATACTCCGCTGATCAAGACGTAAATCACGACGAGAATCCAGCGAAGTCGAATTGGTCGTTTTTGCGATAATAATCTTGGCATCTCGGGGCTCACCTTCGAGGCACGTCGAGGGCGCGACGTTTTCCTTCAATGTCACCGTTCGCGATATTGAGGAATTCCATTACTTGCGGCCACCAAGCTGCCACATTTGTATCACCCTGATCGCCGCACTTACACTTGTGAGCTTTGATCCAATCGCGAATCGCAAACCAGGTAGCTGCTGCCATCTGTACAGACTTGCCAATATCGTGATTTGTATTGTCGACGAAAAAGCCGCCGAAGAAAGGAACGTCAGTTCCGTTGTACCCGAATTGTCCAATGATGCTATTGCCATAGCCTCGATGGCTAAAGGTGTCTTGCAAGTAATGTAAGTATCCCCCAAATTTCTGATAGTTCATTCCTCCATTCATCGCGCCATTGCGCATATTTGCCAAGTTGCCATTGTTTCCTTCATTGAATGTATGGCTATCTGAATTAATCCGGCGTTGTCGAGCAGTCCCTCCGATCCAAGGTTGGGTGGCGGGATTCTCATCCACGCTTTGATCCGCGTTGGCTATAATCCTTGCCTCATGCGCGGTCAGACAAGGAAATTTTGTCGCTATGAAGTAAGTTAAGTAATAATGAACGTCTTCGTTGAATAGACCCTGTGGATCAGTTCCCAAGATGGGCCCGTTTCCCACGTATGCGAATGCATTAATCCCACCAGCCAATCCAATCGGATCCTCCGAAATAAACCTGCCCACCTGCGGGTCGTACCACCGCGCGCGGTAATAGAGCAGCCCGGTATCCGGATCGCGCTCACGCCCGGTGTAGTCGTAACGCGTGAGCGACGTGCCGGATGAATTACCGAATGCGTCGTAATTGATCTGGGCGACGATTCCTCCGTTGGAGTTTGTTAAGGCTGTCGTGCTGCCCAGTTGGTCTTGCTGAAAATAGAGCGGACCTGTGGACAATCGCGAATCGTTCAGGCGCAGCTTGTTATCTATTCCTGGCCCATTCAAGTAATCAACTGTCGAACCATCGCTGTTGATGTCCTTAATTACTTCCTGACCATCGTAGACGAAGCTGGTTGACACCCCCGCGCTCGGTAGCCGCCGAATACGCCGGCCCAACGCATCATACTTGTAGCCGACGCTCTCGCCTCCGGGCTTCACCACTTGCGTCAAACGATTCTCAAAATCCCAGCTGTACGTCCAGGTGCCAGCGGCGTCGGTTTTCGAAGTGAGGTTTCCATTGGCATCATAGCTGTAGCTAACGCTGCTGGTGCTCGTCAATCTGTTGAACGGTTGGTAGGCATAGGTCGCGCTTAAATGTGAACTGGTGCGATTGCCTACCGAGTCGTAACCGTAGTTTTCGCTGCTTTGCGATGGATTTGTATAGGTGGCAGACGTCAGGCGGTCAACCAGGTCGTATCCGTAGCTCCGCGTACTGCCGGGCTCAATTATTCTGGTGATCTGATTGGCAAGGTCGTATTCGTATTGATGATCAGCGACGGTGGTAGCCCCTTTCGCATCCTGCAATCTGGTCAGGCGGTTCAACCCGTCGTACTGATAACTGGTTAACACACCGTTCGGTAGCTTGCGAGACACGAGCTTATTGGTGAGATCGTAGGCGTAGTTGGTAGCCAGGCTTGAGCCGTCAATGATTTTAGTAACTCGATCCAGAGCATCGTAGCGATAGGTGGCCAGGGTGGCCGCATTCAGGCTCAACTTCGTGCGATTGCCGTTATCGTCATAGTTGTAATCGATCAACTGGCCAAACACGTCAGTCACCCCCGTGAGCCGGCCCATTTTGTTGTAGTCGAAGTCGATGGCGCCATTATCGTTCGTGGCTGTTTGCAAGCGTGAGAGCTTGTCGTAAGTGTAGCTGACAGTGGTTGTGTCGGGATAGTTAATCGTCTTCAGCCTGCTCAGCGCGTCGTAGTCGTAGGTGGTCACCGCGCCGTTGTAGTCGGTGCGCTGCTTTCGATTGCCGACGGCATCGTAGGTGAAACTCATCTCCGCCGTTCCGCGCTTGATATGTTTCAACTGGCCCAGCGCGTCAAGGGTGAATCGATAGCGCTGGCTGCGCGCGTCGACCAGCGAAGTCATGCGGCCGAGCGCGTCATATTTGAAATGGGTGGTTTTGGCATTTGCATCCGTGGTGTAGTCCAGAAGCCCAGCACTCGTGTACCCAAAAAACGTGGCTCGTCCGCCGGTGTCCAGCCGCTGAATAATGTTGCCGGCCGCATCGTAAGCAAGCGTTTCCACTGGTCGCTCTCCTCCGGCCGTTGCCGCAGGATGCGTTATCAATATCGGTCGATTGAAGTCGTCGTAGTAATAATCAGTTACGCGCCCCTGCGCGTCTGTGTGCGCAACCAGATTGGACATGAGATCGTAGCTGTAGCTCGTGGTTTGGCTGAGGGGGTCAGTCTCGCTGGTGAGCCGGTTAGCGCCGTCGTAGACATAAGACGACCGAGCACCCTTCGCATCGGTCATCGCAATAAGTCGCCCACCCAGATCATATTCATTGGTGACGAAGGTGCCGTTAGGACGCATGATCTGCGTCGGCCGACCCACCGGATCGTAAGCAACCGTCGTGGCGTGGCCCAGTGCATTGGTGACGCTGGTAAGTCGTCCACGCGCGTCGTAACCAAACTGGGTTTCATGGCCGAGTGCGTCTGTCTTCTTTGTCAGGTTGCCATCGGCATCGTAAGTGAGACTCGTCGTTTTGCCCCGAGCATTAGTGGCGGTCAGCAGCAAGCCGCGAGCGTTGTAGGTGAAGCTTGTGTTTTTACCGAGCGCATTAGTGCTGGAAATCAGGTTTCCGTCAGGGTCATAGCTATTCGTAGACAAGCCGCTCAGTTGGTCGGTACGCGTCAGCACCTCTCCGAACTGATTGTAAGTGTAGGTGACAGTGCCGGTCTGGTCGGTCGCCGTCAACCGATTGCCCTCGGCATCATAGGTGAAAGTGGTGGTGTAGTTCAGCGCGTCGGTGGTGGCACTGACATTCAACTGATCATCGTAGGACCAGGTCTGAACTGGCCCATTGCCAAAGCCGCTAATGCCCTCGACCCGGGTGACCACATTCCTCCCTTTGCTCTTGTCGATCGTGTACCTGGTAAGGTGTCCCAGCGCGTCGGTAACATCGGTCTGGGTATCGCTGATGTAGCTGAGTGTATAGTGTTCGACCCCACCCTGCTTGGCAGAGGTCAACGCGCGGCCCTGTGCGTCGTAGGTGTGCGACTCGAGCACATTGCCAAGTGCGTCGGTGACCGAGGTGAGCTGCGCGTCGGCGTCATAGCTGAAGTGGTAAGCTGAATTGTCCGCGTAAGTTGTCGAGAGCAACTGGCTCCCACTGCCATAGTCATAGGTGGCGATCGTTCCCATCGAATCGCTAATCGAAACGACCTGGCCGTTCACGTTAGTGGTGAAGGAAAGCACGCGTCCGAAGGGATCACTCGCGGATACGAGTTTTCCTCCCGCGTCATAAGCGAGCGTGGTCTGATTGTTGTATCGATCGGCCAGCGAAAGAAGTTTACCTGCGGCGTTGAATTGTTGACTACTGCCGTCATTGAAACTCAAAGTGAAACTGCCGTCGCCGTTCTGTGTTACCTGGCCGTGGAAGTCCTTTTCGACCGGGACAAACGCGCTCGAGCTATTGGCTCTGGTGAAGTAGACGGCCCGGCCATCCGGCAGGTTCAGTCGAACGAAGATGGCATCATAAGCCTGGATCGAGGCGTCGTAAACGGTGGACCACCCGCGGCCAAACAACCCTTCATTTCGCAGCTTACTATTGTAGGTGCGCGTGATACTGAGGCCAGGTCCAACCGCCGGTAATTGGTAGTCTGTTTGCTGCAGGTACATATTGCCGTTGGTAACATTGATTGGACTACCAACCGCTTTGGCTCCTCCCGACCCTGCGCAAGGAGAACAAGCGCCGTTGTTCTCGTCGTCATCTCCGATCACAAAAAGCGTAACCGTGGCCTGGCCACTGGCGCCGAGGTAGTCGGTGATCTCGTAACGCCAACTGTCCACCCCGGTGTAGCCCGGCTCCGCCGCAAACTGTTTGAAGTCGACTGGATAGTCGGGATACACGAGACCATAAACGATGCCATGCGAGGCAGGCTCGACCAGGTAGACGCCGACAAATTCATCGCCATCGGGGTCAATGTCGTTGGCGTATAAGGGCCCGAAAATAGTGCCGGGGCGGACTACGTAAAAATCAGGCCCGGGAATTGGTGGGTTGTTATTAATAGTAAGAGTGACCGTGGCCGGCGCAGAGCAAACCCCGAATTGGTCGCACACTTTGTAGGTGAAACTGTCCTGTCCGGTGTAACCATGCTCAGGAGCAAAACTCTTGATGTCGGCGGGCCCGGGGTTGGGCAGTCCAAACATGGTTCCGTGCGCTGGGGGCGTAACGAAATTCCAGGTGATTGGATCACCATCCGGATCAGAGTCGTTCGCCATCATTGGGCCAATGTTGGTTCCCCCATGCACAGCATAAGAATCATCGGCAGCAATGGGAGGTTGATTGACGATGCTGATGGTCACCGTGGCCACCCCTGAACAGGCGTTGTTGTTATCACACGCTTTGTAGGTAAACGTGTCTGTGCCGAAGAAACTCTGGCTATTGCGTCCATAAGAAAAGGAGTTTCCGTCGATGCCAAAGAGCCGACCCTCGGTTGGAAACGTTTCGATCTGGACATGCATGGGATCGCCATCAGGGTCGCTGTCGTTTTGCAGCAAGGGGCCAATGGTTCCATTTCCATGCCGAGTGTACGAGTCGTCGCTGGCCGTTGGGGGTGAGTTAGTTTTCGAAGAAATTAGAGTGGCGCCGGAGATATGTGCTTCCACCCGGGCGGAGTTGCTCCACTGAACGCCGCGGTTTGGTGTCGCTAATATCACAAATAAGAATAGAGAGCCGGCGAGAGCAAGAAGATGGAAGGTTCGCATTTTGTTTTCTCCGTAACCTGGTCGGATCAGAACCCAACTGTTGGGTGGCAGAGTTCTGACAGGGTGTTACGCGAGAAAGATCGTTAAGGGTGAAGTGCGGGATCTTTTCGCTCAATAGTTTTGAAGCGGGGACACGTTATGAATTAAGAGGCGAAACAAGTCAAGAATTTGCAAACTTAAAAAGGGATTTATTTTGAGTTTTTTTCTTTGCGCTGTGTGGAAAAATGCAAGAGCTCTTTTAGGTTGTTGAAATCGAAACATCAGCGCCACATATTTCTCTGTGCATCCTCAGTGTTCTCCGTGTCTCGGTGGTGAATGTTGTTCCTGGTGGATCACCACAGAGACACAGAGTTCACAGCGCAGCAGAGCTGCAATCAAGTGGCGTTGAGGTCAGTACCACCTTGCGGTAGAGACTGTGTGAAAACGTAAACTCCATGACTGCACGTGACAATGAAGTCTGTACCACCTTGCGGTAGCGGGTGGGTCGCGGTACCTAAGACGCGTGCGGTTCTTGAAGGGCGGCGACC
>JANNJZ010000537.1:0-48761 GCA_031396065.1 Pyrinomonadaceae bacterium | reverse complement strand
GCCACCCCTCGTTGAGGTTGGGATATCCTCCAAAAGTTGTGCAGCATTACGGGGGGCCACGGAGTGCCACCCCTACAATGTTTCACACAGTCTCTAAACTACGTGGCGCATCAGGTCGTTTGCTCCTTTCGTCGCGGCTTTGCCGCCCTCCGTGCCGGTAAAGCTCTGCCGACCGATCGCCTTGACTTATCCGCAACCCAGTCTAATATTCAACAAATACGGAGGTTCCAAATCCCATGCGAAAACAGTTATTGAGCCTGATACTGGCCGCACTCGTGCTCGGCGGGTTTGCTTCGATTGCGCTGGCGCAAGAGGCCGCACCGGCAAAGCCCCAGGACGAGGAAAAGACAGCGCTCTATACGAAGTATTACGAAGGGATCAAGGGTACCCCTGAACAGCAGAAGGTTGCTTACGCGGTAGCTACGGAATACTTGAAAAAGTATGGCGCCGACGAAGACCAGTATGTTACGGCAGTACGAAAGTGGGCGGCCAAATACGAAGCGTTGACGCGGCTATTCGAGCTTGATCAGGCCGTCAAGGATAAGGACTATCCCAAAGTTTGGACTTTGGGCCGTCAGCTTCTCGAGAAGGAGCCCGAAAACTTTGCGATCCTCGTCCATGTGGTCAATGCCGGGTTTATCAAAGCCCGTACGGGCGATAAGAGCCTGAACAGTGAGACCATCGTCCTGGCCCGGAAGACCATTCAACTCCTCGACTCAAACAAGGTCACCAATCCGACGCCGATGGAAAGCATTGACGACGCTCGTGGCTTTCTCAATTTTAATCTGGCGTCGCTGCTGCAAGAGACTGCCCCGGCGGAGGCGATCGCGGCCTTCCTGCGAGCGATCAAAGAAGGCGGTGCTTTCAAGACCGATCCCAATGGCTATTACCTGATGGGTGCCACGATTTACAACAAAGAGTATGAACCGCTGGCTGCGGAATACAGCACGAAATACACCGGCAAAGACGAGACGCCGGAAAGCAAGGCAATGCTGGAGCGAGCCAACGCGATTGGCAATCGAGCGATCGACGCGATGGCGCGCGCCGTTGCCCTGGCTACCAAACCCGACCAAAAGGATGTGAAGGCCAAGTGGCTCGCGCAGTTGACCGATATCTACAAAGACTTTCACAACAACTCAGACGCCGGTCTGAACGAACTCGTCGCCACCGTGCTTACGAAACCCATGCCGTAAACCTCCTTCGGGCTATGCGACGATGGAAGATTTCAAGGGCGCTGACCTCTCGGAATCTCATTCATGAATGTTTCACGATAGAGTGTTTGGCGGGCTACTCTGGATCCAGTTGTCAGTTCAATCGTGTAGAAACCGCATGAAGAGGACGCCACCTCAGCCTTGCGTTCTGCCTTCTTAGCTGTCTAAATCGGTGTAATCTGCGGATGCAACTCTGAACGGACCCACCCGCTCACACAGGTGGTTCTGACCGAGACCAGAGAAATGATTTGAACCGGCTGTTTGCCCAATGACACTTGGGGTGTTACCTATACATCCTGGGTTTTCAGTCAGAAGGAGCAAACAATGACAACGACAAGATCAAAGAAGCACGTGAAGGTCGACATTCGGTTCGATGTGGGAGTCCCGGAGGCCGAAGAGGCACACGTGACATTGCGGGACGGTGAGATGGTGATCGATATGCAGGAACCGGATGGGATAACGAAGTACCTGATAGTCGGCAAGCCTAAAGGGTATTACTTTCAAGGCGTCAACAGTGCGGGACCGCGGATGCCGAAGGTTCGCGTGAGTTGGGTGAAGATGGGAAAGGTTTTTTTGGGACAGTGGTTGGAAGACGATCAGGAGTATTTGTTCTCGTTTGAGTTGAAGGGCAGGTAGTGGGGAAGTGGGCATTTTCTAAATCGTTTTCGCTCCTATCGGAGCGAGGAATATCTCGGCGGCGTCCGGTTCCATAAACATTTCGCTCCTACCGGAGCGATGAGCCGGGAACCCTTGCGCCTTCGCCCCAGCGGGGCGAGACGTTCATAGCACCGGGGATCTTCTAAATTGTCTTCGCTCCGATAGGAGCGAAACAGGCTGTACATTTCGCTCTTACCGGAGCAAGGAGACGGGAAGCTGGCCCCACTATTCCAAAAATGTTCGGAACGATCGCAAGCAACGACCAGAGGCTAGCGATTCCGAAACGCTACCCAATCTGGTCGTTGCCTGATCTTACTCACCGCTGTTTACGACTGCTGCTTACTGTTTGCTGTTTTCTGTTTACTATTCCAGCTCGACAATTCAAGGTCGGCCGAGAATGCCGCCGAGAACACCGCCCCAACCACCGTTAACGTTTCCGTTGCGCTGGTTGCCATTCCGCGAGTATTGCTGAAAGCCCTGTTCGTAACCCTGCACAAAGCCCTGGCGAAATGCCTGCGATGAAGCGTTTTGATAATGGCGCGATCGCTGTGGGTTGAATTGCTGACCGCGCTGACCGTCGCTGGCGCCGGTGTTCAAGCCCTGCTGATAGCCGCGATTGAGTTCATTCTGATCGTAGCCGCCGTTGTTGCCATAACCACCATTGCCGCGGCCGCGGTTGCCATACTGATCGTGGTTACCGTATCGGCCATTGTTGCGGTTGCGGTCACTATTGCGCCGCGCCTGGTTGTTATCCTGACGAGCCTCACGATGTCGACGCCGGCGTCGCTGCAGGTTCTGATCCTTGCGATCGATGTCGCCGTCACCGTCCACGTCGCGCTGGGCACGTCGATAGTCGCCATCGTTCCGACGATTCTGGGCCTGCGCATCGTGGCTCGATACGATAGTCATTCCAAAAACAAAAGCGAGTGACAGAAGAGCCCCGCTGATCCCTTTTCCAAAATTTTTCATGGCTGTATTGATCTCCTTACTGAAACCTATGGCAATTAGGTGGCCTCATGCGAGATCGTCTTGTTTGCTGGTATAAGCGGCCCAGGTGTGGGAAGTCGCGCTCATATAGTGCATGGACGCGCGCAGGTGAGTATGCCTTCGGTTGATTGAGCAGAAGGCAGACTTATCCGCAGATTCCGCCGATTACACCCCATTAATAAACGAGGGCAGCGCAGTGACGGGTTCGCGAATGCGAAGAAGGGGAGGAGAAATGGGGCAATGGGGAACGGGTAAAGGGTAAGAGTCGAAGCCTTCCGTTCTGGCTTCCTGGCCGGGACCTTCATCGGTGTAATTCTGCGTAATCTGCGGATGTAGTCTCTCTAAAGACCCACCCGCTAACGCAGGTGGTTCTGACAGGCTTCGCTAACGCTGCCGGAGTCGATCTGGAGTGGTCCACGCGCGGCAGGTGGTTCTGACCAGAATGCAGATGCCGGCTCTAAACGAAGCCACCCGCTAACGCAGGTGGTTCTGACAGGCTTCGCTAACGCAGGTGGTTCTGACCAGAATGCGGATCCAGCTCAAGGGTTATTGCTGCGGCGGGGTGGGTGGCGGAGGCGTTTGCGAGAGGGCGCGTTCGATCACATCGCGGAGGCGGTCACCTCCCTGGCTACGGGAGTACCCGTGCCAATGACTGACGATGCGTCCGTTTGAGGCGATGACCAGGGTCTGAGGGATTGTGCTGCGGCCGTTCATCAGAGTGAGGGCCGTTTCGCGGTCGGCCCAGCCCAGGCGGAAACGGAAGTTTAAGTTGCGCACAAACTGCCTCACGCGGTCGGATGAGGTGCGCGGGTCTTCCGTCGTGAGACCGATAAACTCCACCTCGCGACCAGCGTATTCCTTGCGCACCTTTTCATACGCCGGAACTTCCGCACGGCAGGGGCCGCACCACGAGGCCCAGAGGTTGACGACCAGGACCTTGCCGGCAAAGTCCGCCAGGCGAAAGCTGCCATTGTCGAGCGACTTGAGCGGGCGATCGAGCAGGCTCTCGGGTAGGGAGGTGCCTAATGCCGGACGTATCTCTTCGCGTACGGCGGATGGCTCGGGCTCAGGCTGCGACCATACGGGCGCTTGAAGTGGTGGCATTGGCTGCGCCGGCGGGCGCGTAGCTTTTCGGCCTGATTGCGCCGCGGCGTTCATGAAAACGACGGCCAGGAAGAGGAGTGGGAGTGTTTTTTTCATAAGCGAACCTTTGCGAGGTAAAACGATCGGTAATTCCGGTGGCGATAGTGTGCATTAGAACATCTGGAACCACTCGAAGAAAACCTTTGTCCGCAGATTTCGCTGATTAGTCATTCGATTTTGCGCCGCACGAAAGGCGAAAACTCTGGGCCATCTCTGTGGTCCTCTGTGCCTCTGTGATGGAGATTGGTCTACGGAGTTCACCACGGACACAGAGTTCACTGAGGATGCACAGAGAAAGACAATTCGCTTTTTTCGACGCTGAAGGGTGCCGCCGTTTTTCGGTTGCTGTCCCGGTGGTCTCCGCTGCTCTCTGGACCACCGGCTACTATCTTGGCAGGCTTTCAGGCCGAGCCGCCCGCTGACGCAGGTGGTTCTGACTAGCGACCCGCTTAACGCAAGCGGTACAGACCGAGTAACGTTGACTTAGATCAGGGGTTGGCGTAGGTTCCTATCAAATTCTACAGGCCTGATTCGCAAAGCCCCTTCGTCTGCTCCGACTGCGCTAATCTCTCCTGCATCTTGTTCTGACTTAGGGCGGGACATTCATTGTCAGGGTCTCACCTCATTGATCTTTAGGAGAATCCAAATGGTTCGCAGTATGCCGTCAATGAGCAACGACTCGAATGATCAACCTTCTGCTCCCGGCGTTCCACTTTTATCAGCGCGGTGGAGCCTTGCACAAAAAGTGGTGCAGGGCATGCAGGGTCTGAACCCGCGGAGCGGGTGGCTGCGTAAAGCCTGGGGTGGAGCAGAGCGGAACCCCAGGGCAAGGGTACCCATGGTTTTAAAAACCCCCGAAGCGGGTGAAAGCGTGAGCGATGCAGAACTGTCGCCCGCTCTGCGGCCCGCGGGTAATTTCAATGGTTGGTTTCCTGGGGTTGCGCTGCGCTCCACCCCTGGCTTTGCGCTGCCGCCTGCTCCGCGGGCTACCCGACAAATATCGGCGGCGATCGTTTTGTTCTCAATCATCTGCGCGCCCATCTCCGGCATCGCGCAATCGAAAGAGGAGAAACGAGGGATCGGAATTACGTCAGCTCCGGCGCCATCACCCGCGTCCGCGACATCTGCCACACCGATCGATAAGCCAGCCTTGATTCTGCAAACGGGTCACACCAAGTCTGCTAACGCAGTAGCCTTCAGCCCGGACAATCGCTGGCTGGCCTCGGGTGGCAAAGACAACGTTATTAAGATTTGGGACCTCACGACGGGAAACGTATTACGAACCATCTACGGTCATACCAGCAACGTTAACGCCCTCGCCGTGAGCCCCGATGGGAAATTGTTAGCCTCCGGCAGCGGGAATATTAATGACAAGCGAGATCTAGGGGCCTTCACTCTGGGCGGTGTGGTCGGCGGGGCGGAAGACAATACGGTCAGGATCTGGAGCGTTCAAACTGGGCAACAGATGCAGGTGCTACGCGGACACGAACTGCCGGTGGGCGCCGTCGCTTTCAGCAACGACGGCCGCTCATTAACGAGCGTGAGCGGGGACGCAGTAAAGGTTTGGGATTTCGCGGCGGGCACCGAGCTGCGTTCGCAACAAACTCAATATGGAAAAAGCGGCATGGAGAAGCTCAACTCAATGCCCTCCTTTTCGCTCTTCGGCGGCGGAGACAAGCAACAGAAACAGGAAGCGGCCCGCTTAAAGAATTTCAAACTTTCGGCGTCGAAGATCGCAGTTAGTCCAAACGGGCAATTCGCAGCCGTGGGCCAACCCGATAAGGCAATCAAGTTGTATGACTCACAAGGCGGGCGCGAACTTCGCGACCTGGCTCTGAAAGCGATCCCCGAAGCGGAAAACTCCAGTCTCGCTTTTTCCACGGATGCGCGCCTGGTGGCCTTCGCCAAAACGAGCGAGACGGTCACCGTCCAGGAATCAGCCACCGGCCGCGAGCTCTACAGCGTCAATACCGGATTCAGCAAAACGCCCCAGCGGGTGCAATTCAGCGGCGACGGACGATTCCTGGTTACGGCCACGGATAACAACTCCTCGATGAAGTTGTGGGACGCCGCCACGGGCCAATCGATACGCGAACTAAAATCGGTGGCGGATGCGCTCACGGGGCCCCGAGTGATCAACTTCAGTCGCGACGGCAGCATGATTGCCTCGGTCGCGGCGGGCGCTAAAGCAATCCGAATCATCGAGACTGCCACGGGACACGAATACCGCACCCTGCCAACTGGAACGACGGACCAGGTGACACGAGCTGAGCAAGCGGCCTTCATTAAGACCATCGATCAGAAAACAATGGCCATACTTCAGAAGCGAGACATCACCACGCCCGAACAAATCATTGAGGCCGTCGAAGCGATGGGAACTATTTCCAGCGAAAAGCAGCAGGCCGGCAGTGCGGTAAGTTTCAGCCCCGATGGTCGCCTCCTGATTACCAGTCAAATGCTTTTGAAGAACTTGAAGACAGAGGTGTGGGACGCAGCGGCTGGAATGCTCGTGCGCGGAAACGACGACGCGGCGCTGCGAGATCGCGGCAAACCGTTTTTTAGTCAGGACGGACGCTTCAGAGCAGCCCCGTTCTACGGGATGAAGGCGTTCTACACGACCGCGAACGCTGTAAATGTGTTTAGCGATGTCTATAAAGATGTGTATACACAAAGAATAGATCTCTACGACGGTCAATCCGACAAACGTCTGCGGGAGTTGGACGGAGGAAAGGCACCGGTGATGGGCGTCGTTGCCTCGGCGGGCTTTAGTTTCGACGGCAAGCTCATCGCGATGACCGGCTTCGAAAAGAAAGAACGTTCAGTACTAATTTACGAAACGAACACGGGGCGCAAGGTCAACACTTTTCAGATCAATGACGACGAACAGAGCGGAGCCGTCACCACGCTTTGCCTAACTGCGGACGCGCGAGTGCTGGCTGCGGGGTACGCTACTAAGATCGATATCTTTGAAGTCGCCTCGGGCAAGACAACTCGCACCTTGCCACACGCGGGCCGGGTCGTCTCTTTGACCTTCAGTCCTGACGGGCGGTTTCTCGTAGCGCTCGGTGAAAACAACGACAAGTATCTTTGGGACGCATCCTCGGGCGAACAGCTCGCCACTCTCGTGAACCTCGGCGGCGCTCTCAACAGCAGCGGGAGCGATTGGTTAGTTGTGACGCCTGACGGTTTGTTCGACGGCTCACCCGCCGCCTGGAAGCAAATCCTTTGGCAGTTTGGCGGCAACACATTTGATGTCATGCCGGCGGAAACCTTCTTCAATGAGTTTTACTATCCCGGACTGCTGGCTGAGTTGATGGCCGGAAAAAAGCCGCGGGCGCCGAAAAACATTTCGCAGCTTGATCGTCGTCAACCCGAACTCAAATTGACGACCCAGAATGGACCAGCCGAAGGTGCTACCTC
The DNA here is from genome assembly GCA_031396065.1 of Pyrinomonadaceae bacterium. Taxonomy (GTDB): domain Bacteria; phylum Acidobacteriota; class Blastocatellia; order Pyrinomonadales; family Pyrinomonadaceae; genus PSRF01. The sequence continues at coordinate 41,343 of JANNJZ010000537.1, read as the reverse complement.
CGAACGCAATGTGACGGTAAAGATCGAAGTATCGGAAACGCCGGCTCATAAAGATCACGCGATGGAGAGCGGGGGAAGCGGGGCACGCGATGTGCGGTTATTTCGTAACGGTTCGCTGGTAAAGGTTTGGCGCGGCGATGTGCTGAAAGGGCAAGCTTCAGTAACCCTGGAAACCAACCTGACCATCCTTGCCGGAGAGAATGCATTAGCGGCTTACGCTTTCAATCGCGATAACGTCAAAAGCAAGGACGCGCTACTGAGTCTCACGGGCGCGCCCAGTCTCAAACGGCCCGGCACAGCTTATGTATTGGCCATTGGCGTCAACTCTTATTCCAACACCCAATACAATCTCAAGTATGCCGTCGCAGATGCGGCAGCGTTTGGGGAAGAAGTGCGACGCGAACAGCAGCAGATTGCGAACTACGAACATGTTGAAGTTGCATCGCTGCTGGATGAGCAGGCCACGAAAGTAAACATCTTGAAAGCACTAAAACGGCTTGCCGGAACCGAGGAAGCTGCGAACGCCGATGCACCTGCGACGATTGCAAAGCTTAAGGCCACCCAACCGGAAGACGCAGTTTTCATCTACTTCGCGGGACACGGAACTGCACAGGGACAGCGGTTTTATTTGTTGCCGCACGACCTGGGCTACGCCGGCGATCGCACGGCGCTTAGTGCAACTGGGTTGCAAACCATCCTCGAACATAGCGTTTCGGATGAGGAGTTGGAGCGGGCGGTCGAGGGAATCGATGCGGACAAATTGCTGATGGTTATCGATGCCTGCAATTCCGGGCAGGCACTCGAAGCAGAGGAGCAGCGACGCGGTCCGATGAACTCAAAGGGTTTGGCCCAACTGGCTTACGAGAAAGGAATGTACATCCTCACTGCGGCACAGAGTTATCAGGCAGCGCAGGAAGCGTCACAACTGGGCCACGGGTTATTGACCTTCGCGTTGGTAGAGGAAGGGCTGAAGCAGGCCGCGGCCGATAGTGCCCCAAAGGACGGTGAAGTGGGAGTGCGCGAGTGGTTCGACTACGCGACCACGCGCGTGCCGGGCATGCAACTCGAAAAGATGAAGGCCGCGCGCGGTGTAGGGATCAAACTTTCCTTCGTCGAAAGCGAAGAACGCGTCCCAATTCCGGAGCGGCGCATCACCCAAACGCCGCGAGTCTTTTACCGACGCGAGGCAGAGGCACGGCCATTGGTCGTCGCAAAGCGGCCTATGTGATTCCTGTGTACGCTGCAACCGTTACGTTCGGTCTTGACTGCACCTCCTCACGGCTGCAACCCTCGGTACGAGGGGTTGGTTAGACCTGAATAAACTCTCTTGGTGCACGTCAGCGTTGGAGGGTTATCGTCATGATGCAGTGCTCCGTCGCGTTGGGAGTTGACTATGCAAAGTTCGATTAATCTTCAGGAATGGTTTGGTGGGATCGACATCTACCTCTTTGACCAACTGTTGAAGGGCAGACTCACTCCGAGGATGCGGGTACTCGATGCTGGTTGTGGGTCGGGTCGGAACCTCGTCTATCTCCTCAGGAGTGGCTACGAAGTGTTTGGCGTCGATGAATCGGAAGCAGCAATTGCTCAGACGAGGCGGTTGGCTGCGGCGCTGGCGCCTCAGTTGCCGGCGGAGAATTTTAGAGTCGAACCGGTTGAGAAGATGTCATGGGAGTCGGGGAGACTATCCTCAGATTCCGCAGACTACGCCGAACAACGGAGCAATCAGCAAGCAAACAGTCGGGACGCAGGATTTGATGCAGTGTTGAGCAGTGCCGTGCTTCACTTTGCCCGAGATGAACAGCAATGGCAGTCGATGATGAATGAGATGTGGCGGGTGTTAAAGCCCGGTGGGATCTTCTTCGCGCGGCTGGCGTCTTCCATCGGTATTGAAAATCAAATCAGGTTAATTGAGGGAAGGCGTTCTCGGCTGCCGGATGGTTCGGATCGGTTTCTCGTGGACGAAGAGATGTTGCAACGAGTTACCGTGGCGCTCGGGGCAGACTTTATTGAGCCGATCAAAACAACAGTGGTTGAGAACCTGCGCGCGATGACGACGTGGGTCCTAAAAAAGTGAGTCGCCGAGTAGTGAGTTCTGAGTCCTGAGGAGGGTATCAAAAATCGACTAGATGCTTAGACCAATCAGGAAACTGAGTTGCCCGAATAATGAAGTCCGTACCACCTCGCGGTGGAGACTGTGTGACAACTTCGGGTCTCAGCGCCAACGGCGCGAAATGTGACAGCCTGGGCCATCGGCCCAGGTGGACTCCGGCTAAAGAGTCCTAGCGCTGAAGGCGCGAGATGAGAGCTGATAGGGAGATCCCCACTATTTTCAGTCGAGACTTGTTATTTCGCGCCTTCAGCGCTTCCCGTTTTTTAACCCCCTTACCCAGGGCGTTGCCCTGGGCTATCACATTTCGCGCCCTTGGCGCTGAGAACCAGGAGTTTCACCCAACCTCGGTAGCCCGGTTGGGTCCGTACGTTAGAGAAGACGTCGCATTACCCAGCCACTGCCCGCGAGGTGTTACTGACGAGCCGGTACGGACCCAAAGATGAATGCGAACCAACTGGATCACGTCCAACAACCTACAGAATGCGCCAACGTAGGGACAGCGGCGTTTCCGCAATAACGTGATCCCAACGACTCAGCACACCCGTCTCTTCTTGCCGCGCCAAGTTGCGCTACACATGACACGCCTCTCTGTACTAATTCCATATCCCGTCGGCTCATCTCTGTCTCCATCCGAATATCAATAATCCACAAACTTCGAAGGACGCAGCTTACCGCTTGCTTCCGATCATTATCGAAATACCAAGTGAAAACTGGGGAAAAGCGCAACACGTGGTCTTGCTAATTCCGTCTGGCCGTCGATGGTATGGTCATTGCTAAATAAGCCGCGCGCAAGGTTTCACAATTGGATGTGATAGGTGCGGGAGACGCACAAGATATCACACGAGAGTGCACTCAGTTCGAATCCGATGGGTGCGCTTATTAAATGACCAGTCTTAAATAAAAAGGAGAACGAGCAATGGGAGACATTACTACCAACACTTCTGGTGAAGGCACCGCGCGTCAGCGCGAGAATCGAATGATGACAGGTCTGTTCCGAGACAGAGAAAGCGCTGAAGGCGCATATCGCTCATTGAGCAGCCGAGGCTACGGCAAAGACGATGTCAACCTTCTGATGTCGGATGACACGCGCAAGAAATATTTTGCCGACGATGATACCGAATTGGGCACGAAGGCCTGGGAAGATGCTGGCAAGGGCGCGGCCATCGGCGGCGGTGTGGGTGCGACACTCGCAGCGATTGCGGCGATTGGTACAACGCTGGCGCTTCCAGGTCTCGGCTTACTGATCGCGGGTCCAATCGCGGCAGCGCTGGCCGGCGGTGGTGCGGGCGCGTTAACTGGCGGCCTGATTGGCGCCCTGGTTGGCCACGGCATTCCGGAAGAACACGCCAAGCATTATGAGCAAGGCATTAAAGATGGTGGCATCGTCATGGGTGTCAATCCACGGACGACCGAAGATGCCGATTATTTGGAGAACGAGTGGCGCACCAACCGTGCTGAGTCGCTGTACCGATAACTTTTTCGAGCCTGGGAGGGAATCACTAAATATGCGACGCAATAAAGCGCTTGCATTAGTGTTCGTGGTGGCCGCAGCCTTAACCGGCTGCGCCACCGCTGACAACGCTAATCACACAACGAACGCGAATAACAGCAATGCGGCCAGCCCGCAGCGCACTGGCGTGGTCGAAACCGATGCCAACATTCCGCAGAATGCTAACAGCAAGACAGTACCCTCAAATACCGGAGTGGTAACCAACGACAATGGTAATGCCAACACCGCCGGTGTCAGGGAGATCAATAGCAACAACCGAAACGCCAACAAGAATAACAATCAACGCTGAGCGTTAGTCGAACCCGGGGGAAGCATTATGCCAGGACACACTTCGGTCGCGAGTGAGCAGCTTTATCAGTCTCAATGGTGGATGCGGTTGGCGGAGTTCACAGAAAAGCCGGAAAGGCAGAGGCCGAAACAAGGCAGTCCTGAAGAAGGAACGACCAGAGTCGGTAAGACGTTGGCGTCGTTTTTTCGAGGCTTGACTCCGATCAAGAGCGGTGCTTTGAGCAACTCTTCGCGCTAATCTGGAACAATTGGCCAGGACAACCTTATCCACAGATTACGCGGATTACGCAGAAGAAAATAAAGCAGCAGGGACACTAGACAGGAGCAGGAGCAAGGAAACGCGGGAACAAATCCCCTCGCAGTTTCCGCTCCTGCTTCTGCTTCCCTGGTCCTGTTTCGGAATCTGCGTAATCTGCGGATGGCGCTAGCCCGGGGTGAAACCGCAACCTAAAGGCCTGAAATCTGAACTACCGGCCTCAAAGTGCATCAGTGCACGCGGCTGGGAACTAGAGCTTAAATGGCTTCGCTAACATGCGGCCTGTCTTCTTCAGAAACGTTCCCACTTTTGAACGTTTAGTTGCATTCCTGCTGGGTGGTTTGACCTCAACAACTAACCCCGTCTGATCTGTCGCCGCTGACTGTTGGTTCGTGACTGTCTGTTTTTCTGGCGTTGCGGTCCTCACTTTAGTCGCAGGTGTGGCTGCCGCCAGGCGCTGAGGAGGAGCTAAACGCGGAAGTGGATTCAGCTGCGGTAGGGGCGGCAAACGCTTCGGGATCGTCAACCTGCTGTCGATGGCTCTCAGTCCGTTTTTCGTGACCCGGGGCCCGTTCAAAGTCCGCGAAGATATTGATACGGGTTTGTCGGTCAGTTCATCAGCAGGCTCAGCTGCGGACGTTGGAGCAGCGTCGGTATTCGTGGGAATCTCTGATGGACCAGGAGCTGGCTGGCTTGACGAGTTGTCAACTGGCGCCGCGATCTGCGATAGATTGGTTTCAGAACTTTGACTTCGCGACAACAGGCCAGCGTCAACCGAAGGCGATGAAGCGAGGTAGGCGATGGTTAGCGGCAATGAGAGAAGCAGGCCGGCGGCAACTGCCAAACCATTGGATCTACGCCGTGAGTTCTTCGGCCGGACGCTGGTGTCTGACGGCACAGCTCCAAGAGAGGCTTCGGTCCGGGTATCGTGAACCAGACCTTCGCCGTCCATGTCGCAAAAACCCTGATCGTCTTCATAAAGGAACTCACATTGTGGACACAGCTTCATCGCTTTCCTCCTGGAGTTGTGGTTGGGGCGTAAAACGATGGCGGCAAGAGCGGTGAGAAACCGTGATTACAGATTACACAGATCAAGCGGAACAGACAATAACAAAGGACGGAGTTACAGAACCGAGCGCGGTAGCGCCGGATGCTGGACCTCAAATAGGAGTAGTGGAGATCACTGAGATCTTAGATTGCTCAGCATCCGGCGCTATCGCGCTCGGTCCTGTAAAGGGCTGCGAACGACGCGGTGATATCAGATAGGACTTACTCTGAAGGAGCGGACTCGGAATCGGCTGAGGCATCAGTAGGCGGTTGCTCATCAGCTACCCATGAGACAAATAGTCTTAACCAGTTTTCGGCAGACTCAGAAATCTGCACACCCACTCGGGCTGTCCCGTAAATCGCAGGCGCCACCCGAACGACGCTGGCTGTAACTTCGATGGGCGCTCCGTCTGGACGATGTGCCCGCAGATACAGTAGGTCGCCCTTGCTGACTTTTTGATTCAGGTGAAATAGCGCGCCCATGGTGGAAATGTCGTCGGTTTCGGTTGGCTCGCTCCAGGCCGAACCGTCCTCGGCACGTCCGGACACGACAATGGGCAGACGCAATGCCATACGCAGGGCAAAGCGTCGCTCTTCGCTATTGTTTGGGGCGTTCATCAAATCAGTTTGCTATAAGCAGCTAAGAAGTATTGAGATTATAAACTACTGCTGGCCAGATTCTGTTTCTCCTGAGTCCAATTATAGAATCCCTCGCCAGTTTTTTTGCCGAGCTTCCCTTCGCTTACCAATCGACGCAAAATTTCTGGCGGCCGAAACGTCTCGGAACCAAGCTCTCGATAAAGATACTCGGCAATGTTGAGCCGGATGTCCAAGCCAACGTGATCTGTCAGCTTTAACGGGCCCATTGGATGGTTGTATCCCAGCTCCATCGCGGTGTCGATGTCTTGCGCTGAGGCCACGCCTTGCTCAAACATGCGCATGGCTTCAAGTCCTAAAGCCACACCCAAGCGGCTTGAAGCGAAGCCAGGCACGTCACGAACGACGATCGGCTCCTTCCGCAGTCTCTGCACAACTTGTCGAACAACCTCAACTGTATCATCCCCAGTAGCTTTCCCAACCACAATTTCAACCAAACGCATAAGGTGAACCGGATTAAAGAAGTGCATCCCGATCACCCGGGCTGGCCGCTCTGAGGCTTTGGCGATATCGGTGATCGAGAGCGACGAGGTGTTGGTAGCGAAAATAAAGGCCTTGCTGGAATGCCCCTCTACCTCGCGAAGGATCTCCTGTTTGAGCTCCAGACGTTCAGGCGCAGCTTCGATTACCAGATCCGCAGTTGCGATTTCTTCTAAGTGGGTGGTCCCTCGAATATGTTGCAGAGTGGAATCGCAATCGGCTTCGGTCAGTTTCCCAAGTTGCATTCCTTTGGCAAGATTCCGTTCAATCGCCTGTATGCCGCGAGAGAGCGACTCGATATCAACATCGCGAAGCAAAACCTTATAGCCGGCGGTAGCAGCCACTTGTGCAATGCCGTGGCCCATAGTGCCTGCGCCTATGACCCCTATGGTTTCAACCGCTTGCGGAGCGATGCCAGATTTCAATCGTTTTCCCAAGCTCTTCTTATCGAGCTTAGCTCCTAGGGCCACTGCTCTCGGGTTCGACTACTCTAGTAGGGCTAGTTATACTACACGCCTAACCGAAAAGGCTATACTTCCGGGCATTTAGTCTGGAATTTTCAACTTATCATAACGGACGGAAACACCAGAATGGCAGTCAAAACACTTGATCGAGAGGTAGTAATCATCGGTTCCGGGCCCGCCGGACTAACCGCCGCCATCTACTCAGCCAGGGCGAATCTCAAGCCCCTGCTGATTGACGCTCCCGCCGATGCGGAAAAACAGACGGCGCCGGGCGGCCAACTCATGATCACAACTGATGTGGAAAACTACCCCGGCTTCTCCGAGGGCATCCAGGGACCGGATTTAATGGTCGAATTTCGCAAACAGGCGGAACGTTTCGGAACCGAGTTTCTTGAAGAGTGGATCACTGAGGTTGATTTGACCGCGCGCCCGTTCAGACTTCAGATGGGCGATTACGTCGTCAACGCGAATACCTTGATCATTGCCACGGGAGCTTCCGCCAAATGGTTGGGTATTCCGGGCGAGGCGAAAGTGCCCCAGGGTTTTGGCGGTAACGGCGTCTCAGCTTGCGCGACCTGCGACGGGCCGCTTCCTGGATTTCGAAACCAGGATCTCGTGGTTGTCGGTGGCGGCGACACGGCGATGGAAGAAGCCACTTTTCTGACCCGATACGCCGGAAAGGTGTACTTAATTCACCGGCGCGACAAATTGCGAGCTTCGAAGATCATGCAGGAAAAAGCGTTTCAAAACCCGAAAATTGAGTTTGTCTGGAACACAGGAGTCGAGGAGATTGTGGGAACGCCGGAAGCGGGGGTGACCGGTGTGCGATTGCGTAATTTGCAAACCAATGATGAACACATTCTCCCGTGCGCTGGCGTCTTTATCGCCATCGGACATAAACCCAACACAGAACTTTTCAAAGGGCAGTTGGACATGGATGAAGTCGGCTACCTCAAGACTTCAGGTCACTCAACCGCAACGAATATACCTGGAGTTTTTGCCTGTGGCGACGTGCAAGACGCCCACTATCGACAGGCAGTGACGGCCGCGGGCACGGGTTGCATGTCCGCACTCGACGCCGAAAGATTTCTCGATCACCTGCCAGTGCCAATGCCGACCGGTGAAGAAGTGACGATCGAGGGAGAACACGTTACCCCGGACCACAAGTCGATTATCGAACCAGATGGGACGATCGTTTCAAACGATGCTGCTTAGTTAGGCTTGGCGGTAAGGCAACTCCTTGAATTGCGCCGGCTTGGCGGCGCTTTGGTTCGAACCTCAATATCTGACTAACTCAGCAGAAATAAAGTCTCGGTCCAAAATAACTCTAGGGTGACACAGGCCAAAGCGCCGCCGGGCCGGCGCACTCCAAGGAGTGGTCCTTCATTTCTAGAGCAGCACTATCGAATCGTCAGGCTGGCGACGGCGCGGCGTAGGCAGCGAGGGGGAGGCCGGCTCGTTATTGTAAATTGTTGGCCCTTTGGGACAAGCCTCGCAGTAGAAGCCGAGGTGCTTCTTTCGGTCCTCACATTCATTGCAATCCAGCGACTGGCCCAGCACCCTTAAAGCATCCACCAAAGGCAGCAGCAGGCATCCGCGCTCAGTCAGCGCATACTCAATGTGCGGAGGATTGCCGCCAAAGTCAGTGCGCTCGAGCAGCTGGTCCTTTTCCATGTCGCGCAAACGAGCCACTAAGGTGCGACTGCTGATAGGAAAAAGCCCGGAATGTATTTCCATCGTCCGCTTGGGACCAGCGGCCAACTCCCTGACGACGAGCAAGGTCCATTTATCCCCGATCATCTGCAGCGCGCCGGAAATTGGACAGCCGTCGATTTTGCGTCTGCGCACTATTCACACCCCAAAGTAAAGCAAACTGTTAGTTTGCGGCCGGTCTCGTAAGCTGCGCCCCACGTCGCTACCTCACAGTTTGGCGACATCAACTTAAAACTGGGTTACTCAACAACCGTGGTTTGGCAGAGTAGCTCATAACCACCATCCCAAACTACCGGGGTCCCAGCGCGGGCAACACGCGTGGGGTGGTAGCAGTTTGCTTTATGTTACTTCACGACCGTAATCTCGCGAGTGGTCGTGTTGTAGCCACCGTTCTGCACCGGCATTTCATCTTTGCCCAACAGCTCGAGCCGGACGGTGTGCTTCCCACTCAGCCAACCTGACAGCCAAACCGGCTCCCACTTATCAATGTATCGCGGATCGTCGTCGTCGATGATATAACGAACGCGATAATCGCCGCCATCTCCCTTCAATTTCGCGTTGCTGAGCCAGAAGTCAATCATGATGGCCTCAGCATCCGGACCTTTGTATTCACCCTTTGGCCGGCTGTAGGTCAGTAGAGGCTTCGTGGCATCGACTTCGCCAGCTGTAGTTGAGGCCATATCCTTACCCTCGCGCGTCGCAGCCGGAGTAGGTGACGAAGTGTTGGTGGCCATAGTCTGGCCGGTGTTCGTGGTGGTGGGCTTCGCCGCATCACCGCCGCCTTTTACGGTGAACGTTGTCAACTGAAAGGCTCCGTCGTTCTTGTAACTCTCGTGCCATGGCCGCGACGGAAACACACGCAGCGTGTGCTTGCCAGCCATCACGTTGCGCAACTCAAATGGCTGACCCAGCTCGTAGTAGGCCTCGTAAGGTTGATTGTCCAGGATGACGTGCACGTGATTGCCTTTGCCGGATGCTGGATCCTTGTGAGGCATGTAGCCCTTCAGGTCGCCGCTGAGTTCGAGTTTCACAGCCACGGTCGAACCACTGATCACCGCGTCTTTTGCGGGAGTCACGATTTTCAGTGTCGGCTGGGCCTGGTCCTGCTCGCCTCGCTGCTTCATTAAGTCGAGAATACTCTGCGGCCGAAGCACGACCGTCAGCACTTGGGCCGGCGGTGGCGTAACGGTCGTAGTCGCGGTGGTGTGATTGTCGTTGCTGCCTGCGCAAGCTGCCACGAGCAACAGGGCGACCGTTATTAGAATGATTGCCGAGTAATACTTCGCAAACTTTTGCATCATTATTCCTCCGTTGTACTTGTCCGTTCAGGGGCTACGTCATGATCTAGACTTTTTTTTAACTCAATGCAAGAATCCCAGCGCTTTCGAGAACTCCTGGATGAATTGTAGGGGCGGCACTCCGTGGCCGCCCCTCGTCCGCCTTCACTGAAGTTTCGAAGACGCAATCCAACGAATGGGGTGGCCACGGAGTGCCACCCCGACTATGCGTCAGCGATTGTCGGAATATTTGAGGTTGAGGTTCGGATCCGCTGCATCCACCACCCCAGCGGAGCTGCCCCGCCGGGGACCCCGGTCCGGCTCGGTTCTGTAAAGACGGCGCCGCCCTGGCCCAACTCGACCTGATCTATTAACCCTACGACACAGCCATCAGTCTATGCGGTTACTGCTAATCCGGATCAGACCACCGCGAAGGAATGTGCAAAGACACTCAAGGAGAACATTAACGCGAAGAACTCATTCGCTTCCGAGGAGAATCTATGAGACCACGAACGTTGTTTCTGACCGTTGCGATCGGCCTTCTCGCAACCTCGGCAATTCTATTAGTTAGCTGCCAAAGACCACCCGCCGGCTTTCTGCCAGAGATACTGCCGCTGCCCAAACAGTTAGCTACTTACGAACCGATGCCGATTCCTGCGGACAACCCAATGACTCCCGAAAAAGTGGCACTGGGCCGTCAGTTATTTTTCGACGAACGTTTGAGCGGGGATGGCTCGCGGTCCTGTTACTCCTGTCACGTCTGCGAAAAGGGTTTGACTGATGGTCTGGCCAAAGCGGTGGGCGCTTTCGGCAAACAATTGCCGCGCAGCAGCCCAACGCTTTGGAACATCGGCTACCACAAAGAGTTTTACTGGGATGGTCGCAGTCCGTCTCTCGAGAAACAGGCGCTGGCCGCCTGGACGGGAGCGAACATGGGTGCGAAAGCGGATGAGGTCGCAGTAAAAATTAACGCCCTTCAGGATTACCGGGCTCAGTTTCAAGAGGTTTTTGGCGCGGACGCTAGCCCGGACAACATCGTAAAAGCGATCGCGGCTTTTGAGAGAACTATCGTCAGCGGCAATACCGCCTGGGACCGGTTCAAAGCCGGCGATCAATCAGCGCTCGACGAGAGTGCGACTAGAGGGTGGAATATTTTCCAGGCCATAAAGTGTAACAACTGCCACGACGGGGTGTTGTTTACTGATCAGCAATATCACAATGTCGGGATAGGTATGGATCTCAAGGAACCCGATCCCGGCCGTTTCAAGGTTACAAATAGGCCGGAAGATACCGGCGCCTTCAAGACACCGACATTGCGAGACATTACGAAGTCGGCTCCTTATTTTCACGACGGCAGCGCTGCCACGCTGGAGGATGCGATCGATGTCATGCTTGGCGGTGGGAAGCCGAATCCGTATCTCGACAAGAAGAATCTTGAGAAGCACGACATTCTTCCCGACCAGAGGGCTGCCTTGCTTAGCTTCCTGCGGTCACTAAATGTGGATTGCACGTTGAAGAAGCCGCCGCTGCCGCAGAAGTAATAGGGAAGTGAGAATAGGACCTATACGGCGTATAGGCCCTATCACGATACGCTTTTTGCCATTTGCCTTACGCTCCGGCCGTGTTCGCCTGATTGACCTTGAGCCGCTTTTCCACCATGGTCCAGTCGATGTTGGAAAAGAAGGCTTCGATGTACTTCGGGCGCTCGGCTGGTTTGTAATCGAGCAGGTAGGCGTGCTCCCAAACATCCATCACCAGAATTGGATGAAAGCCCGCGACGTTGCCAGTCTCGTGCAAGGTGATCCAGTGGTTAGATAACCGACCGTTAGCCGGGTTTTGGTAACAGATGGCCCATCCCACTCCCCTCATCTTGCCAATCCCGACGAAATCCGCTTTCCAGATATCGTAGCTACCAAAGGTCGACTCTGCGGCTTTCGCAAACTGGGCCGTCTTAGTGGGGTCACCAGAGCCGCCTCCGCTTTTCAGATTGTCGAAATAGTACTCGTGAAGAACCATGCCGTTGTATTCGAAACCAAGTCGGCGGGTCAGTTCTGAGTAAGCGGGCATTTCTTCCTGGTCTACCTTGCCGTCCTCGATGAATTTCGTAATTCTGTCGGTCAAATTATTTGTCTCTTTGACGTAGCCCTCATAGAGCTTGAAGTGCATCTCCAGCGTCTCATCGGAGATGCCATTCAAACCGCTCAGGTTGAACTCTCTCGGCTTGTAAACAGAGCCGTTGTCTTCGATTTTCGAACTCATTCTTTCACCTCCGTTGTTATCAACACGCACTAAGCTGCGCGCCAGAATAGCCGTCTCGTATAAAGGAGACTATTGCGCTGGAGTGTGGCAAATGAGTGAAGATGCCAAGGATTTAGTGTGACGGTGGAATTAGGCGTCAGGTAGCAGGTAACCAATCGTGATTGTTTAGAGAGGACACTTGTGTCCCCGGCGCAGCGGGCAGACAAGTCTGCTTTCTAAACAAAACTACGGCGGAAAGCGAAAAACAAAAGGCAGTAAGCAGAAACGGGTTTCTGCCTTCTGCCTTCTGCCTTCTGCCTTCTACTTACTGCCTCTGCTTGCGCTTTTAGTTCTTACCGAATATCACCCAATCGCCGTGCGACGTTCCCATTAACAGAAGCAACGGAAGCGACAACCAGGCATTAGTGCGCGAGGCTATAAATGCTTGTCTGGCCAATTCCGGAGGGGCTGCCGGGCCGGTGCCGGCGGTGGCGGCAAGAATCCGTTTGTTGTTGGGCCAAATAATACCCCAAACGTTGAGCATCATGACGATGCCGTAGGCGCCACCGACGCCGATTGATAAGGTCTTGTTGCTTGCCCAACTTTCCCCAGCAAAGAGCATGGCGTTGAAGAATTTGAGTATTCCCCAAGAAACTATCAGGACGAGGATAATCATAACGACGGCGAATAACCGTCCGTCTTTAGTTAGCGCCGGCACTTTCTTGATGATGAGAAACTCTACGACGAAAAGAACTATCGGATAAGTCAACCATGAGAGTAAAACAACCCAAATGTTGACCGTTCCCCCACCGATGTTATTTGCGTTCGTGACGTCAGGCTTAAGGGTGTACATCGCAAAATACATTAACCCTGCAAACACTGTTACTACCGCACCCCAGCGAAAGTACCAAAGCGCACGTCCCAGCAAATCGGGGTTCACTTTCTTCTTCGTGTCGGGGTCGAGGCCTTTCTGTACAGGAACATTTACTAAGTTGAAAAAATACAGCAAGCCAATCCAGGTAATGCCGGCGACGAAGTGGGCCCAACGCACGATGATTCTGAGCGCAGCCTCAGAGTTTGGTAGGTTGATCAAATCCTGAAACATAGCCAGACTGACGGGGAGCACAGTTGACTCTATAAACATAAGGGCCTCCGTTGTAGGACCGGCATTCCTGCGGGTCTTTTCTTGACAGTTTATGACCTTCAGAGAAACTGGGGACAGACGGGAATGTCTGTCCTGCATTGTTTGGATTACGCGCGAAGATTACACCCAGACTAAGGCACGACGCAACAACCAGTCAGGCGGATCGATGTTTGGCTCAGTCCGCCGGGATCACGTGTAACGCGATCAGCAACCCCAAAATTAAGAAAGCCAGACCACCTAAAATAAATCCTGCGCGACCCCTCTCGGGATCGAAATAAGGATCGAAGCCCAATGCCCACCGCGTAAAGGCTCGGTGAGAAATTGCCAGTCGGTCACTGAATACAACTCCGGCTAGTCCAACTACGAAAACTGCCACGCCTAACATCGTTTGCAACATGACCTTGTGATAGGCCTGACCTACTCGTCGAGCGGACGTGGGCCAGCATCCATCCCTCTCACGCTGGCTTGATTGATGACGCGAACTTTCAAGTCGCCATTAACGTGGAGCTGACAAGAGAGGCGCACGTTGTCGGCAAGTTCGGCTTCCATTGCCAGGCGATTGAGCTCGAGTTCACCCTTTGGACCGGGTTCTCCCTCGATAACCTCGACCCGGCAGGTGGTGCAGCGGGCGTTGCCACCGCAGCGGTGAAGGATGTCGATGCCGGCGTCTTCGAGAACCAGAACCAATTTCTTGTCTTGCGGCGCTTCAATTTCCTGTGTACCAGTCGCCGTAATGGCTTCAATCTTAGGCATTCAGTCTTACTCCGGATTTAGTTTTTGATTGCGGAATGAATTTGTCACAACTGAGAGAGTTGAGCAAGTGGGCAGGAAAGGTGGATTATCGCTTTTTTCGAGTGCGGTGCCCCCTCACCGCTTCGGTCATCGGCGACCTGTCGCCGCTGTCCCTTACCACGCTCAACGCTACGTCGGGAAAAACTTGCTGCCCACCGCAGTCCGGGTCGACGTTCAATATGACGGCTTACAGTTCGCCCGACCCAACGCGACATCTGCAACAGGTCGCAGATGACCAAAGCGCTGACAGGTAAGCGCACTCCAAAGAGAGTACTTGTTAATACCGTTCTTGATCGAGGTTCAACTCCATAAAGGCTGCGTCTCCATATGGGTTGTTGTAATACGGCTCGATATCTCTAAACCCAAGCGAACGATACATCGCTATCGCCTGATCCATCCGGCCCGGGAGCGTGTCGAGACGCAGTCGCTGATAACCCGACTCGCGAGCCGTCTGAATGATCGTCTCGGTCAACAAGCGCCCCAGGCCCTTGCCGCGAAACTCCGAGCGAACGTACAGGCGCTTCATCTCGCCAATTCCTTCACCAATCTTCCGCAAAGCAACGCAACCTGCCACTTGATCGTTTTCCACCGCCAGGAACAATCGTCCGTTAGGGGGCGCGTAGTTCCCCGGAAGCTCAGCCAGTTCCTTATCGAAGTTTTGGAAACAGAGACTCAATCCGAGCCACGCTGCATACTCTTCAAAGAGCGCGCGTGACTGCTGAACATCTTCGTCAGACTCTACTTGCTTTAGATTCATGCTTTCAGGAGCCCGCGTTAACAGACGGAATATTTCGATCCGTTTAGATAAGGGGCACTTGCGCTCCCCGAGGGATCGCGGGCGACTCGGTAAACAATCCCCACTCTTTTGAAAGCGGACTTGTCCGCGCTTGTCGCAGCGGGCACAAGTGCCATTCCCAACTATAACTACCGAAGGAGTCCGCCCCCAGAAGGCTAAACGCGAAAGTGGCTCGATGATCTTTCATAGATCACCGAGCCAATAAATCGCGCGCGCCTTGAGCGGACAGACATTCTGGTCCGTCCCGTCGTTTCGCCAGTCAGCAGGAATGTCTGTCCTGACTATGCGGTAAACGAAGTGCCGCAACCGCAGCTTCCCGTTGCGTTCGGATTCGTAAAGGTGAAACCCGAACCCATTACGCCGGTGACATAGTCGATCTGCACACCGTTCAGATATTGAGCGCTAAACATATCGACAAAAAGCCTCACGCCTTTTTCGTCAAGAACAAAATCGCCCTGGCGAGACTCCTCCTCAATATTCAGGCTGTACTGGAATCCTGAGCAGCCGCCAGGGACAACGCGAACCCGAAGTCCTGACGTTTCCGGCAGACCCTCTTCGCTCTCCATAAACTTCTTAATCTCAACGACCGCCGGATCGGTGACATGCAGTGTCATGGTTGGGGCACCAGTTGCGACAGCAGGTGTTTCAGTGGTGGTAGTGTGTTGTGTTGACATGTTTTAAATGAACTCCTTCGTATCAATTATTGCGTCTTAACTCATGGTCTTTGGCCTGAGGGACTTTTAGCGGCACCCAGGAGTTTGAAATCGTACCAAGACCAGGACCCAAGTCCAACTATTCAAGGCCCATCTTATTGACCTTTGCCCAAAACGACAAGTTCAGGTTTCATGGCCTCAATCGAAACCTGGCGGGCGACCTCTTCGGCGACGCGCCTGAACGCGACAGACTGCGGCGAATCCGGATGACTAACAACAACCGGAACGCCCTTGTCCCCGCCTTCCCTAACTTCCATTCCCAGGGGAATGGTTCCCAGTAGGGGGACATGATACATATCGGCTAGTTTTCCACCGCCGCCCTCACCAAAAATGTTGTAGCGGTTGCCTGTATCAGGGGCAATAAAATAGCTCATGTTTTCGATGATCCCCAGAATTGGGATGGCGACCGTCTCAAACATACGAAGCGCGCGGCGCACATCAGCCACCGCAACATCCTGCGGCGTCGTTACCAAAACCGCACCCTGAACCGGCACCAACTGGGCCAACGACAACTGAATGTCACCCGTTCCAGGCGGCATATCGACGATCAAATAGTCCAGCTCGCCCCACTTCACGTCCGTCAGAAACTGTTTTACAAGCCCGTGGAGTATCGGACCACGCACGATCATTGGCTTGTCGCCGGGTTGCAGAAGCGCCATCGACATAAGTTTGACGCCGTACGCTTCTATCGGAATTAGCTTATTGACTTCGACTTCAGGCCGGGCGTCGGCCGCTCCCAACATGATGGGAACGTTTGGACCGTAGACGTCCATATCCATCACGCCCACGCGCGCGCCGTCGAGAGCAAGCGAGACCGCGAGATTCACTGCGACGGTCGACTTGCCTACGCCGCCCTTCCCGGAAGACACGGCTATGATGTTGCGGATTCCTTCAACGGCAAGCTTGTCGCCAATGCCGCGGCCTTTGGGAACCTCCGCGTCCATCGTGACGTTCACGGCAGTAACGCCAGGCAACGCTCCAACCAGCTCGCGGGCCGCACTCTCCATCTCGGCTTTGACCGGGCACGCCGGAGTGGTCAGAACGATGCGAAACGAAACTACGCCGCCGTCGATCTTGAGGTCCTTGATAAAGCCGAGCTTGACGATGTCCTTGTGAAGATCGGGATCTTCGATTTGGCGCAACGCGTCTAGTACTAATTCTTCAGTAATTTGTGACATAGGAATTTGAAATACTGGTAAAGCAAACTGTTAGTTTGCGGGGTTGCGATGGGCTCAAGGATGCTGAGGTTCCAGTAACTTCCAACCGGCTTCGACAGTAACGTCAACCGCAAACTAACAGTTTGCTTCACATCTTCGCCACCACCAACGCGCTATTCTTGGACCCAAATCCGATGCAGTTGCATAACGCGATTCGCACGTCCGCTTTCCGCGCCTTATTGGCTACGTAATCCAGGTCACATTCAGGGTCGGGTTCATCCAAATTGATCGTCGGCGGAATCATTCCCGTGTGCATTGCGCACAGGGCCGCGCCCAATCCCGCGGCGCCGCTGGCGCCCTGCGGGTGCCCAATCTGCGACTTTGTGGCCGACATCGGAGTCGTAATCGCCTGACCATTCAGGGCAAGTTTCAGTGCACTGGTTTCAATCCGATCATTAAGAACGGTCGACGTACCGTGCAGATTCACATAATCGACTTCTTCAGGATTGTAACCGGCGTCTGCGAGGGCCAGCTTCATGGCCCGAGCGGGTTCATCGCCGGTCGCATCGGGGCGCACGCGATGATAGGCATCACATGTGGCTCCGTAGCCCGCAATCTCAGCATAGATTTTTGCACCCCGGCTCTGAGCGTGCTCCAACTCTTCCAGCACATAGATCCAGGCGCCCTCT
This sequence comes from Pyrinomonadaceae bacterium, assembly GCA_031396065.1. Lineage (GTDB taxonomy): Bacteria > Acidobacteriota > Blastocatellia > Pyrinomonadales > Pyrinomonadaceae > PSRF01. The sequence goes on along the minus strand of JANNJZ010000537.1, from coordinate 24,009 downwards.
CCCAATACGATGCCCGAACGATTCAACGCAAATGGACGCGAAGCGCGCCCAGGCTCGTCATTAAAATCATTGGTCAAAACGGTCATGAGGTTAAAACCCGCGAGAATGCCGGGCGCGATGGGAGCGTCGACGCCGCCGCTTAACATCACATCCTGGCGACCGAGCGCGATGTGTTGGGCCGCGTAAGCAATCGCGTCCGTCGAACTGGTACAACCGGTCGAAACGATGTGGGAAAGACCGCGCAGCCCAAACGCCATCGAGAGTTCGCTCGATAGACCACCGTGTGTTGAGGCAGGAATGGTGTAGACACTTGCCTTATAAACTGGACCAATGTACCAGTAGGCATACTGTTGCTCGGTGAAAGCGAGTCCGCCGCCACCGGTGCCCAGGACCACTCCAAACGCGCGCCGCTCTTCCATCGTAAAATCGGCCGTGGCCAAGGCGGAATCTTCAAGAGCTTCTCTGGCCGCTGCCAAAGCGAGCGGCACCGTTCGCGGAACGTGTTTGCGATCTTTCGGGTTGAGCTGTGCTTCCCAGTCGAAGTCGGGGACTTGGGCGGCGATCTTCACGGGGGACTCAGAGACATCGAACGACTCGATCCGGCGCACACCGCTTTCGCCATTGATCATCGCATTCCAGAATGTCTCTCGCCCGATTCCGAGTGGAGTTACACACCCCATGCCGGTGATCACTACTCTGCGTGGACCTTTGAACTGATTAAACATGTAAATTAATCCCTAATTAACGAGGCTGTAGGCCGGAGTGCGATGCGACAGCATAACACGATGAATGTCCACAAATACACTAAAGGCACATAGTAGGATGGCAAACTTTGTAGGGCGTCAGGCGGTTGGCACCCCGGTGCGGACGAAAGAAGGGGACGTCCACCGAGTGACGCCCCCATAATTTCCATCAAGTTGTGATTTAAAGCCGTTCCTGGGCACCTATTCGACTTTGGTTCCACACTCGTTGCAGAACTTCGAACCGGCTGGCACTTGTGCTGCGCATTTGGCGCAAGGCACTGTCTGGCCAGCTACTTCCATCTTGGCCCCACAGTCGTTACAGAACTTTGAGTTAGCCAGGTTAACTGCCCCACATTTGGCACACTTCACTTTGGCCCCGCCTTCGCTTCCTCCACCAGAATCACTTTTCGACTGATTCATGGCGTTACTCATGGCGCCAGCCATAGCATTGCCAATCGCGAAGCCCGCGCCCAGACCAGCGCCTGTGGCCGCACCGCCGCCGCCGGTATTTTGCGCTGCATCGCGCATGGCATCGGCTGCCTGAAATTGAGCGTAGCGTCCAACGTCGCCAATAACTCCCATTGAGGTTCGCTTGTCCATGGCAGCTTCAACTTCTGCCGGTAACGAGATGTTTTCGATTACCATCTTCGTCAGATCCAACCCAAAGACCTTGAAGTCTTCGGCGAGCTTTGTCCGCGTAAACTTACCGAGCTCATCGTAGTTTGACGCCAGGTCAAGCGCAGCGATCTTTGATTCTGCCAAAGCATCGCTAAAGCCACTGACCAGGCTTCGTTTGAGCTGGCCTTCAATGTCTTCGGTTACGAAATGCGCATTTGTCCCGGCAATCTCCTTAATGAAAGCCCGCGGATCGCTGACCCGAAACGAGTAAATGCCAAAAGCCCGCAAGCGGACCATGCCAAAATCCGTGTCGCGCATCATCACCGGATTCGAAGTTCCCCACTTCAGATCCGTGAACTGTTTGGTGTTGACGAAATAGACCTCAGCTTTGAACGGCGAATTGAAGCCATGCATCCAGGCGCCGAGTTTGCTAAGGATCGGCGTATTGCCGCCATCGATGGTGTAGAGGCCGGGAGCGAATACATCTGCAATTTGTCCCTGGAAAACAAACACGGCCGCCTGCGACTCTCTTACGGTAAGGCGGGCTCCGTTCTTGATCTCCTGCCCCTGAACGGGAAAACGATAGAGGATGGTATTGCCTGAATCATCGAGCCATTCGATGACTTCAATAAACTGCGAGCGGATGACATCAAGAATTCCCATAAGGTTCTCCTGTTTGGTGGCACATTTGGTGGCAGCGAAATCGCCGTTCTGTTAATACGAAGCGCTTGTTTGGTAAGTTCACCGTCACATCCTAACCCGAAAAAAACATTGGATAAAGGCCCCACTGAAGGACAACAGGCGTATAGAGTACAGGCTTTAGCTTGCGCGGTGGCCAAAGAGCTACGTGGTTCCCAAGTGCTTGCTTGGTTGCTAAAGCGGCAACCTAAAGGTTGTACTCTATACGCCTGTTGGCATAGAACCTAAAGATCAACAAGACCGTCAACCCACCTGCCACGTCGATCGCGCAGTCGTAAAGGGAAGCGGCGCGGGATGGCACGAAACTCTGGTGGAATTCATCGAGCAAGGCGTAACACGTAACCAGGAGTAGTCCTAGCCCAAACCAGTGACGCCGAATGAAAGCGTTGGAGGAAGTAACAAAGGCTCGACTAGCAAGAAAGGCCAGAATAGCGTACTCCGTGAAATGCCCGGCCTTACGCAGCAGAAAGTGTATCGCCGCCAACCCAGCCCCGCTGAGATTGGGAAAGAGCCAGTGAAGGAAGGGGCCGAGAAACCGCGAGGTATTCATCGAGGAAAATTCAGCCGTCGAAGCAATCGAGATGACTATCATCCAGAGGACTACTGGTCCATAACGCCAGGTTCGACCCGAAGCGGATGAATTTGTCTTGGGAATGTTCCGATCCGAGTTTGCCTTAGTCATTGGGGTGTAAAGAAGAACAAAGGGAAGCCGCAATCGACGGCTTCCCTCATGATGATGTAGTTGATCCTGCGAAGGCTATTGAACGGAGGCGCCTGACACGACTTCAATAATTTCATTCGTGATTGCCGCTTGCCGAACTCGGTTCATGTTAAGAGTCAGCGAATCGATCAGCTCGCGTGCGTTCTTGGAAGCGGAATCCATGGCGGTCATTCGTGCGCCTTGTTCGGAAGCAATCGACTCGAGCAAAGCTCGAAAGATCTGCGTTTCCACCAGGCGAGGAAGCAGACGTGCGAAGATCTCCTGGGGAGGCTGTTCGTAGATGTAGTCGACGCGGTTGACTGGTTGCGCTGACGTTGCCGAATCCTGCGCGTCGGCAGACGCTCCGCGAGCGACCGGCAGCAACTGCTCAGTTATTACGCGCTGCTGCATCACTGACTTAAACTCATTGTAAATAATAAATGCCTTATCAATCTCCTGGTTATCCGTAAATCGCTTAATGACATCGCGAGCTACTTCGAGCGCTTCCGAGAAATCGACACGTCCCTTGCCGGTAAGGCCTATGTATTCACCGACCAGCATGGCTCCTCGCCGGCGAAAGAAATCCCGGCCCTTACGTCCAACTGCCAAAATCTCGATTTGCTTAGTTGGGTTAGCAGCAACAAAAGCCTGGGCGGCCTTGATCAGGTTCGTATTGAAGGCTCCGCAAAGACCTTTGTCAGCCGTCACCAGCACGAGCAGATAACGCTCGTCTCCGCGCGCATCGAGTAAGGGATCGTGAAAATCTTCGTCCGTCCGATCCGCAAGTCCGCCCAGAACTTCCATCATCTTGTTCGCGAATGGGCGGGCGGTAACGACGCGGTCTTGAGCGCGTTTGAGCTTCGCAGCCGAAACCATTTTCATGGCCTTCGTAATCTGCTGCGTGTTCTTTACCGACTTAATGCGCCGGCGAATGTCTAAAAGGTTCGGCATTTGCGGCTATGACTAAGCTCCGGCGGAAGCAGGCTGGGCCGCTGATTCAGCTAAAGCAGCACTTGTTCGTTCATTCCAAATGTCCTTGAAGTCGCTCAAGGCCTGCTTAAGATCCGTGGTGATCTCGTCGGTCAAACTCTTCTTTTCGCGGATACTCTGCAAGAGCCCAGGATGAGAGTTTTCGACAAACTTGAGGAGCTCGGCCTCAAAGCGTCGCACATCTTCGACAGGCACTGAGTCGGCGTAGCCATTGCTGACGGCCCAGATGACAAGGATCTGGTTCTCCACGTTCATCGGGTGATACTGGGGCTGCTTTAGAATCTCCACCAAACGCTGTCCACGCGCAAGTTGATCCTGGGTCGCTTTATCTAAATCGGAACCAAACTGTGCGAAGGCTTGTAGTTCCCTGAACTGAGCCAGATCGATTCGCAGTGTACCCGCGACTTGCTTCATAGCTTTGATCTGCGCGGAGCCGCCGACGCGAGACACGCTGTTGCCAACGTTGATCGCCGGGCGAATACCACTGTTGAAAAGATCAGCTTCCAGAAATATCTGTCCATCGGTAATCGAAATCACGTTGGTCGGAATGTACGCCGAAATGTCTCCGGCCTGCGTCTCAATAATAGGAAGACTGGTTAACGAACCACCGCCCTTCAGGTCAGACAATTTGGCGGCGCGCTCGAGCAAACGCGAGTGAAGGTAGAAAACGTCTCCAGGGTAAGCCTCGCGACCCGGCGGACGGCGAAGCAGCAGCGATATCTCGCGGTAAGCGGCAGCCTGCTTAGAGAGATCATCGTAGATGGTCAACGCATGCCGGCCATTGTCGCGGAAATATTCGCCCATGGCCGCTCCGGAATAAGGAGCAAGAAATTGCATCGCGGCGGGATCTGAGGCTGTTGCCTTGACCACGATCGTGTACTCAAGGGCGCCAAAGTCTGTCAGCGTTTTCACTACCTGCGCGACTGTAGACGCTTTCTGCCCGATAGCGACGTAAATGCAAATTACGTCTTTGCCCTTCTGATTGATAATTGTGTCCACGGCTACTGCGGTTTTGCCAGTCTGCCTATCACCAATGATTAGTTCGCGCTGGCCGCGTCCGATCGGCACCATGGCGTCGATCGCTTTGAGGCCGGTCTGCAGTGGTTCTTTAACTGGTTGCCGATCGACTACACCGGGGGCGATCCGTTCAATGGGAAAATACGTGTCAGTTATGATGGGACCGCGATCATCTATAGGATTGCCAAGCGCGTCTACAACTCGACCCACCATGGCATCTCCAACTGGGACCTGCATGATGCGGCCTGTTCGCTTAACAATATCTCCCTCTTTGATCGCTTGATATTCACCAAAGAGCACCGCGCCGACCTTGTCTTCCTCGAGATTCAATGCGAGTCCGCGAACGTCGTGTGGAAATTCCAACAACTCGCCGGCCATCACCTTTTCCAGTCCATGAATTTCGGCAATACCGTCACCGACCTTGATGACCGTACCAACTTCCATGACCGTCACTCCGGCCTCGAAGCTCTCAATCTGCTTCCGAATGATTTCGTTGATTTCGTCTGCTCTAATTGGTTCCATCGTTATCCTCTAGCTATTGACCAGCAAGTTCCTCACCGAGTCGCTTAAGTTGATTGCGCACCGAACCGTCGTAGATTGTCGATCCGATTCGAGTCACGATCCCACCAAGAAGCGCTTCGTCAGTCAGAAAACTCAAACGTATTCTCTTTCCGGTGATGACGCCTAGTTTCTCCTCAAGTGCCGCCTTTGTCGAATCGGCCACCGGACGGGCTGACGTTACCTGGGCGCTTACCACACCTGAACGCTCATCAAGCACATGGTCCAACTTAGCATTGACCTCATCGAGCTCAGCCAGGCGTTGGTTCTTTAGCAGTATCCGAAGGAAGTTCCCGGTGGTGGGCCGCACCTTCGTTCGCGCAATTAGCTCATTAAGGACCTTTGCCTTCTGCTCATAAGGCACGGTCGGATTAGTGAACGCTTCGAGCAAAGGAGGATTGGAGATAAGCATCCTCTCCCAGCCTGCCAACTCTTCCCGGACTTCAGCTGCCTCACTTCGCTCAATTATTACGTCGGCGAGGGCGGTCGCGTAACGGCGGGCAACGGTTTGTGAACTCACGGTTGGGCCCTCCCAAGTTCGCTCACTGTCATGCTCGTCAGCCGTGCATCGTCCTCAGGCCTTATTTCTCGCTCCAAAATTTCTTCAGCCAGGCGCACGCTTTCTTCAGCCGCAAATCTCCTCAATTCATGTCTCGCAACTTTGCCAGCGCTCTCAATCTCTCTTTTAGCTTGCTCTCTCATTTTGGCAATTTCAGCCTCAGTAGCAGCCTCAAGGCGTGCCTTTTCTGCCTCAGCCTCTGCTCTGGTCTTTTCCTTAATGGCCGCGACCTCGGCGTCAAGCTTCGCGAAGCGCGCTTCCACTTCTGATAACTTCGCGAGCGCCTGGTCCCTTTCCTCGCGGGCTGCTTGAAGTTCCCTCTTAATCCCCACGCTTCTGGCGCGTAGAGCTTCCCGAATTGGTCTTCCAAAGCGACGATGCAGGAGGAACCCGCAAGCAATAAAAATCGCCAGGTTAACAAACTTCCACAGCTCAATACCCGGAGTGTTCCACCATGGATACGCTCCGGAATCGATCAGTTCGAAGAAGGTGAATAAACTAAAACCTACAAGAGACAATATTAGGACCTACCCACGAAGATTTTCGATTCGCACTTAACTGACTGGTCGACCAAGGATTTGTTGTCCGATCTCCAAAGCGATGCTACGCGCGTCCACCGCTAGTTTGCTTCTGACTTGCTCACCCTCGACCTTCAGCTTTTCTTTCTCAGTTGACAGTAGACGAGCTATTTCTGACTTGACCTCACTCAGCTTTCGTTGGCGTTCCTCAGAAACAGCAACACGCTCGCGCTCCATTAAGGCATACCCTTCGGCGCGCGCCTCGCGTAGACGACGTTCATACTCAAGCGATTTCTCATCAACAGAAACAAGCGTTTGTCGCGCCTCGCTGAAACGCCCCCTTGTTAGTCGCTCGCGTTCTTCCAAAATACGATTGATGGGCTTCAGCAAGGTTGCGTTTAGAAGCGCCACCATGACGACGATCAGCGCCAAGTGGAAGAGCAAGGTCCCATCCGGGACCAATTGAATAGAACCCTCCGCCAAAGCTAACAAGAGCACATCCCCCCTAACTGAATTGACGCACGGAAAAGCGTCGGAGTCTAACACCCCGCTTAAAAACGGGTCAAGCACGCACAGACCGTCCCATGTTTGTACTTAGTACAACAACACACTTGCTCTGTTCTTTCCCTTCCGATATACAAAGTAAAGCTTAGCGCTTGCGTCGAGAAGCAACAACCGATAAAGTCGATCCAGATCCCCTTGGTTGTAAAACTCCAATTCGATCTTACCGGTCTCTTCACCTCGGGACTGGACTATTCTGACCTGGGTCCCGAACCTTCGACGTAACTTGGTTTCGGCCGCACGTATATTAGCGTCCGCCTCTTCCGGTTTAATGATCGCCTTGGCGCGCGCCGGCCGAGCCTCGGTCGTCTGCTTCACCAGTCGCTCAGTAGCTCGCACCGAGAGGTCTTGCTCAATAACCTTTCGCGCTAGTCTGCGCTGAACGTCAACGTGTTCGGCACCTAAGAGAGCTCTCGCATGGCCTGTAGATAGTCGGCCTACCTGAAGGAGCTCTTGCAGATCGTCCGGTAGCTTGAGTAAGCGCAAGTAGTTGGTTACATATGAACGGTCCCGGCCCACACGCTCTGCTACGGTCTCCTGGGTAAGCCCGAGTGTTTCGATGAGCTTCCTGTACGCGCGCGCCTCTTCGATTGGGTTCAAATCCTCTCGCTGGATATTTTCGATGAGGGCAAGCTCGAGAACCTTGTCATCGGTCACATTACGAACAACCACAGGAACACTGGTCAATCCCGCTCGCTGAGCGGCTCGCCAACGACGCTCACCCGCAATCAGTTCATATCGCGCTCCTTTTCGGCGGACCAGGAGGGGCTGCACTACTCCATTGGCGGTGATCGATTGCGCTAGATCATCCAACTTGGCATCGTCGAAAACGAACCGAGGCTGTAACGTACCGGGGTCGATCAGATCAATGGGGATCTCGTTGGTATCTTCTCTTGCCGTGGCTGTCCCTTCAGCCGACAAAAGAGCTCCCAGCCCCCGACCCAACGCCTTTCGTGTTGTCATGCGCGATTATCTCCTTACCTAGCTGGCGGTATGCTTCTGCGCCTTTGGAATGGGCGTCATAGAGTGTAATGGGCTTCCCGTAACTCGGGGCTTCGGCCAAGCGGACGTTTCGAGGAATGACGGTTTCGAAGACCTGTCGGCCGTAAAAGTCGCGCAGATCTGAAGCCACAGCGGTAGCGAGGTTAGTACGTTCGTCATACATCGTAAGGAGAAGTCCTTCAATGGTGAGGGTCGGATTATGAAGGCGCCGAATTCGGGCCAATGTATCGAACAGCTCTGTCACGCCTTCAAGCGCGTAGTACTCGCACTGTATTGGGACCAACAACGACTGGGCCGCTGTCAGCGCGTTTAGCGTTAAGAGGCCCAATGAAGGAGGGCAGTCAATAATCACATACCGGTAAGTTTCAGCGGCTGCTGCCAGCGCGGTCTTTAGTCGAAATTCACGATGCTCTATTTCTACAAGCTCTACCTCGGCGCCGGCAAGGTCTTTATTTGCCGGCAGAACTTCCAGATAAGGAATCTCCGTAGACAAAATCGCGTCTTCGACTGGTTCCCCGAGAACGATCGAGTGATAGATGCTTTTTCGAAAGGTGCCTCGCTGAATACCCACACCCGACGTCGCATTCCCCTGCGGATCAGCGTCCACCAGCAACACTGGTATCCCCGAAGAGGCAAGCACGGCAGCGAGATTCACGGCCGTAGTGGTCTTACCCACGCCGCCTTTTTGGTTTGCTATTGCGATCGTTTTTGCCATGTATATAGCAACCGAACCACTAAAACCCAGGCCGCTAACTTACCATGCGACCAGGAAAGTTTCTACCGAGGACGACTTGAAACTGGGTTTTATCGGATTTAACGAGAGTAGCCCCGAGAACGGGACACGTGAAACATTGCATCTGGCAGAGCCTGTCAGATACGCACATCGGCGGGGGACATGTGAAACATTACGCCAGCAAGCCGGCGGCTAAGTGCTCACATTGACAAATAGAGTCGAAAGAGCTGCTGGCGTGAGACCGGGTATATTCCTGGCGTCACCGAAAGTCCTCGGACGGGCGCGCTCCAGACGCTCAGCCATTTCGTGCGAAATCCCGTCTAAAGCCCGAAAGTCCAAAGTCTCAGGGATTGGTGTCGAATCATGACTATGCAGGCGCTGCACAGCCGCTTGTTGAGTCTTAATGTAACCGGCATATAGATTGTCGGCCAACGCGAACTCAAGATCTCCCAAGCAAGTTGCCATTCGAACCTCGGTGGGGAGCAACTGCTGGATTGCGTCCGGACCGATGCCTTGTCGTTGAGCAAGGTCCGCCAGATTTATTGAGTCACCCAGGTCACTTGGGACGCTGGCCGCGGCAGCGGAATATGCTGCATCCGACTTCTTGAGTCGCGTATCTTTGAGGGCAGCCTTGACTCTTGCAATCCTATCGCGTCGCTGGTTAAACCGCTCCCAATCACCATCCCCAACCAACCCAATTTCTCGCCCATATCGCCTGAGTCTTTCATCGGCATTGTCATGCCTCAGCGCCAGCCGACACTCGGCTCTGGAAGTAAAGATCCTGTAGGGCTCATCGACACCTTGTCTTATCAGATCATCCACTAATACTCCGATGTACGACTCCTCGCGCCTTAGCCTGAAAGCAGGACGACCCTGGACAAGCAGTGCAGCGTTTATCCCGGCAAGCAAGCCCTGACAACCGGCTTCCTCGTATCCGGTAGTGCCATTTACCTGGCCCGCATGGAACAGTCCGTTGATCCTATGGCTCTGTAAATCCGCGCCAAGCTCGCGTGGGTCGACAAAATCATACTCAATGGCATAACCCGGACGGATGATCCTCGCCTCTTCCAGTCCCGGGATCATCCGCACCAAATCCTGTTGCATCCCGGCTGGTAGCGAGGTAGAAAAGCCGTTCAGATAAACTTCATTCGTGTCGTGACCCTCGGGCTCCAGGAAAAGCTGGTGACGATCCTTGTCGGCAAACTTGACTACCTTATCCTCGATCGACGGGCAATAACGTGGTCCTACTCCTTTGATTTGACCGGAGTAGAGTGGCGATTCGTGGAGGTTCCTTCGTATCGCGTCATGGAGACTGTTTGTCGTATAGCCGATATAACACTGTATCTGCGCTTGCTCAATGCGCTCGGTCGAGAAGGAAAACGCCACGGGGTTTTCGTCCGCGCTCTGGCTCTCAAACGCGTCCCAGTTAATTGTTCGCCCGTCGAGCCGAGGAGGAGTTCCGGTTTTCAATCTTCCCACCGGAAAGTCTAACCGCTTCAAAACCTCGGCCAATTCGATCGACGCCGGTTCACCCATCCTGCCGGCCGTGTACGATCGTCGGCCGGTGTGAATCAAACCGTTTAGGAAGGTGCCCGCCGCAATCACAACTGCGGAGGCGCCTATTTGCCGACCGTCCTGCATGGCGACTCCCATGATCTTCTCGTTCCGAACCAGCAGGTCGATGACCATGCCTTGCCGCAAATGGAGGTTAGGCGTGTTCTCCAGGGTGGCTCGCATTTCCGTCCGATAGAGGGCGCGGTCGGCTTGAGCGCGTGGCGACTGAACCGCGGGCCCTCGGGACCGATTTAATAGTCGAAACTGAATGCCGGTCCGATCGATAACGCGGCCCATGATTCCACCGAGCGCATCAATCTCTCGCACCAAGTGTCCCTTGGCTATGCCACCGATGGCGGGATTGCATGACATCTGGCCAATGAGATCCAGGTTAAGCGTTACTAATGCTGTCTGAGATCCCAGGCGCCCGGAGGCAGACGCAGCTTCGCAACCAGCATGTCCGCCGCCTATCACGATCACGTCAAAGACTTCGTCGAAAACCATCATTACTTGCCTATACAGAAGGTACTAAATATTTGAGTCAGGATATCGTCCGCTGTCGTTTCTCCCGTGATCTCGCCGAGAAACTTAAGAGCATTGTGTAAGCCGACGAGTACGACCTCTTCGCTTGCGTGGTTACCAAGTAGCTCCGATGATTCTTCCAGCGAGCGCTGCGCCCGCTGCAACAGATCATGATGCCTGCTGTTGGTAATAAGTAACCCAACAGCTTCAGAGTCGACACTGCCGAAGGGCGCTAGTATAGCAGCACTGAGACGGTCGAGTCCCTCGCCTGTCAAGGCTGAGAGATGGACCACGCTGTGTCGATTGAGTTCGCCGTCGAGGCTGGCTGAAGGAAGGTCGGATTTATTGACCACTACAATATGCTTTGTTTGATCTACCTGCGCCAGGACTGAGTGGTCCTCTGGTAGTAGATCGCTTGAACCATCGAGCACCACTACCAGCAGATCCGCGTCAGCCATGGCTCGATGTGTTCGCTGGACTCCAATCTCCTCAATCTTGTCGCCGGCTACTCGGATACCGGCAGTATCGGTCAGCACGACGGGGATGCCTTGTAGACTAATTGATTCGGTCAGGCTATCCCTCGTGGTCCCCGGAACCTCTGTCACAATCGCACGGTCTGACCGCAGTAACCTATTGAACACACTAGACTTACCAACATTAGGGCGCCCGATTAAGGTGGCCTTTATTCCATCTCTTAAGAGCTGACCTCGCTGAAAAGTAAGAGCGAGATCTTTAACCGTCGTAATGATCTCGGCTAGTTGGCGCGCCATCTCCGATTGCTGAAGCTGAGGCAAATCATCTTCGACGAATTCAAGGGCCGATTCCAATTTGACTATCACACTAATGAGTTCTTGCTTGCAGGGTTGGAGCGCCAGCGACAGCTCTCCTTTTAGTTGGCGAGTTGCCTGCTGGGCTGCGGCGTGGGTCTGGGCATTGATCAGATCACGGATTGCTTCGGCCTGGCTCAGATTCAACTTTCCATTCTTACACGCTCGCATTGTGAACTCACCTGGTCCAGCGAGCCGCGCATCGAGCCTTTGGATCTGATTGAGGAGTTGTCGGAGAATTACCGGAGAGCCATGGCAACTGATCTCAACCATGTCTTCACCGGTAAACGAATTGGGAGCTTCAAAATAACTGATGAGGGCATAGTCGAGAACTTCTTCTGAGTCATCCGCTGTAATTCGTTTGAGGACAACTCGGCTTGGTTCAGGCATGAACCCTACATCGCGAATTAAGCCACGGAGGATCTCAACCGATCCTGGTCCACTCAGCCTAACCACACCGATCGCACTGCGGCCAGACGGTGTTGCGACTGCGACTATGGTATCCATCGCGGTTGAAACTGCAGGAAGGTAAAGAGAACTGAGAGCTTTATCCGGAGCTCTTTAACGAGACTCTTAATTTTCGATCCGCTCCCTCTCCAACTGACTCGGTATGGAGGTCAGCAGACTCGGCGAGAGTGAGGTGAATAATTCGCCGCTCATTGGAGTTCATCTCACCGAAAACGAATGGAGTCCCGCTTGCGCGGACTCGCTCGGCGGCGAGCTTGGCCATCGCCCGAAGTTCGGCCTCGCGAGTGGCTCGAAAGCCCTCGACGTCACAAACCAGTCGCTGTCCTTCAGCAAGCTTCCGGCCAAAGGCCTGATTAAGCAGATGCTGGATCGCCTGCAAAAGCTCTGCCCCCTCGGCCTGCAAAATGCCGGCATCAGGGCCACTCAAATCCAGCAAGCACTCGGTGGAGGTTTCGTGAACCGCGACTTCGAGCTCCAGTCCAATACCTTGAAATACTGACTGAAGAAAATTTCCGGCGTTGGCGCAATTGTCTTCTGGCATTGTTGTTTAAAACTCCGGGGACAAAATCAAATTACGCAGTTGCTGCCCGCGAGCTTCCATTTCCCTTCTTCGAGCCACCTTTGACAGGCTTCTCCGGTGGCGGTGGTTCTCCGCCGTCAGTATTCGTCAACTTATTAATTACAAACTGTTGACTGAAGCCCACGATATTTCCCACCAGCCAATAGAGTAGCAGCCCGGAGGGTGCACCCCAAAGGACATATAACATGAATATCGGCATGCCTATAGCCATCATCTTTCGCTGTAACGGATCGGCCGAAGGTGCCGGAGTGATCAGCTGGAGCACAATCATCGTGCCCGCCATCAACACCTCGAGGATGTGATAGGGATCACCTGATGAGAGGTCTGGCAGCCAAAGGAAAGTCGCTTGTCGAAAATCAAGTGAGATAGTAATGGCCCGGTACAGTGCAAAGAGGAAAGGCATTTGGATGAGCAAAGGCAAACAACCACCAAGTGGATTCCCCTCCTTCATCAAGCGCAGTTGTTCGACCTGAAGCTCTTTCAGCCGCGGGTCGTTCTGTTTCATCCCCTTAATCTTTTCCTGCAGCTCCTTCATTTTGGGAGCAAGCTTTTGCGCCTTCTTCATCGACTTTGAAGAGCGCCACTTCAGCGGGAAAAACAGTGAATAGATAACGATGGTAAATAAGATTATTGCTACGCCGTAACTGCCGGTTAATTGGCTTAGCCACTTGATCGCCTTCAGGATTGGCACTGCCAGCGGTCTCGACATCCAGCTGAACCAACCGTAGTCGATGAGCCCCTCTAAATCGATAGGTCGAGCCACGGCCTGGCTAATGTTTTTACTCGCATCCGTAAGTAGAAAATGGTCCTTCGTGCCCGTGTAAATCACGGTGCGAGTGCCGTCGGTAGGAACCGGAACCCACGCGTTGGTTAGAAATCGGCTCTCAGGATTGCCATTGCCAGTGTAGTCATACTGGGTAGTTCTGAGCTCAAGGCCCTCAAGTCTCTGAGACGGGACGGCGACCATTGCAAAATAGGTATCGCCCACACCAGCCCAGTCAACTGGTCCAGGCAGAGCCATTAGATCTGGAGAATTCTTGTTTACATTGATCGAGTTTGGCTGATGACGCTCCACCCCGTCTCCAATCGCAGCCACCGCCTCGGGAGCAACTGAATAAAACGAGTAATGCTTTACGCCCTGGTCACCAATGCTTGGGCCAAGCCTTACCCTGGCCTGCGGAAGTATCTTGTCACCACGTTTGATAGTTACTTCCAGGTCTGCGGTGTAATTAGCAGCATCAAACACGATCGTCTTGACGACATCTAAACCGGTAACGGGGTCGCGCAATAGAAACGAGATTCGCTTCTTCTCATCAGGAGCCAAACTAAGCTCGATATCTCCTGCGTTGCCATCAACGCCTTCGATCAAGTAATTGGACGATGCCAGGAGACTATCAAGCGCGGCCTCACCGGTTGCCAACTGAAGCGGCGCCTCGCGGGGCTCCCTTTTCAGACCCACGGGAGACACAAGCTCAAGGGGGATACGAGCGCTTCTGGGTCCCGCAACGGAATAGATCTCGCGACCGCTGTCCTTGTTCTTTTTGATTATCCAACTGATAGCTTCAGCGCCACGGCTGTCGAGTTTTGCATCATATAAAGGAGTCTTGATCAAAACCGTACGATGAGGCGCGGCGTTAACTGGCGGAACTGGAGAACTCGCGGCAACAGGTGATGGCGTTGTTGCTGGGCCACTCTGCGGAGTAGCGGCCTGCTGTGAACTGGATGCTTGCGGCGATGGAGACTGCGGAGCCGGACCGGGCGGAGGGGGAACGGGGGCCAGGTAACTCCACATAAAAAGGATCGCAGTGGAGATTAAGAGCGCGATTATTAGGCGTTTTTGTTGCATGTAGATTGGCGGCCAGAATCAGTGTTCGGCCGAAAACGTTCGGGTCCTCTGTTCTACTTCACTGGATCGTAGCCGCCCTGACTGAATGGATGACAACGTAGCAGTCTGCGCAGTCCGAGCATGCTTCCTCGAATGGCGCCGTAACGACTGATCGCCTGGGATGTGTACTCAGAGCAGGTTGGAGAAAATCTGCAAGAAGCTGGAAGAAAAGGTGAAATGACGAGTTGATAGAATCTGATTAATGCTACGAGTAATGACTTCACGACCTTCACACAAACGTCTCGGTCTTACTTTCTTCTCTTGCTACTCTTAATACCAACTTCTCAAACTCTTCGATCGCGGCAGTCACTTTTACGGTTGGCAGTCTACGTTTGGCGTTTATTACCCAATCGTATTTCGTCTGCAAACCGGACAAAGACGGCTCGGTCAACCGAAAAGTTTCTCTTAACAGCCGTTTGGAACGATTCCTTTGAACCGCATTTCCTATAGCCTTCCTCGAGGCGGTAATGCCAAATCTGTTTTGAGAAAGCTGGTTGGGTAAGACAAATGCGGTGATTAATACACCTTCGTAACGCCTGCCCTGCCGATACACTTTTTGAAAATCCTGGCTCCCACGCAGATACATGGTCATGAACTGCGACCCGGGTTTAGTAATGGGCGGGTGTCAGTCTGTGGCGGCCTTTTGCACGGCGCCGCTTCAGCACCAGCCGGCCAGCTTTAGTTGCCATACGAGCTCTAAACCCATGCGTTTTTGCGCGGCGACGGTTGTTCGGTTGAAAGGTTCTCTTGGACATAGTCAGAATTCTCCCCTAAAAAGAAAACCGTAAGACTAGCGGCCCCCTGACCTCATGTCAAGGAAGCGGGATGGGGGTGGTGACGTGGTTTGAAAATCTCTGTGTGTCCTCTGTGTACTCTGTGCCTCTGTGGTGGTGTTTGCCCAGTAAATTCACCACCGAGACACAGAGACCACAAAGGTTGCACAGAGAAAAGCTCAAATTAGTGCACTACCGGATGGGGTGGTAAGCGCTGTGCTTGTGTGAACTGGCGAGTAAAGACTGGCGAAGAGTCCTCTAAACAACCCCAAAAGGCACGAGCCTTTCTAGTCGCATTTCGTCTATTTTCTAAATCGACTTCAGCGCAGACTGAAGAATGAATCCAGGATAGCAATCGTGTTCGGAGGAAGAGAAGCAAACCTCAAAATATGAGTTGCAACGGACTCGATATTTTCCTGTTTTTGTTACCCCATCGTGACTCTCGATGTTTTATGTTCTCACTCTCTTGCCTCTGACCGAACGCTGTGTTAGTCTCCGACTCGTTCAAGGCCACCCCCCTGTAAGTGCTTGATAAATATAAGCTTAAAGCTTTACTTTAAGGTTGGTAAGTGTTTTCCACAAAGCTGAGGAAAACACTGTGAATAACTTTCTTACTCGTTTTCGCGTCGGTACTTGTCTCTCGCATACAAGCCATCCAAAACGGGTTTTTTCAGCTGCTCGCCTCCAGTGACGTCGGTGACCGCGATGGTGGTCATCTGTGTCGGGATTTACTCGTGTAGGGATGATGCGTCTAGTGGAAAATAATCTTTGGGAAAATGTTCTTCGCACAATTAAGACAAAGCTCCAGGGTGAAAGTTTTGAGACGTGGTTTCACCCCATTCGGTTCGAAGGAATCGACAGCGCGCGACGGCTGATCCGTTTGCGAGCGCCAAATCAGGTCGTGCAGGATTGGGTAAAGGTCAATTATGCAAACCTGATGGATCAGTCCTTTGGAGAAGTTAGCCTTGGTGGCTATTCGGTTGACTGGGTGCTCCCGGGAGAAAGCTTTAACCCTGTGGTTCAGGAGATACTGAATCCCGATACGACCCCTGCAGTTGCAATCCCGACCATCAACAAGCCCGAAATTCCAGCCGAGAGAGTGGTTGCTGCTGCATCGGTACCTCCAAAACAATTTGCCTTTGATCCGGGGCTAAATTCAAAGTACACCTTTGACAGTTTTGTTGTAGGGTCGTGCAATCAATTTGCTCACGCAGCGTCGCTCGCCGTCGCTGAGTCGCCTGGTAAGACCTATAACCCTCTTTATCTCTACGGTGGTGTGGGTTTGGGTAAGACTCACTTAATGCATGCTTGTGGCCGGGCCATTAAAGAGCGAAACCCTCATTTAAAGCTCTCCTACTTGTCTTCCGAGCGGTTCATGAACGAACTGATCAATGCAATTCGTTATGACAAGACCCAGGGCTTTAGAGAAAAGTATCGGTCGGTTGACGTGTTATTGATCGACGATATTCAGTTCATGGCCGGCAAGGAACGCACGCAGGAAGAGTTTTTCCACACTTTCAACGCCCTTTATGAGCAGCAGAAGCAGATAGTAATCAGCTCTGATTGTCCCCCCAGGGAAATACCGACGCTTGAAGAGAGACTGCACTCCCGCTTTGAATGGGGACTAATCGCGGACATAGAACCGCCTGATTTGGAGACGAAGGTTGCGATTCTCAAACGCAAAGCGGAAACGATCGGATTTGCTATTCCGGATGACGTGGCTCTCTTCATCGCCAGTAGGGTGAAGAACAACGTCCGAGAGTTGGAAGGTTCATTGATTCGTCTGGTAGCGATCTCTTCGTTGCGGGGAATTCCAATCTCAAAGGAACTGGCAAGGGATGCCATTAGAAACATCGCCAGTGACGAGGAACCGGGTGTCGTCACTATTGAACAGATTCAGAAAACTGTAGCCAGTGCCTACAAACTAAGCGTTGATCAGCTGGTCTCCAAAAACAACGCGCGGCAGTTTGCTTTTCCGCGTCAGATCGCAATGTACCTTTGCAAGAAATTGACGAAGCACAGCTATCCGGAGATCGGTCGGGCTTTTGGCGGCAAGCACCATACGACCGTCATTCACTCTGTTGAAAAGATCCAATCGTTAACTTCCGCTGACTCTAGTTTCCAGCGGCTGCTACTTGACATGTCAGAGGGTCTGCAAAAATAGTCAGTGTTTGTCCACAGAGTTTTCCTGAGCCTGACCTTACTATGTAGTCGAGAAAGACAGGCCTACTTCAAAACCTTCCACAGTTGTTTGGAACTAGGCCTGTGACAGAATAGAATGACAACCACCGTCGCAGGGTTATGAACAGTTTGGTCCTTATTTTCGATTTTGATCCACTGACTTTCGAACATCGAATTCCGAGCGCCTAATTGAGGTTGAGTAGGTTTTCCACAAATCAACAGGCACTACTACTACTGCTGGAAATAAAAACAAATACTTTTAGTTATTAGAAGTAGAAAGCAACGAGGACTAATCCAATGGCTGTAAGTGAAGGCGCAAAACTTAAGGAGTCGAACATGCAATTTGTCGTCAGCAAGCAGAACCTCCAGAAGGAACTTAGTTTCGTTCAGGGAGTGGTCGAGAAGAAAAACACGATCCCGGTCCTCTCGAATATTCTCATCGAGTCGGTTGGAGAGAATAATATCCGCCTGACCGGAACCGATCTGGATGTCACTATTCGCTGTGACACCGATGCTGATATCTCAACTCCCGGCTCCATCTGCGTGCAGGCCAGAAAGCTTTTTGAAATTGCCAGACTGCTGCCCGATGCTCCCGTCACCTTCAAGAAAGAAGATAACGACTGGGTGACGGTAACCTGCGATAAGACCAAGTTTAAGATGGTCGGTGTGGCCAAGGACGCTTTTCCTGAGGTTCCTTCTTCTAAATCGACTCCCACTAAAATTCCCGCCGGCGTCATAAAAGTCTTTATCGATAGAACGATTTTCGCGATCACGCAGGAAGAGTCGAGGTACACCCTATCCGGCGCCAAGTTCATTCTCGATGACACCGGAGCCAAGATGGTTACCACCGACGGTCACCGTTTGGCTTACGTTGAGAAAAAAGGCGTTGCTAATGGCAGCGATGCTATCGACACGTTGATACCGCGCAAGACACTCGCCGAGTTGAACAAGCTAACAGCCGGCTACGAAGGCGACATCAGCCTGGGAATGGACGGCAACCACATCTTTTTCGAGGTCGGTCCACGACTCCTGATTTCGCGCATGTTGTATGGGCAGTTTCCAAACTACGACATGGTGATGCCGAAGAACAACGATAAGTCGATCACGTTTGATGGCGCCCTTCTGAACCAGGCGATTCGACGAGTGGCCTTAATGTCAGACGAACGTTCCCATGCTATTCGTTTTCACTTGGCGGCAAACGAGTTAGTGATTAGCTCGCAGAATGCTGAAGAAGGTGAAGCCAGCGAAACAGTCCAGACAGACTACGCCGGCGAAGATGTGGACATTGGCTTCAACGCTCAATACCTTCAGGACTTCTTGAATGTGGTTGGAGATGGCGCCGTAGCTTTCGAATTCAAAGACGGAAACTCCCAAGCCCAACTGCGACCCGCGGAGGGCGGCGAATACGACTACAAATATGTGATAATGCCAATGCGCATCTGAACGTACGTGCACCAAAATTCTCTTTCTCTTTGTGACTGGGACAGCTAAACACCCGGGCGATAAAATAATAATCCGGAAGGCAGAATAGAAAACCGAGTGGCCTAAATCTAACGGAGTAAAATATGGCGGCTACGGTACGAATTCATTCCTTACAAGTGTCGGAACGGTCGTACTGTTAGTAACGGAAGCTCATCAATTCAGCCTGCGAAGAAGGTATCTCCTCTTGCCCTCCTCAGACCGCACTTTCTTTTCAAAAATATCATCGTCTCTGTCTATTGTATTTCGCCGATTTTGGGAGGACTGCGTGTTGGGGGGTAACCGCGATGTAACGCTTGATCGTTCTCTGAAGGTGCTTTTGTCCGCATCACTATGGAAGCATCAAGACAATCTGAGCAAGTTCTGGATTACGACATAGACTGCGGCAATGCACTCGATAGCAATTACTCGTCTCTTACACCAAGGAGTTAAGCCGCTCTAGACAGCCGTCTCAGTCAAACAACGCCTCATTCCTCAAAGGAGAGCAAGAATGCCTCAAGACAAACAAGTCAGCGACACTAAAATAGTTCGCGCCGCAATTCATCCCGCCATCGGCGTGGCCCGCGTGGGAAACAGTGAAGACGAGTTTTACTTAGGACCCGAGGTTCTGGAGCCGTTGCCTCAGCCGCCGGGCTTTTACAAGGATGCGAAAGGCGCGCTTAAACGGGAAGCCGCGCGTTTCAGGATTTACGGCTACAACGCTCGCGGAGAGGCAGTCGCCGAACTGACCGCCGACAATGCCGACATAAAATGGACGGTGCACGTCGCCAACAAGAAGGCAGCCTGGTACGAATTTCAACTCGCACTAGACATCCCGGAAGCGGCTGTGGACTCGCCACTCAAAACCGATCCCACACTCCTGCGCAATTCAACAGAAGTAGAAATCGACGGCGTGACGAGGATACCTACGCGAGCGGAATTGACAATCGATCCCTGTCCGCGTTCGATTGAAGGGCCTGACCAGTCAGGAGTCAAGTTTGACACCGGGCAGTTTATGGGAACGAGCGTCTACCTAGGCGAGCTTCTCACTGACAACTCCGGACGTTTAATCTTTCTGGGTGGGCATGGTGTGTCTGCATCTTTCATGGGACCTGACGCCAAGCCAACTACATTCGCAAACAATGATGGTTGGCACGACGACGTTTCTGATGGTCCAGTCACAGCCGAGGTTAAGATCGATGGACAGTCAATCCCTGTGGATCCTGCCTGGGTGACCGTGGCCCCGCCTAACTACGCACCACAGATCAAAGGTGGCCGGACGTTGTACGATCTTCTCGTGGACACGTTTGTGACAGAGGGGCGGTTGCCGTTTCCCAGAGAGATATCCTTCACCCGGGATATCCTCCCTATCTTCCAACGGCTGGGTGGACTGCAATGGGTCAATCATGCTTACTCGACTCAGTTTGGACCGGGCGGTCGCTACAACTTCACTGATCCAAATCTGATCGCGCGCTTGTCCAACAATAGTCGGGAAGCATCTGTCACAGAATTGCGGGTGCAGTTCTGCAATATGTTCAGAGATTATGCTCGCGACGGAAGGTCGCCGATTCCATGGCCCTGGGAATATGGCGATGCGATGGACGTTCCGCCGGCCGACACTCCGCGCCAGAATTTAGAAATCTCCCCAACTCAGTATCAATTTCTACAAAGCTGGGCCAACGGTGATTTCGTCTCCGACTGGAAACCTGATGCCCCGCCGCCGCCGACCGCACTCGACGATGTTCCTGTTGCCGAACAACCAGCCATGCTTGATCGGGCGGCCCTCTCTTTCTGTTTGGCCGACGCCTTCCATCCCGGTTGCGAACTTACCTGGCCCATGAGGCATGGCACGCTCTACATGTCCCCGTTCCGGGTGCGTCATCGATCGCCGGATGATCCGGAACCAAACTACGGAACGCAGTTAACTCAGGAGATGGTGCTGAAGCCTAACGGAGCTCTCTACGGCCAGGGTCCGGGCACCCTGACCCGTTGGATGGCAGTACCATGGCAGACAGATACGGCGAGTTGCCGCTCCGGTTACTACGCCGGCTACGGACCGAAATACGACCCTTACGTGCCGACCTTCTGGCCTGCGCGCGTGCCCAACCACGTACTAACTGAAGATGACTACAACATTGTAGTGGATACCTCTCAGCCGCGTGAGAAACGGGTTCAGGCTTTTGGCCGGCGAGCAGTATGGTTGCGGGGCCTCGGCAAGAACTACATGAAGGCGATCGACTCAATGATCACTAATTTCGGGAAACTCGGTGTAGTTGAAGTCCGCCCTGGCATTACGGATGACCCGTATTTTCCGGAAGAAATAATGGTCGAATCAGTTCCGGGCTTTTTAAAGAAAGCGCCACGCCTCCAGGGTCTCATGCTGCTCCACGTTGCGGAGACCGCGGCGAGCGAGGAAAGGAATGCCGAGGCCATCGCGGATGCTGCCGCCGCCACTGGCCACGATGAAGAGGAATTCATCGTTGGACCAATTGATAAGATCAATCGTTTCAGAAATATTCGTTGAAGACCGAAGACTATGAGGTAGTAGTAGTCGGAGGGGGGCCGGCAGGCGCCGCATCTGCCATCACGCTGGCGCGGGCGCGGCGCCGAGTGTTGTTGGTAGAGGCGTCAGATGATGACGCTGCTTTCAAGATAGGTGAGGCCCTTCCACCAGCAGCGCGTCCGCTGCTTCAGGACATGGGCTTATGGGAAAACTTCGTTGCCCAGAAACACCTGCCGTCTTATGGAAATCTGTCAGCGTGGGGATCACCTTTTCTCAATTCTACTGATTTCATCTTCGACCCGAATGGAAGCGGTTGGCACCTGGACCGCACGCGATTCGACGCGCTACTGCGGAGGGAGGCATTAGACGCCGGTGCCCGGGTAAACGTCGGAACGAAATTGAACATGAAGAGCACTGAGTTCTCGGGCGACTCATGGCTACTCTCACTTACCAGTAATAAATCAGAAACGAAGTTGCGTTCCCGATGGCTCATCGATGCCACTGGGCGGGCCTCGACCGTGGCCCGGGCGCGAGGCGAACGCCGATATGCCGACGATGCGTTGGTTGCCTTCTTTGGTTTGTTTGCTCCTGCCAGGGAGTTACCAGCGACGGACCAGGACTCGCGGACGTTGATCGAAGCTGCGCCTGACGGCTGGTGGTACACGGCACTTCTTCCCGCCAAGCATCGCGTCGTCGCCTACCTTACGGATGCCGACCTGGCAGATCAAAGCTTGCGCACAAAGCGAGGCTACAGTTCGATTTTGTCACGCACCGAGCATGTCTCCGCCTGCCTGGACAGCCATCAATATGAATTACGCAGCGCGGTGAAGGCTGCATCGGCTAACAGTGCTCGTCTCGGATGTTGTACCGGCAGGGGGTGGGCAGCGGTAGGAGATGCAGCGCTGTCATTCGATCCCGTGTCTTCACAGGGAATCCTTACGGCGCTATTCACGGGAATGAAGGCTGGCCAAGCGGTCGCTGAAAACCTTTCGGGCAACTCCGGTCCAATTTCCGACTACGAGATGCGGCTCGCGAAAATTTACGACGCTTACCTGCAAAACCGTTCGGTCTACTACGGCGTTGAACAAAGGTGGACGACGCGTCCTTTCTGGCAACGTCGGATCCAACCTTAAGCAACAACTCCCACCCGCTGGCGGCGAATACGATTACAAGTATGTGGTGATGCCAATGCGCATCTAGTGTAAATAGAAAACACGTCCGGTTTCAGGGTCGTAAAGCAAACTGTTAGTTTGCGGCGACTCGGTAGCACTCAAGCCCGCACCCTCCGCGACGTCAGCAAACTAACAGTTTGCTTTACTACTGACAGTCAGAAGACGAAGAATGTTAATCGTAGTGGCCTTGGACCATATAAATGGAACCAGGGCCGCTTGGTTTCTGGGCTGTACGAACATTCACTCCTTAACGCCCAGTATTTTACATTCCACCGTCCGGTTCCACCGCAGCTCCGTCATCTGCTTTGTTTGATCTGAGATAACCGTGAAAACGATGCGCTGCTGTGAACTCACACCAAGTTCTGCGAGCGATGGAAACTCTTTAAGGTTGGTCCACTCAATCCTGGCTCCGACGTGAAGCACCATGCGCAAGGGAATTACCAGTGATAAACCTGAATCGTTGTCGCCGCGCACGGCCGCCGAATAGGTGGTGCCTCCTTGCAGCCTACCTTCATAGGGAATAATCACCGGGGCAAGGTCTTCAACATTGTGAACATCAAACCGATAGCGGTACCACGCGAAGCTCCTGCGAGATGAGTTGCGCAGGATGCCGACAACCGTGACCCGAGCCCGACCTCCGTATTCGATGTCTCGGACCTTCCGGATCTTGTTGTTGAGTAAATCACGTTGCTTCTCATCGCTGCTCACGTAGCGAACCCCAATCTGGTCATCATGGCTCAACACGCACTTGTCATCGCTGAGATAAGAGGCTTCAGTTGCCAGGTGGAGCGTCGCTATCACGCGCACGACCTTGTCAAAATAGAGTCGCGGGTTTTTGACAATTTCGCAAAACGCGATGTTAGGGGTTACTTGCGTAGCGGCAGAGATAGTGCCGGATTTACTGGCGTGCGAACTTCCAGGGCCAGAGCCATGGTTGGCAAATGCGAGATGACTCGGGAACAGCATTAGTGAAACTATCGCTGTCAGGATCGGTTGTGTCCTCATAGTTTCTCTTCATCAGCCAATGGAGGCTGAAGCCTCGGTAATGCTCTTTGTTCTGTTTGGTGTGATTTCGAAGATCGCCCCTACTGGACCAGGGCCGATCCACTAAACCATACCAGGTAAGACGACCAGAGTAACAACGCTCTGATTATTAGGTAGTGGCCTAATTTGAGCCTTTCTCTTTGCAGACTTTGTGGTCTCTGTGTCTCGGTGGTGAATTTACTCGGCACACCACCGCAGAGTCACAGAGTACACAGCGCAGCAGAGCTGCAATCAAGTGGCGTTGGGGTCAGTACCACCTTGCGGTAGAGACTGTGTGAAAACGTAAACTCCATGACTGCACGTGACAATGAAGTCTGTACCACCTTGCGGTAGCGGGTGGGTCG
>JANNJZ010000534.1:0-4906 GCA_031396065.1 Pyrinomonadaceae bacterium | reverse complement strand
CTGCCAAAGGATTCGGATACACATCAATTGCATCTTCAGTTGCAACTCCGCCGGCAATTTCGCAGATGAGTTCAACGCATCTGGCTTGCGCCTGCAAAACGTTTTTCGCAATCAGCGCCGCGTTCAAAACGACGAGAGGCTTCGGTGTCCATGCCAAGCTTGCGCGCTGTGCGTCTGACCGAATCAGGATTGAAGTATGCGCTTTCGATTAGGACGTCGGTCGTGAGTGACGAGATCTCTGAATCCAAACCGCCCATGACACCGGCGAGCGCTACCGACTTTTCCGCGTCGGCGATGACTAGCATCTCCGCATCAAGCGTGCGGACAACACCATCGAGGGTCGTCAGCTTTTCGCCGGCTGCGGCCCGCCGCACCACAATGCGCTGCTCGGCAAGCTTAGCGAGGTCGAACGCATGCAGGGGTTGGCCCGCTTCGTGAAGGACGTAGTTAGTAATGTCGGCGACGTTGTTGATGGGCCGTTGTCCAATTTCCGCCAGACGCTTTGCCAGCCATGGCGGCGAGGGTCCGATTTTGACACCTCGCACGACTCGGCCCGTGTAACGCGGACAAAGGTTGGGATCGTCGATCTTTACCGAAGTGAAGTCGCTGGCCTTGCCTTTTGTTTTTTGGACTTTGGACTTTGGACTTTGGAGAATGGACTTCTCAATTAGGGAAACTTCGCGAGCTATACCAACGTGGGAAAGACAATCAGGGCGGTTCGAGGGAACTTCGACATCGAGCACAGAATCCCCTTCGATCTCTTCCACGGCATCGATAGCCAATCCGACCATCGTCAACCGCTCGCGCAGCTCGGTCGGTGTCAGGTTGGTTTGGGTAAGCTCACGGAGCCAGTTGTAACTGATAAGCATAAGAACTTGGTAAATGGTGAATGGTGAATAGTAAATGGAAAAGCGGTTAGGTCGGTCGACCATTCACTATTTACCATTTACCCGTTAGTAAAATTGTTCGAGGAAGCGCACGTCATTCTCGAAGAGCAGACGGATATCATCGAGTCCGTACATCAACGCAGCCATCCGGTCGATTCCCAGGCCAAAAGCAAAGCCCGAGTAAATCTGCGGGTCCACACCGGCAGCGCGGAGGACGTTGGGATGGACCATTCCCGACCCGCCAAGTTCGATCCAACCTGATTGTTTGCAAATGCGACAGCCCTTGCCATTGCATTTGAAGCAACTGAAGTCAAACTCAGCGCTGGGTTCGGTGAACGGAAAATAGGAAGGTCGAAACCGCGTCACCGTTTGCGCTCCAAACATCTGGCGCAGGAACTCCGCTACGGTGCCTTTAAGATGCGCCATGCTGATTCCGCGATCCACGCATAACCCTTCAACCTGAAAGAACATAGGATTGTGTGTCGGGTCCGGTGTGTCTCGACGGAAGACGCGGCCCGGCGCAATCATGCGGAGCGGCGCGCCGCGGCGTTGCATTGCGTGAATTTGCACCGTTGAGGTCTGTGAACGCAAGGCAAAGCCGTCGGTGGTGTAAAAAGTATCCTGCGAAGCGCGCGCGGGATGGTTTTGCGGAATATTCAGGGCGTCGAAGTTATAGAAGTCAGTTTCGATCTCCCGGCCGTCCTCGATCGCATAACCTAACGCAACGAAGATATCTTCGATTCTCTCGCGCAGCATCGTGATGGGATGAAGATGTCCGCGGCGGGGACGCCGGCCGGGCAGAGTTACGTCGATCGCTTCACGCTCTGTTCGCTTCCTCTCAGCGTGTAGACCCAGAATATATTTCGGTTGCCTGAGTTTGCTTTCGAGGTCCGATTCGAGCTGCTGTACCTGAAGATTGAACGCCGGACGCTCCTCCTTCGGGATGCGTCCAATCAATTTTCTCAAACCTGCCAACTTACTTTTCTTGCCCGTATGACGTATTGCGAGATTATCCAGCTCACTCAAAATCACCTGGGCTTCTTCGAAGCGCAAGTTATGTACTTCTGCAGAATCACCAAAACGTACAAAGCGTTCGAAGTCATTCTCGAATTCGTCGCCGGCTTCTACAACCTGAAGCTTTAGATTTTCCTGGATTTGATCGTCTGCCATGACCGTATCTTACCGGGGAATTACGAACAGTTCGAAGAGCACTAGTCCACAGCCGCCTTTACATCGGCCAACACTTGAAAGCTTAGTTAAGAACTAGGGTTCTCAGCGCCAAAGGTGCGAAAT
This sequence comes from Pyrinomonadaceae bacterium, assembly GCA_031396065.1. Lineage (GTDB taxonomy): Bacteria > Acidobacteriota > Blastocatellia > Pyrinomonadales > Pyrinomonadaceae > PSRF01. The sequence goes on along the minus strand of JANNJZ010000534.1, from coordinate 2,726 downwards.
GTAGTAGCCTGGGCCATCGGCCCAGGTGGAACCCGTTCAGGTTTTTAGCGCTGAAGGCGCGAAATAACGTGGGGCCTGAAACAATCACGGGTACTCGCTCTCTAAAATCTATTTCGCGCCTACAGCGCTTCCAAGATTCTTAAACCTTACCCAGGGCGATGCCCTGGGCTATTACATTTCGCGCCTTTGGCGCTGAAATCATTAAATCAAGCTACAAGCCCAGCGAGGAATCGCTGGGCTATTTTGAAATGTCCACTTAGCGGACCCAGGACTTTTATTCAACCGCACTAGACTTCTAAGCGGCAACCGGGGCACTTTCTTTGGTGTCAAGCGCATTCTTCGCTTGCACCGTCAACCCGGAAAAAGCTTCGGGCTGATTAACAGCAAGGTCGGCCAATACCTTTCGATCCAACTCCACTCCCGCCAGCTTCAACCCATGCATGAGCTGCGAATAGTTGATTCCATTCAGCCGGGCGGCAGCGCCAATACGCACAATCCAGAGACTGCGAAAATCACGCTTCTTCAGCTTGCGTCCGGTGTAGGCGAAATTGAGACCGCGCTCCACTGACTCCTTGGCTGAGCGATACAGTTTCGACTTGGTGCCGCGATAACCTTTAGCGAGCTTCAATATCTTTTTGCGCCGTTCGAGGCGCTTATTTCCACGTTTTGCTCTTGGCATTATTCAGTCCTCCCTTAGGACGATGGCGGATATTGCAAGATGAACTGAGAATCAATCGTCTGGTTCATCCTTGCGCCTTCATCCTTCATAATTGCTCTTAGTCTCTTCCGTACGGCAGCATTGCTTCCACGCGCTTCATGTCCGATTTTGAAACCAGACCATCGATGTCCAGCAATCGTTTCCGCTTGTTGCTTTTCTTGGTAAGAATATGGCGTGCGTGCGAATGACCGCGCTTGATCTTGCCGGTCGCGGTCATACGAAAACGCTTGGCCGCACCCTTGTGTGTTTTTAACTTAGGCATGATTTCTCCATCTTAAAGTTCAAATTTCATGTCTCAGACAATTTCGGATCTCACATATCAAATCTCAGATTCGAGATTTTAGCTCTCAGATTCTTCGGTCTTTGGCGCTGGCGGAGGTGGCACCTCAGCCTTTTGCGCCGGCGACGCCTCAGCCTTTTGCAGAGACGGCGGCTCGGCCTTCGGCGCGCTCGGAGCTGGCGCCTCAGTCTTCGGCGGAGGAGGAAGCTTAGGTGCATGATCCTTGGCGCTCTTGTGCCGCTTAGGCCCCACGATGATAAACATCTGGTTGCCTTCCATCCGCGGCCGCGCTTCTACTTCCCCGACATCCACTAAATCTTTTTCAAGTCGCTCAAGAATGCGCGAACCCAACTCACGATGGGTCATCTCGCGGCCACGAAACCAAATCGTGGCCTTCACCTTGTCGCCTTCCTCGAGCCACTCGCGGGCATGCTTCATACGATAGTCGTAGTCGTGATCGTCCGTGCCCGGCCGAAACTTCACTTCCTTAACGGTGATCGTCACCTGCTTTTTCTTGGCCTCGTTGGCCTTCTTCTTGGCTTCGTACTGAAATTTCCCGAAGTCAATAATCCGGCAAACTGGCGGGTCGGCAGTGGCGGCAACCTCCACCAGGTCCAGACCTTTTTCTCTGGCGGCGCGAATGGCATCTCGAATATCCAGCACCCCAAGCTGCTCACCTTCCTCGCCTATCACCCTTACCTGTGGGACGCGTATTCTTTCGTTAATGCGGGCAATCGGCAGGCGCCGGTTATCCGGACGCTGGCCGCGGCCTCTAAAACCTGTAGCTATTGCTGCACCTCCATTAGTCAGTGTCCCAAGTCTCAAGTCTCAAGTTTCAAGTCGACGAATCAACTTGGGACTTGGGACTTGGGGCTGAGACTTCGTTAGTCAACGCACGCGTCTCGACCAGCCCGCGCGCCATAGTCTTGAATTCTTCCAGCGGCATCACACCGATGTCACCCTTTGAACGTTCCCTAACCGCAACGATACCCTGCTCCATCTCGCGGTCGCCAAGGACCAGCATAAAAGGGATTTTCTGCATTTGCGCGTCACGAATTTTCGCGCCAATCTTTTCGCTTTTCAGATTCGACTCAACGCGCAAGCCCGCGCCGCGCAGTTCCGCGGCCACTTTCTCAGCATATTCGTTGACCCGATCAGTTATCGGCAACACAGCAACCTGCACCGGCGCCAGCCACATGGGGAAGACTCCTGCATAGTGCTCAATAAGCACTCCAAAGAATCGTTCCATCGAGCCGAATAGGGCGCGATGAATCATGAGCGGGCGGTGAGGCTTGTTGTCCTCACCGATATACTCCAGTTCAAAGCGCTCCGGCAGATTGAAATCGAATTGCACCGTCGTCAACTGCCATAACCGGCCGATCGCGTCTTCAACCTTGATATCGATCTTCGGCCCATAGAATGCCGCTTCATCTGCCATTCGCTCGTACGCAAGACCTTGCCCTTCGAGTGCTTCCACCAAAGCCTCTTCTCCGCGCTGCCAATTCTCGTCAGAACCGAGATACTTCTTAGTCGAGTCGTTGCCCCTCACGGACAACTCGATTTTGAATTTTTCAAAACCAAAAACGCCCAGGAGCGCGAATGCGAAGTGAATGCAGTCGACAATCTCGTCGCGGACAGTTTCCGGCGTGCAGAAAATGTGCGCATCGTCCTGCGTGAACCCGCGGACGCGCATCAGGCCGTGTAACGTGCCGGAGAGTTCTGCGCGAT
>JANNJZ010000521.1:0-10675 GCA_031396065.1 Pyrinomonadaceae bacterium | reverse complement strand
GACTCGATCAGGACTCCTATCGAGCGTTGGGGATTAGCGTAGGCGATGCCGGCGTGTGATACAGGTTCACTCGCAAGCAGGAGGAAGTCCGAGTCCATGGTAACCATCACGCGTCCGTCAGACGTTGCAAAGCTGAGTTGCTCGCGATTTTTTGGAGTGCGGTAACCTGTTACCGCTTGGGTCGTCGGCGACCTGTCGCCGCCGTCCCGCGACACGACTTGGCGCGATGAGCTTTCATACTCCACACTGACGGCGGCGACAGGTCGCCGAACACCATAGCGCTGACTGGTCAGCGCACTCCAAAGAGAGGTCTTCACTTCAACCAATCGATTGTTATCTGCGATTCTACTTGCTTGAATTCGCTATCACCCGTCAGTAATAAAGCATTCTTGTGCTTTGCCAGAGCCGCCGCGAAGCAATCAGCGAACGACATTTTGTATTTAGATTTGAAGCTCGCTGCTTCGTGAGCAAGTGGCCAGTCGGCCTCGATAAACTTGATGCCGAGCTGTCTCAGTTCTTTGATGCTGCGGTCTGCGTCGCTCACGGATGCTTCTCGCGCGATGATGTACCAGACTTCACCTGCGTTAACGACACTCATGAGTAAAGGGACGTCCTGCTCGTGAGCATCGGCGATGTGGTTGGCAACCCTGGTCGCAGCCGCCTCACCCTCCAGGTAAGCAATAACCGCCCAGGAGTCGAGCACGATGGCCTTCGGCTTGCGCGGCATTAAAGCTGTTTCTCCCTTTTCTTCTCAGCCATTAGTGCTTTCAATAGTCCCTTGCCTTTAAACTTGCCGCTCAGGCCGTGAACATACTCGCGCGTAATCGGGGTCAGAATGATTTCTGATTCGTCGTCGCTGACGTTTATCTGAATACGCGTACCCGCGGTGATTCCGAACTTCCGCCTGATTGACGATGGAATCACGATCTGGCCTTTGGATGTCGCTGTTGTTTCCATCTTTAAGCTCCCCTTCCTAAACCTCGATAGAAGTGTATCTTTAGGTCAGATGTAGGACAAGCGGGTGAAAGTCTTACTTCAGTCTATTCGTGGCAGATATGAGAATTGGTGTGAGCTTGTGTGGAGTGCGGTAACCTGTTACCGCTTTGGTCGTCGGCGACCTGTCGCCGCAGTCCTCCGCTACAGAGCACGGCGAGTTTTGTGAGGCTTGTATTCCACGCGAAGGCGGCGACAGGTCGCCGAATACCAAAGCTCTGACAGGTCAGAGCACTCCAAAAAGGATCAGCTTCGCGCGAGCTCGGTCCAGTTGGTCCAGACGTCGGAGCCGTTCGGGTAGATTTTCCAGTAGGCTTTGAGCCGGCCTTCCGCTCTATCTTTATCTTTCCACTTCTGAATTAATTCGCGGGCGGGGTCACGTTGGTTGTTCTTGACCAGGGCCAGGGTTTTCACGGCAGCGAGCTGGAATTGCGCTTTCTCAAACTCCTCCGGCAAAGTTTGCTGAAACTTTGATGAGGCTTGGGCAAGTTTTTCCAGGTCGCCGGTCTCGGCCGCTGCCAGCATCACCAGCAAAATATCACACTTGCATTGTCCGAGGTCGAATGCCTTCTCCGCAAAGTAAATAGCTTTGCTGTAGTCGCTACGGTTCAGTGCGCCCATCGCTTTCAAGTCGAACGCTATCGACTGCCCGTGAGTGCTCAGCCTGAGTTGATGGTCGAGAACGTAATCGGCGGCAGCCTCAGCTTCAGCAAACATCCGCACCTGAGAATAGGCAATGCCCATATTGAGCCGCATGGAAACGTCGTCTGGATTCACTTCGAGATAGCGCTTGAAACATTCGATGGCTGCGCGATGATGCTTCTTATTGAAGAAATCATCATTGCCCAGCGAGTGTAAATAGCTCACCGGCTGCGTGGAGACTAGTTGCGCCAACAGCTCCGACAGCCGCTTAAGATCTTCCGGCGCTGCATCGTCAGGAATCATATAGATTCGAGCCACCAGAATCTGCGCCGGTGTTAAGGTTGACTCGCTTTCAGCCTGATCGATCAGGCGCCTTGCCTCATCCCGGGTTTTCTCTGGGGTAAAGCTGTCTTTGAATTCGCCGTCGCGCATGTATTCAGGGATGCGCTGGGGCGCGTCGAGGCTCGTCAGGACCGCATCCAGCTGGTAGGCAACCTGACTGTATTCGTTGGTGTCAACGCCCAGCGGGCCGGGCTCAACCTTTAGCTTCAGGGCCTTCCCATCACGCCAGACGACGATTGGAACTTCAGACACGCCGCGATTTTGGTAGGCGTCACGGGCGACGTAAAACGAAGAGCTGTCCAGGACCTCAAAATCACCGTAACGAAAAATAACGTCCATCTGTTTAAGCCCGGCTCTGTCAGCCGCGCCTTCGAATACTTCTGTGATCCGCAGGCCCTTTCCCGGGAAGACCAGTTTCAAGTTCTGGGAGCCGCGAAGCTGAGCCGCGCGAGTAAGGAAGGCACTGCACGCGGAATTGGTTGTCAACAGGAGAAGAAGCAGGAGCAGTGTTGCGAGGTGGGAGAAATGTTTTGAGTTGTACATGAGAGTTAACTTTCGCGGAGGGGAATCGGGTGAATAGGAGGAAAAGGGGAAACGGGTAAAGGGGAAAGTGCCCGAGTTCTGGTTTCTTGAGGTGAGATTGAAGGCGCCGGTATTTAGGTGGGCAGGGTAGTCGCGCCTGCAAAATCATTAGAAGCGTTTGCGCAAAGCTTTGTCAATAAGAAAGCTAAGGGGACAATCAGTCCTTTACTTAGGAGGGTCCCATATGGAGTGCGGTAACCTGTTACCGCTTTGGTCGTCGGCGACCTGTCGCCGCCGTCCACTGCCGCGCTCGATCGCGTTTCCACGAGCCTCGTATTCCAGCGCCGAGGGCTGCGACAGGTGGCAGTTTTGATGGATCGTTGTCGCGTTTTTGTCGCGCATCCTCCCTCGGTTACTGGTTTCAACCACGTCGCACCAGTGGGCGGTGCCCACCTCTAAACGAACGTATGTCTGATTAAGGTCTGCTCGGGATTCATTAGTCTTCGAGGATCGCTTCGGCGTCAATCGTTAGCTCCACGGTATTACTGACGACGATTCCGCCTTTGTCCATGGTGTCGTTCCAGCTTACCCCAAAGTCTTGCCGGTTGATTGTGGCGGTGGCGACGAAGCCGGCACGGGTCTTTGGTCCCTTGTCGACGCCGTCTTCCCACCAGGGTGTTTGCCACTGACCGAGGTAGCGAACGTCGAGGACCGCCGATCGCATGACGCCGCGAATCGTTAGGTCGCCCGTCACCTGATAGTCATTCTCGCCCACCAGTGTCACCTGCTTCCCGCGAAAAGTGATCTCGGGAAAGTTTTCCACATCGAGAAAGTCTGCGCTGCGCAAGTGTTCGTCGCGCGCCGGTTCGCCGGTCCAGATCTTTCGAGCGTCGATCGTGACCTCGGCGGAAGACTTGGTAGGGTCGTCAGGATCAAACACCAGTGAGCCGTGCACATCCTTAAAGTGTCCACGTACGTTGGTGACCATCATATGCCGGGCGGTGAAGCCGGCAGCGGTATGTCCAGGTTCGAAAGTCCATTTAGCCATGATTGGGGAATGGTAAATGGTGAATGGTGAATGGTAAAGGCGCGGCGGCGGACGAATGAGGTGGGCCGGTTCGGGGTCTCGCGCCGGCGGGCGGAGAACCCACGAAGCTGATAGATGCTTCACGAGGTAACGCATTGGGAGTTGGCGCGTGGGTGTGGGCCCCTGACGGGCGCGCGTTTATTTATTCCCGAGGAGGCATCGGTAGCGTGGGAAACCTGTGGAGTCAGCCTCTTGATGGCGGCAAAGCATCGCAATTAACAAACTTCACTTCTGAGACGATATGGGGATTTAGCCTCGCTCCTGATGGCAAGCGACTCGTTCTCGCCCGCGGCCACTCCACGCTTGACGTAGTGCTAATCAAAGACGCGAGGTGAGTCAATTGTCCGACTGCGATCGCGCTTTTTGGAGTGCGGTAACCTGTTACCGCTTTGGTCATCGGCGACCTGTCGCCGCAGTCCTCCGCAGAGAGCCGCGGTGCCCCGCTATATTGCGCTGTGCGTTTGCACGGGCATCGTCCACTGACGGCGGCGACAGGTCGCCGAAGACCAAAGCGCTGACACCGGGGTCCCCATCCGGGCAGCCCGGTTGGGGTGGTTGGAAGGTCAGCGCACTCCCAAGAGAGGCCTCCATCTTCAGATTGAGAACCCCCCCTACTTAATCCGTAGCAACCCGAACCAGGCGGGCATTGCGTGTAGGAAGTCCACGTGATCTCGGGCGGTGTTGCCGGCGTAGCCGCGCAGGTGAAGGCCTCGTAGGCTTACCGCTGTGAGTTGGAGCATTGCCATCGGGCCAGGAACCGGTTTTGGATAGCCAGCGGTCGGGGTGATCACACGTTTGAGAGACAGTTGGGCCAGGAGGTAGTCGGCGCATTCCGTGGTGGAAGCGTAAGTGCCGGGCACGATTTCTGAATGCGTCACTACGAACGATTTTTTTCCTGACGCTGCTTCGCGTGCGAAGCTGACAAAAGCGTCGACGTCGGATGCCTTGATCGTGCCGCCCTCGGCGAGCGGCTTTCCCTCAGGCGAGTAGCTCGCGTGCATTCCGTCAAGCAGCAGCACGTTATTCACGAGAGCGAAATAGTCCGGCTGGCGCAGGATCTGGCGAATGCCACCACAGCCGGCGGAGAAGCCTGTCAAGGTAATAGAAGACCAGCCACGTTTGATCGAAAGTGCTTCTCCCGCTTCATCTATTAACTCGCGAAATAATTCCGGCTTTTCAAAAGGACGACGGTAGGCGCTCGATCCGGCGCCGAGTTGGACGGTGATTAAGGCTGCGTTCGGCAGGTGACGAGCGATATGAATCTCGATCAACCACGGTGCGCCATGAAAATGAATGAGCAGGGGCAGAGGCTTGTTTGGGTTGAAGGTTGAGGTTGTGAAGAGAGTTGAGCCCGGCAGGGATTTCAATTCCACTCGCCGGCCGATGGTTTCGGTTTGCGTGACGCGCGGATGGGGACGGGCTTGTTCGAGTGTCGGTGCAGTGGCCTGGGGTGACGGACTCGGAGTTGTTTGCGATGTTGCTGAACTATACGCGGACAGAATCAATGTGATGAGCAAAGCGATGCGGGGCATGGGCGGAGTATAGCAGCGGCGCCGGGGCAGTAGCCCGACGTTATTGAGGGCTCTTACCTCGGGGGTTCCTCAGACAGGACTAACAGAATACGCAAGATGACCGAATTGCCCCATAACCCAACTGAACCATGACCCCCAAACTATCCTGTTTATCCTGGACATACTGTCCAAAACTGCCGACTCCCGGCAAAGCCGAATTTTTCCCCTCAGACAGGACTAACAGAATTCACAAGATGACTGAATCAACCCATAGCCCAACTGAACCATGATCCCAAACTATCCTGTGAATCCTGGACATCATGTCCAAACTGCCGACTGCAGGAAAAGCTAAGTTTTCCACGATGTTCTGCCTGCGCCATACCTCTCACGTGAATAAGCCAGCGGAGGCAAAGCCTCGTACTAATCATCACGCGGGTTTTTGCCAGACAATCGAATAACGCCACAAGAGATGCTTCCGGATCTGTGCGCCCGGCAGCACCGACGCGCAGAGTGCCTGAACCTCAGGGATCGTTGGATATAGATCGTGGACTTCATGTGCGGCCCAGGCGTCGCGCTCGTCGCGGCGCGGTAGCAGGCGACCGTGATGAATTAACCTCAGACTGACGCTGACCGGAATCGCCAGGAGGTTTGAGAGTGAATCCGCCAGGCCGGCGGGCTCAAACAGATCGAGGACCAACAGCACCCCACCCGGTTTCAGGGCCGCCTTCATTTTCTGGAGTACCTCCGTCAGCGGCAGGTGATGCAGGGTTGCAATCGTGGCAATACAATCGAAGCTCGCGAGATTCAAAGGCACCTCGCGGACGTCGGCGAGCTGAAACTCAATGTTCGGAAACTCAGCCGAACGCTCGCGGGCCAGGCGAATCATCTCCGGCGACAAATCCATGGCCAACACTTGCTCGGAAAGCGCGGCGAGGCGCCGGGCGAAGTTCCCAGTGCCGCAGCCAATTTCCAGGGCGCGATGACAGCTTGAAGGGAGATGTTTGAGAAGGAAGGTGTGATAGTGATCGTTGTGAGCCCCGCCATCCTCAGAGACTAAAGCAATGTGATCGAAGTCTTGCTGAATAGTGGACATGGGCGAAAACAGTAAGCAGTGGGCAGTATACTCAGAACCTCTTAACCAGGCGTATAGAGTACAAGCTTTAGCTTGCGTGGTAGCGAGGAAGCAACCTAAAGGTTGTACTCTATACGCCTGTAACAGAAGGGATCCATTCAATCCACCACTTTAATTCTCACCTCGCCTCCATTCGTGCGGATCTCCGGAACGTACATCGCGTGGCCCAGCACCGGGAGTGCGTGGAATGTCCCTGGAGCTTCAGCGCGCATTTCGTAACTCAACTGCCAGATGCCTTCGGGCAGGTGGTCGATGAAGAGCGCAACTTTGCGGTCGCGTAGTTCCTGATAGACCCAGCGCGTGCGACCAGTGAAGTCGCGGGCGGAGGTGAAGTTCATTAGGGCTGACTTACTGGAGCCAGATGCGAAGGGCCGAGTTGCCGTCCCAGGCGAAGATGCAGGCGAGCCGCCTGCGGTCCCAGAGGATTTCAGTTCCTTCACATAAAGGTTCTCGCCGCTGCGAAGCTGGACGGCTTCGAGGCCTGCAGGTTTCAAATCCTCAAACAGCAGATACTCATAGTTGTTCTTGGCTTCGATCGTGATGACGGTTTCCACCCGCTCGCCGCTCTTCACCGTGTCGCCGTCGTTTAGCGGCACCCGCTCCGAGACGAAGCCTTTGAGCAGCGTCGGGTGATTGACTAGTTTGAAATACTGCCGGCGCACAAAGATCTCATTGCCGGCGGGCGCAATCGGCTCTTCGAGGCTAAAGAACTTCGCCTCGGCCGAGAAATAGAGTGGTCCATCTCCACTGGTGCGGCGAATGACGATTTCATTTGCCCCATCGCGAATAACTTCGCGGGGAATTTCAAACTTACTGGGAGCGCCGAGCGCGTCGGCGGCCGTCAGCTGTTTGGTGGCAATCCTGGTGGAATTGACGATCAACTCGTAGCCGATCTGTGGTTGCAGTTCCTTGTTGGTGCGCAGGTAGTCGTTGAGCGTAAGCACCACGATCGCGGTGTCGCGAGTGTTGCTCCATTGAGCGCCGCGCCGGTTCTTGATCAGCCAGTTAGTGACGGGCTCGATCAGTTTGTTTTGCGGATCAATTGCCAGCAGCGCGCGCAAGGCAAACGAAGTTGCCTCCACGCCCCCGTCCGACCAGCGCCAGTAAAGACCGTCTTCGCCCCAGTGGGCCGTGCCGATGACTGATGGATCGGATGACTGCCCGCCGCTTTGCACGATGGAGGTGTCGGGCTTCGAATCAATCTTCACGCCGTTCTCCAGGTTCTCGATCAGCGTTTTCGCTTTATCGGCGTAGCCGAAGTTGTGCGCGGATAAGGCGAGCAAAGCGCGCGTGTAGGCGTTGAGTCGATCGCGGTTCGTGAACAGATTGTTGAAAGCTTTGGATTGGAATTCACTGACTCGTCCACCCGCTGAAGCAGGTGACATTGACTGAGCTTCGCGCTGCGCGCTCGCGGCAGGCAGGATGCCCGCGCTCCCAGCGTTAGCCGCTCCCCTTGCTGATAAGGAGTGATATGTCGCCAGGGCGTGGAGCATCCAGGCCTGGATGTCGTAGTTGGTTTCCTCTTCGACGAGTTCCTTGTCGAGGAAACTGGCCGCGCGGGCGACGACATCCGGTTTCACTTCAATTCCGGCCTGACGTGCGAGCGCCATACCCCAAAGGACATAAGCAGTCATAAAGTGATCGCTCTCGCCCTCTTTCCACCAGCCCCAACCGCCGTCGGCGTGCTGGAAATTGTAAAGACGTTCCAGACTCGCCCTGGTGATCGCGTCGAGTTCCTTGAGATCGCGTTCACCAAGTGGGTGGGTAGCAGCCGCCGTCGATGACTCAATACCTCCAAAGATCTTGCGCATTGCGACCTCAGGTTTCAGCCCGAGATCGCGCAGGGTTTTCGCGGTAATTGCAGCCGGCAGAAAACGACTCATCGTTTGTTCAGTGCAGCCGTACGGATAGTCGATCAGATAAGGCAGCGCATCGAGCATCGTGGTAGCCATGCTGGGCGCGACCTGGACCGTGAGCGTGGTCGTCTCCGGCCGTCGCTCCTTAGGAATGTCGAGTTTGATCGCCACGCTGTTGGCGCGCATCTTGCCGGAGCGGGAAACAAACTTCTCGATACCGTGTTCGTAGACAGTGAAAGTCTTCTCCATCGCGTCAGCGTATTTAGTGCTTCCGCCTGAGTCACGCGCTTCGACTTTCAGCTTCGCTTCACCTGCTTCGGTGACGGCGACGAGCCAGTCGACTCGAGCCTCGCTATTCGGCTGTACATCTACAGGCCGAAGTTCACCCTTTACAGCTTTGCCATCGATGATCAGCCCGGATACAGTCAGGCCTTCAGCAATCAATGAAGTGCCGACACGCATCGTCTGATCAGTGTTGTTGTTGATCACTGCGGAGACCGTAAGCCGATCGCCGACGACAAAAAAGCGTGGCGCCTGGAGTCGCACGATCAGCGGTTGCTTCGTGCGGGTGGTTACGTTGCCAATCCCGAATTGATTCCCGGTAGTGGCGACGCGGGCGGTTGCCAGCCAGGTCGTCAGTGAATCCGGATACTTCACCTTCACCGTGGCGGCGCCATTGCCATCCGTTTTAACGTCAGGCAGCCAGAGAATGGTTGAACGAAAATCGCTGCGCACCTGAACCGCCGGTTCTTCGCCTGGAGGTGGCGGAGGTGCGCTCGGGCTATTCACCGGAAGAGCACCAACTTTTCGCTCACTTAAGACCTCGGCGGAATCTGCCGACTTCAGTTTTGGCCGGTCCCTATCGACGCCATCGATCGAGTCGCCTCTTGATCGACCAAGCTCACCCTTGGGCCCCCTCGATAAATCTGCCAACAATTGCAACCGCCCAGAAGGGGCCATCTCTTCGTTCTCGGTTCTCAAGCGCTCTGCCAGAGTCTTTTCGTCAACCAGTCGCTTGTCGAGTCCTTCGGCCAGTTTTACGTAGACCCTCTGATTGAGGCTGCTCTGCGTCTGGACCATTTGCCCGCGCTTGACGCCGTAATAAAACTGGCGCGGATCGCCGGCGTAGTCCTGCTGAATGTATTTCACTGATTCGTCAAACAAACCAAGGGCGACTTCCGCGGAGACAGGGTTGCCGTCGACGTCCTTCGTTGTAATTGAAAGTGTGCCTTCTTCGCGCGGCTGATACTGTTCGCGGTCGGCCTTAACATCCACTGAAAGAAACTGGCGTACTGGCGGCACAACCACCTGCTTGGTGTCCATGAACAACTGCGAGTCAGTCACCATCGCCGCGCTTAAATAGATGTTTGGGACATGCTTCTCCTCAATGGGCAGTTCAATCAGCTTGGCCGTGCCGGTGACGTGGACCAGCTTGTAGCTGTAAAGATCATCGCCTTCGACGCTGAACAGCACATAGCGATCTTCGCTCGACACGGCCAGCATCACAGGCGCCGTTTGTCCGGCGCGGACTGTGTCTTTGTCAACGATGATCTCGACCCCATCGTGACGATAGCCCAGGTCGGTCGTGGCGTTGGTCGCCACAAACACACTGGTCTCGGCTTTGATTGGTGGCAGGAAGCGATCACGACTACTGGCAGCGCCCGGTAGCACCTGACTGCTCTCCCAACTGACGCGATAGTAACCTTCGCGCTCGGCAGTGAATTGCAACTGGGCCGTGCCTGCGGCGTCCGTCTTTACCGTTTGGGTCAGGATGTCGTCATGCTGATAGCCACGAAACTTCAGCCGCCAGGGTTTCTGACCCTTGATGCCATGCGGTGGGAATGTCGCCGGCTTGTTGCGCAGCAGGCGAAGTTCTTCTCCTTTGACTTCCCGGCCGTTTGGATCGAGCCAAATTTCCCACCAGTAATCGCGGGTGACTTTCACAGTTCCGGTGGTGGTTACCGGTTGCTCATTGGCGTCGAGGGCTTTGATGTCTACCGTGACTTTATCCTTCGGCCGGTAGATATTCTGCTGCGCGCGCGGATACACGTAGTAGCGCTGGCGGGTGACGCGCACGTTATCAGTGGCGACGATTTCGCGGCGTGATGAATCCGTAACCCGGGCTTCGATCCGATATTCAAAGTCCTGATTGTAGTTTTCTCGGGGCGTATCGAAGGTCAGCTTAGCTTTGCCGGTCGCATCGGTCCTGATCGTTTCGCGTTTGATGACTGAGCCGGATCCGCGGTAATACTGCCGGCCTTGCCGCTGGAGGTCGTCGTAGTACCAGGGATAATCGCGACGCGGATACCAGTAGTGATAGAAAGGGCTTTGATAAACGACGACTTCGACCGCCGCGTTACTTACCGGCCCGCCAAAGTAGTAATCAGCCTGAATGTTTACTTCGACCTTCTCGCCCAAGCGGAACGACTTCTTCTGGCCATTCTCTTCTGGAGTTTGTACTGAGACTTTGAATTCCGGCAGCTTGTATTCTTCCAGGCGAAATAGCCTGGCGCTACCGATGCTGCTCCCGTTGTCCGAGAACTGAATGTTGTATTCACCGAGTGGTAATTGTTCAGTGAGTTCGAGCGAG
>JANNJZ010000486.1:0-19538 GCA_031396065.1 Pyrinomonadaceae bacterium | reverse complement strand
CCCGGCGTTGAAACGCCGGGCTAAAGTCATGCCGCCGCTACGCGTCGAAACCCTGTCACTCAGATTTCGCGCTGAAGCTCACTATTCCGGAGGTCCTGGCTCTGATGACTTGGCCCTTTCTGGTTCATTTGGTTTCGCATTCTTTAACTTCTCAACGATCGCCATCTCCTCCTGAGCCCGCGTGGGATTCTTGAGTCGTGCAAATAACACTGCCAGACTGTAATGAGCTTTCGCATCATTCGGGTTGAGCTTGATGCTCAATTCCAACTCCTGCTGGGCCAGCGGATAATTCTTCAGCCTGAGATAACTGGCGCCAAGTGCTGCGTGCGCAAAGGAATATTTCGGCTGCAGCAGCAACGCCTCCTTAAATAACTCGATGGCATTTTCATCCTCGTTCTGTTCCTGCGCGAGCTGACCCAGGTAGTAAAAGGTCTCGAAAACGTTCTTATCTTTCTGCAAACTCTTTTCGAGCCACTCGCGCGCCTCCGGATATTTTTTCTGTTCCAGTAATGCATAACCCAGATACATCTGCGCCTTTGGACTATCAGGCTGCAACTGGAGCGCGCGACGAAAAGCCTGTTCAGCCTCCACTAAATCGGGCTTCTCCAACCAGGTAGCTCCCAGGGCCAGAAAGTAAGCCGGGTCATTGGGGTTAAGCTTGATAGCTGACAACAGAGCTCCGTTGGCCTCCTCATAAAGGCGAGCTCCCATAGCGACCAGAGCAAACCGGTAAAGGGTATCGGGAGATGTTGCCACCATCTTTCTGGCCCGCGCCAGATAAAGGGAAGCCCTATCCGTCTCTCCCTTAAAATGTGAGACCTGGGCCAATCCAAGAACCGCATCAGTGTCATCACTTTGCTGGTCAAGCGCGAGTTGATATCGTGCTGCGGCCCTGACCGGGTTGCCCTTCTTTAGGTATGCATCCGCGAGCAGGACCAGCAATCTCACCGAAAGCGGCTGCGATTGTTCTGCTTGCTCGAGAGTCTTAATTCCTTCGTCGATTTCTCCGTGCGCCAGTAACAGCCGGGCGAGCCTGTCCAGGACCTCGCCATTATGCGGATCCAGCAGCAATACCTGTCTCAACTCAGAGATCGTTTTTTTTGGCTGGCCCATAAGCGTGTAAAGGTGGGCCAGATTCATGTGTGGGCCAACATACTTACTGTCGCCCCTGACGGCGCGCAAAAAGAGAGTTTCGGCATCCTCCAGCCGGCCTTGCTTAGCGCGAACCGTGCCAAGCAAATTAAGGGCGGCTGGTTGGTTTGGGGTCACCTTCAAGACGGAGGCGAGTTCCGCTTCAGCCTCAGCCGTGCGATTGTCCGCGATCAAAGCGGCTGCCTGTTGCAATTGTTTGAGCAACTTGTCCGCCTGGGCCACCACGGTTGACGTACCAGCAATGCCACAGATAATCAAGGCGACTAATACTCTTTGACTAAAAAATGCGGAGGTCTTCATGGCGTCGTACGGATTAGCCCGGAATTCTGCCAGCTTATAGATACAGAGCCCGTAGTGCAGTGTTGAAGTCGGGCTTCTCAGCGCCAAAGGCGCGAAATGTAGTAACCCGGGGCAACGCCCCAAGTAGTGATACGGGAATGTCGTATTATTTACGCGGACTCCTAAACGGCTTCTCCTCGACAACACCTTTACCTTCTTTAATGGTCAGCACTCTATTCGCGCTCTGGTTAGTGACCCGGTCGATTGCACCGCTCGGCCAGCGGACTTCAATCAGATCAATCCTGGTTCGCTTCTCCAGTCCAAAGTGCAGCCGCAGATCGTTCTGCGAAATGTAAGTTGCACCACTGTAGACTTCCTCCAACTGCTTAAGATCGCCGGCGACGACCGATACCCGCGCGCCGATGCCACTGCGGTTGCTCTTTGTACCCAGAGTCTTAATCAGAACAGAGTTGTTCGCGTTGCCCCCGTCGTTCCGCAGTAATTGCGCAGCACCATCCAGATTATTGATGACTACGTCGACGTCGCCGTCATTATCGATGTCGCCAAACGCAGCTCCACGACCGGTCCGCTTTTCCGCGAAGGGAGTGCCAAGCTGCAATCCTACCTCGGAAAAAGTCCCGTCGCGATTGTTGTGATGTATAAGATTGCGCTGCTTGTAGGTTGGCAACTGCGGATAAACGTGACCGTTAACGACCAGCAGATCAACCCACCCGTCGTTATCATAGTCAAAAAACTTGGTTCCCCAGCCGACATAAGGAAGACTTACAGCCGCCACCTTGGCCGCGTACGACACGTCCGTAAACGAACCGCGCCCATCGTTGTGGTAGAGCGTGTTGTACTCGTCATCGAAATTAGTAATGAACAGGTCCAGCCTGCCATCATGATCGTAGTCTCCGAGAGTAACTCCCATGCTTCCCTGCTCGCTGCCGTTTTCGTTAACCGCTACCCCTGACGGGAACGCAATCTCCTTAAAGGTGCCATCACCGTTGTTGTGGTACAGGAAATTCGGCGTCGAGTCGTTAGCTACAAAGATGTCGACCCATCCATCGTCATCAAAATCACTGCAGATCACGCCCAGCCCATAGTAGCCGCTGGGGTCAGAGACGCCCGCTTTTTTCGATACGTCTGAGAAGGTCCCGTCACCATTGTTGCGATAGAGAGAGTCGCCTGCGCCCGGTAAGCCTCGGGGCCCGCATTGCACTGAAACCCCTTTGTACTGGCAGGTTCGTCCCTTTCCAAATTCCGGGAGCTGATCGATATCAAACGCCACATAGTTAGCAACAAACAGGTCCAACCTGCCGTCGTTATCGAAATCGACAAAAGCTGCACCGGTAGACCAGCGGGGATCCCCGACGCCCGCTCTGTCGGTCACATCAGTGAAAGATCCATTGCCGTTGTTTTTGAAGAGCCGGTTTTTCCCGAGGCAGGTGACGTAAAGATCGTCAGAACCATCATTGTTAAAATCACCGACGGCCACGCCCATCCCCCAGCCAACATCACTGACCCCGGCCTTGACGGCAACGTCGGTAAATGTACCGTCACCGTTATTGCGGTAAAGCTCACTTTTGGTCTTCTGATTCGATTTAACCAAATCTACAGTCAGCGAATTAACAAAGTAAATGTCGAGAAAGCCATCATTATCGTAATCGAGTAAGGCAACTCCGCCAGACATTGATTCGACGATGTACCTCTTATCTGGCGAGGCAACATGGTTGAAAGTGATTCGCGCCGGTTGGGTGATATCGGTTAAGCGCAAGCTGCGGATCTGAGCTGCGACCGCCTGATCACACAGGGGTTGCAGCAGGGTGAACAAAGTCACCATTACCCAAACTCTTAGGAAGGACAACCTGGACACCTCTCAAAACCTTAGGGAGTGGTTTGACTTCGCTCTCGGCCTTTCAGCTGTCTGTATATCTCCAGCTGATTTTCACCTTCAGGTTTACGCCCGGCAGCGAGATATGCCCGGCCGAGTTGGTAACGAATAAACGACTCTTCCGGCTTGAGCTTTATTGCAACTTCCAGATAGTCAACTGCCGCCTGGATCTGTCCCTGCTGAAGCAGGGCCTTGCCTAATTCGTAATGAGCCTCAGCATAATCAGGCTTCAATTGGATAACTTCGCGCATCAATTTGATGCCTTGCTCAGATTTCTGATTCGCCAGCAACACAAAAGCCAAGTGATATCTGGTCCGAACATCTTTGGGATTCACCACTAATTCACTTTCGAACTCCTGCACCGCGCGATCGAGTTGACCCAGCTTCAGGTAGATCAACCCGGAATGGTAATGGGCCAGAGGAGTCTTATTGTCCAACGCCAGGGCGCTCTTCAATTCGTCAAGCGCTTTAGTTGTATCACCCTGGTCGTAGAAAGCCTGGCTGAGCAGCAGGTGCACTTGAGGACTATTGCCACGCTCCAACATCTGTTTGATCACGCGATCAGCGTCACCCTTTTTTCCTTGCTTCATTAATGAGATCGCCAACGGATAATAGAGACCGGATTCCCCGGGTTTATTAGCCAGAACGGTGCTCAGCTGTTCAGATGCTCTGGCATAATTCTCCACCATGAAGTAGCTCATTCCCAGTAATTGGCTGGCAGCGATATTAGCGGCGTGCAGGGACAACTCTTTTTCGAGCGGGGGAATCGCCCCCTGAAATTGTTCCGCCTTAAAGCTGGCCAAGCCCCAGTTAAAATTAAGCCCTTCCAGTTCGGGATCCCATTTTGCGGCCGAGGCAAACTCCCCTACGGCCCCTCGAAAATCCTCACGCTGCGCTTGTAACATACCAAGATTGTTGTGAGCGCCAGCCACTACCTTGGCGTAATAAGCTTCGCTCGCATTAAAGGCTTGCCTGGTTTTCTCATCCAGCGGATTACTCCTGGCGATAATACCTTCGGCGGAAGTAATAGCCGGCGCCGTACTGTCATTCTCGCGTAAGCTCTTTGCGTTGAGATAAGCCGTAGCTCGCTCTTCATCTTTCTTGAAGCTCTCCGACTTAAGTTGTGCGGCCAGCTCTAGCTCTTTGTTTCCCTCGTCGGTCTGGCCAACTTTCACCAATGACTGACCCAGCCGGTAGTGCGCCGAAGTTACCTGATAGTCATTGTGAGTCAACTGCGGATTGAGAGCTATGCTCTTTCTCAGCACTTCAATCGCCTGCTGGTGGCGCCCTTGTGACTGATACGCCTGGCCCTGGTGAAAGTAGGGATCCGGGTTACTCGGTTGAATGCGCGAGGCCTTTTGCAGAAAACTTATCGACAGGTCCCATTGTCTTTCGATCGCGTATATCACGCCCAGATAGTAGTTTGCGAAAAACTCCTCTGGATTCGCCACCAACTCGATCTTAAACTCTTCTCGCGCGTCGTTAAGTCGTCCTGTCCCGTCTTTCAACAAGTAGGTGAGCCCCAGATAGTAATGGGCCCGCGGAAACCGTGGATCCAGCGCTACCGCGTGCTTAAACTCCTCAATTGCTTCAGGCAGAAATCCGGTTTCTCGATAGGCGCGACCAAAGATAATTCGCAACTGTGGCCGATTGCCAAATTGTTTGAGTATGCGATCGTAGATCAGTTTTGCCGGAGCAAACTGGCGCTGTTTCAAGTAGGCCAGGCCCAAAGTGTAGGCCACATCATGATCGTTAGGCGCCAGTTTTAGCGCGGCTTCAAGTTCAGTGACGGCGTCCGGAAATTCTCCAAGCATGAAATGGGTCTTGCCCAACATGTGATGTCCGCCGGTGCTTTCAGGATTGAGCGCCAAAAGTCTTCGCACGGGCTCGAAGGCTTTCGAGTACTGGCCAGTGTCGAAATAAACAATGGTTAGGTCTAGCAACACGTCTTGAGATTCAGGTGCGCGGCCGGCAGCAGACTCCAGCAATGAGATTGCTTGCTGATATTGCTTTCGCGCCGAGTAGATTTTTCCCAACCTGCCATATGCTTCGGCCAGGATGGCCGTAAACTCAGATTCCGCGCCTGCTAGGTTGCCCGCGAGTCTGTGTGCTTCAGCAGCTTGGTAATGTTGGCGAATTGAATCCTGAGGGGATTGAAAGACTACGAGCAGAAGCAGCAACGGCAAGGTCGCAGAACGTAGATACATCTTTACCTGACTATCTTAGTCCCTGATATAGTCCCTAATAATCCAGACGGAGGGCCCCAGTATCTAGAGCCCTCCGTCATTTTATTCAGCTAGGCCGAATATATCAGAAAGTGAACTTAAACCCGAACTGGATTTCCCTTGGACCAGCATCCCGGTTGAACCGGCCAAAACCGCCAGAGGTGCTCCTGCCAAAGTTCGGATCAGTTATATTATTCTGAAAGGCCAGGTCTGCAGTTTCCAGAGACACGAAGTTTACTCGGTTAAAGAGGTTGAAGATCTCCGTCCGGAATTGAATGCCGTAACGTTCCTTAACTCTCCAGTTCTTGTTGATCGACAAATCAAAGTTCTTGCGGGACGGCATCCTTATCACCCCGCGACCTAGCGATCCGAATTGACCCGCTGCCGGTAGGCTAAATGCTGCCCGGTTGAGATAGTTAATCCCATTGTTAAGGTAAATGGGAACGCCAGGGATAAGGTTAGGCCGCTGTGTAGACTGTGCTTCGAGTCCTGCGGTGTTGGCGCCGGAAAGCACATCGATTGGCGTCCCTCCGAGGTAGGTGGCAATTCCATTAATCTGCCAATCTCCCAGGATGTGGCGTGCAAAACCCAAATTATTAAAGGCGGGGAGCACGTACACTATGTTGCCAATCAGCGTATGGCGGCGGTCGAGATCGGCGTCGCCGCGGTCGAGATTATAGTTGAAGGGATCCGTCGTCGCACTTTGAAACGACGTGACGGGTACGTTCGAGATCGTGTGCCCCCAGGTGTAGGCGACCTGATAAGCCAGCCGGTCGGTAAACCGCCGGTTGAGCCACAACTGCAGTGAATGGTGACTCGAATCTCCCGTAGATTCACTCATCGTAAGATCGCCGAGTCCTTTCAATCGCCGATTTGCTGCAATGTAGGCCGCAGTGTCGGCGTTGGTTCTATACAGCTGGGCCAGCCCAGGGCGTGCACTCGGGACGATGTCGTTGTAATTAACCCCTCGGCGCCACAAGTGTAATCCATGGTTACCCACATACGAGGCTTCCAGCACCGTGTTCTTCAACACCTCATGAGACACCGTCAGGTTCCACTGAAAACTCTCTGGCGGACGGAAGTTTTCGCTTACAGCATTGCCTAAGCTGGTGCTTGAAGCCGTGGCTTTTATCGTAGCAGGATTAGGAATCGTATCGAGGCTACGGAACACCGGATTACTGGCCAGGTTAGCGCTACCGTCATGCCAACCATATCCTGCCGTTTGGGTCCAGGGAGCGTTACCGGCCATGCGTAGAACATCTTCAATAACGTTTGAACGACCTATGTAGCGTCCGAAACCCATGCGAAGCGCCGTCTTGCCATCACCTTTAACATCCCAGGCCAAGCCCACGCGAGGTTGAAAACCGCCGTTGTAGGTGTTTACCAGAGCACGAGATAGACCTGAGCTGCCACGCTGATCGGCCCTGACCAGGCCCGTCGTCGGATTGATACCGTTATATAGCCTTGGAACAAAGTTGCTGATGCGATCGTCAGCAGCCCAACCTGGCTGTAACTGAGACCACCGCAGACCGAGGGTAAGAGTAACCCGTGGCCGGATCTTCCATGTGTCATTTCCATAAAACTCGAGGTCGCGCCAGCGTCCCTGCGTAAACTCGGCGTGGTCCCATTCAAAGTAACAGCCAAGCGGCAGATCCTTTACCAGCAGCTCCGCAATGGCATTACCAGTGCGGTCGTCGGTCTGACAGATTTGGTAGGCTGAATTTGGTCCACCAGCCTGCTCATTCTTCCTGTTATTACTGAAGACGATCCCAAACTTAGCATCGTGATTGCCGATGACTTTCGACAAGTCATCCTTCCAAATGAAGAGGTCTTCCTCATTAACCCACGGAGCCTGGTGCCACAGTGCTGGATAGCCGCCCGCTCCCCAAAGCGTTGGCAGACCGAAACCTTCCGGCCTCGGGAAGACCGTGGGAAACTTAGACGCTATGTCGTCATTAAGCGCCTTTGTCGCGGCACTGGTGCTGATGAAAATACTGTTACCTGCGCGCGAGAACGTAAACTCGTTTACGGTTGTAGATGAAAGTGTATTTGTAACCCGCACCGCGAAGCTGTGGCTTGGCTGATCCCAATCTGAGCTCAACGTGGGGAAGGGGCTGTCACCCCAAAAATTTCCTGAAGCCTCACCGTGTACCCATTTTTCATTGATATAACGCGCCATGATGTTCATCTTACTGGTAATGTTTACATCACCACGAATACTATCTTGACGTGTATTAACGGGTTGGGTAGGGGCGTCAACCCATAAGCCGGTTCCATTGTTCGGGTCAGGGAAAATCTTGAGTATTGCCAGGCCGGCCGGACTGAGACGATTGGCGGGAATCCTGTTTCCCGGGAATGCCAAACCCGTAAGTGGATCACGCGGAAT
Source organism: Pyrinomonadaceae bacterium (assembly GCA_031396065.1). Classification (GTDB taxonomy): domain Bacteria; phylum Acidobacteriota; class Blastocatellia; order Pyrinomonadales; family Pyrinomonadaceae; genus PSRF01. Next base: position 11,602 of record JANNJZ010000486.1, on the reverse strand, counting down.
GGGACCAGTGCGGGCTCCGCTGAAATCCCCCAACTTCTCAGCCGCAGTGGGCACCGTTTGTTGCGGCAGCGTCGTACCGCGCTTCTCCCGCCGCCACTCCTGGCTCCAGAAGAAGAAAGCCCTATTCTTCACGATCGGGCCATTTAAGTTGAATCCGAAGTTCTTGTATTTCAACTCACCCTTGTGGAGAAATTCACCCTTCGCATTTCTCGCCGGGTTCGCGTTCAGAAAAGCGTCAGCAGCATTCAGCGAATGGTCGCGCAGAAAATAGAAGCCAGCGCCATGAAAATCATTGCCGCCACCCTTGGTGATTAGATTGATGACCGCACCTTGCGCCTGACCATACTCAGCACTGAAACTATTTCGCTCCACGCGAAACTCTGCGATTGAGTCGATCGAGGGAAAGACGAGGAGGGTAGCATTCGAACCCACGTCCATGTTGTTGACACCGTCAATGGTCCATAGATTTGCATTTGATTGATTGCCATTGACCGACATATCAACGTTGGAATCAAGTCCCGTTCCTCGTGCGGCAAAACTGCCGGCCTGCGAGACGCCTGGCACCATCAACGCCAGTTGGGCGTAGTTGCGTCCGTTCAAAGGAAGCTCAGTTACCTGCTTTTCAGCGATCAGACTGCTCACCTCGCCGCTGCGGGTGTCAACGAGCGACGAATCGCTGGTGACGTTGACCGTTTCACTCACCTGGCCAATCTGAACGTCCAGGTTCAAGATTTTGTTTTCGCTGACGTGCACTTCGACGCCGGTGGCAACCGTGGTCTTGAACCCCTGGGGAGACGTGCTTACGGTGTATACCCCCGCCGGTAGACTTGGAACGACGTAGTGGCCGTCGTCGTTTGCGTGAGCAGTTCGCGTAGCACCAGTGCGCTCGTCTTTAACCGCTACGTCAGCCTTTGGCACGGCCGCACCACTAGGGTCTCGAACTGTGCCGCTGAGATTTCCCACCGTTGCCGTCTGGGCGTTCACGCCGACGAAAACCCCAATGCCCAAAAGTACCAACATCGCTTTGATGCCAAGCTTTTTCAGCATACAGACCTCCTAAAGTCTAAGTACTCAAGGCAAATGGTTGCCCATAGATTTCCAACGCACTCCACGTCCTAGCGAACGCTTGAGAGTGTTCCCAGTCAACCGAGCGCGAATGAACATTCGCGAACCCGGAACGACTCTCCGACTACCCCACGATTACCCTTGGACGATACCTAATTAAAAAGTAGAGAGGACTTTGTTGCACACTCAGACAAAAGCTTTTATTCCTAACTGGGATTCTTGTCAAGACCTTTTTTCGTTTTCTCTAAGAAGGCTTTTTGTGCCCACACCGAACGTGGTTCCGTTATCTGATGATCTTACAGATCAAGGCAACCGGTTTTCTCAGGCAACAGAAGCGAATTTGCTCGCCAGGAACAGACTTAGAGCGCCCATCAAAGTGGGCTGAGTCCCCAGCGTCGAACCAATAATTGGTGTGGAGGGCAGACCGCGACAGATGCTTGCTTCCACGGAGGCCTTGAGGTCTTGCTCGATGACCGGCCACGCACGCACGATTGGCCCGCCTACTATAACCGTCTCTGGCGCCAAACCCTGGATCAAGTTCGCGATACCGATTCCCAGGTAACGAGCTGTCGTCTTCAAGGCATTTCGTGCATTTCCTTCTCCCCTGAGGGCCAGATCCACCAGCCTTGCGAAATCCACATTGTTGCTTCCGTTTTGCTGAGTCAGTTTTGCGTATCGGGCCAGGGCCGCACTTTCAGAAGCAAACGCCTCCCAACACTCCGTGCTGCCGGCGGCACAAGCTACCGGCGCACCTGTGCCAACAGTCATGTGGCCGAACTCCCCGGCTGTGCCGCCTTCTCCTCGATAAACTTGTCCATCAAACACTATCCCAGTGCCAAGACCCGCTTCGACTAAAACCAGGATAAAGTCCCGAATCTCGCGTATTTCCGGGCGACCAAACCAAAGTTCCGCCAAGGCCGCAGCATTAGCATCGTTATCAATTGTGACGGGCAGAGCGGTGGCTTGGTTTACGGTTTCGGCAATTGGCACATCCCGCCATTTGAAATGGGGTGCGTATGAATGGGTTGTCTCCGGGTCTACCCACCCAGGGAAACTGATACCGATTCCCTCAATCGTGCCGCCATTCTTCCCCATCAATCGCAGCGCACATTCCACAATTTTCGCGGTTGTCTTATCCGCGTCCGGATCAGTTGAGAATTTTTCCTGGCTGAGTACCCGTCCCGCCAGATCGCTGGTCGCCATCACGGTATTGGTTGTACCGAGGTCCACACCGATGGCGACTGCATCGGCAGTGCGCAGGGAAAGCAAACTAGGTGGTCGGCCACCGGTGGATTCGCCGCTCACCTCTTCAATGAGTCCATGATTGGTTAGCTGATCGACAATCAGCGAAACCGTCGAACGTTGGAGTGCAGTTTCACGAGCTATGTCCGCGCGCGAGATCGGGCCCAGCTCACGGACGTAGTTCAGCACGATATGACGGTTGATGTCGCGGATCGTATTCGAGCGCGCAACATTCGCCTTCTTGAGGTCTATTCGTCGCACGATGGATTTAGGCTCTGGATAAAGCCTCTCCGAGTGTCCTTAGGCAGTCCCATAACAAACTTATGTTGGCTGGTGCTATTAAGTAGTACAGCAGGGCCTGACAGTCAACTGTTTTCTCTGTCGGCTGTGTGTGGCTAGCTAAAGGTGGGCCAACCTAAAGATATCTTTAGGTTGAGGACGAAGCCAGCTCGCCGTTATTCCCGAAGAATGTTGCGAATTGAGCGGCGCCACAAAGAACGAGATGAGCACAAAGACCTTGAGACAGTGATTTGTGACCCGCGCGACTAGCGAAACCCAGCGCTCTGGTGAGCATGACGTGCGATTTGATTTTCCGCCAAGTCTGCCTCAAGCAGCGGCGGCTCCACCAAACTTGCTGGCCAAAACCAGACTCAAGGCGCCCAATAACGTCGGGTCTCCATTCAATGTAGAGCGGAGTATTCGCGCCGACGGTACCCCTCGGCGAACGCTGCGCTCTATTTTCTGGGTTAGAGTTTTCTCAATCAAGGACCAGGCTCGAACTATCGCACCACCCATGATCACAGCTTCCGGGCTAAAGCCAACGACAAGATTGGAGATACCGATAGCCAGATAACGAGCCGTCTCGGTCAGGGCGGTCTTTGCTTCGGGTTCGCCCGCCAGAGCTCGCTGAATCAGAGTCTCAAAGTCTGGCGCCCTGCTTACTCCGCTTAACCTCTGGTAACGAGCAGTCGCCGCGCGCTCAGAAGCGAAGGCCTCCCAGCAGTCGTCATTTCCGCATGAGCAGTGGACCGGTGCATTGCTGCCCACGATCATGTGACCAAACTCGCCCGCCGCTCCGCGGACTCCCCGATATACCTGGCCGTCAAAAATGATTCCAGTTCCTACCCCATCGGCAACCAGCACGTAGATGAAGTCACGCGCATTTCTGACTTCGGGTCGGCCAAACCACAACTCGGCGAGGGCGACTGAATTGGCATCGTTGTCAATGGTAACCGGCAACCCCGTCGGCTGAGAGATCATTTCGCCGATTGGCAAATCACGCCACTTAAAATACGGCACGAAGATCACATTCCCCGTCGCCGGAGTTACCAGCCCCGGAATGCTGATCCCGACTCCTTCAATTGAGCCCTGGAGCGAGAATTTGGAGATGATCTCTACGATCCGTTTGACCGTCCGTTCGGGAATCGGATCAGTGGGGAAGCTTTCCTGTTGCAGCACAACTCCGGCGAGATCACTACTCGCGATAGTCGTGTAGGTGGGAGTTATATTGACGCCGATGGCAATTGCGCCAACGGTCCGCAATCGCAACAGGGTCGGTCGCCGACCGCCGGTTGATTCACCTGCACCGATCTCCTCAACCAGTCCCTCGCCTGTAAGTCCCTCTACAATCTCGGAGATTGTAGAGCGTTGCAAAGCTGTCTCCCGTGCAATTGTCGCTCGCGATATCGGTTCCCTTTCACGAACGTAGTTGAGAACTATCTGCCGATTAATATCGCGAATGGTGTGGCCGTTAGCGGCCTGAACGTTTCTCAGATCTATTCGTCGCACTCGCTATCCCTCTACTTTGCTTTCGGCCCGAGCATCCTACCTCAGCAACTTGCCTGGCAGATCTTAAAGAAATGAGCACGGATCAATATTATAAAGAGCTGCTGAAGTCAACGCTTTCGCTTGAGCCTGCTCTATGGAAATGTTCGCTTAACTCCTCAGTGAAAATGTCTGCTTAACGATTTCTCTTGGCGGGAGTGAAGCTCGCGGAGGGGCACAGATCGATCTAAACAATGAACAATTTTGCTACTTGGTGACTATACCAAACGGACAGTAGTATTTCTCAAAAGCAAGCAGAACTCTATGATTCGGTATGTAGGAAAGGAACTGACAAGACTGACAGTATTAGATTGGATCAGCCTTTTGCGCAGAGTTTATCGGACCAGTCTTAGAAGACGACCTGGATAGGAATAAGCAGAGAATGCCAACTTCACCTACTCGCCCGTCCCCGCGATACCCTTGTTCACTAACACCCTGATTTCGACGCGGCGATTCTTTGCGCGACCGTCCCGGGTGTCATTATTAGCCGTCGGATTTTCTGAGCCGAAACCGAATGGCTGGACCAACCGTTGTAACGGAAGGCTGTGATTCGTTACCAGGTACCCGATCACCGCATTCGAGCGGCGTTCGCTCAGCTGCAGGTTATAATCAGCTTGTCCGTTTGAGTCGGCAAAGCCAACTACCTCAATCCTCCACCCTTTGGTATTTTGGTTGTTGGCCCATGCTGCCGCGCTGTCCATCGAGGCCCTGGCTGCTGACGAAAGGACGGCGCTTCCAGAATCGAAATAGACGGTGAAGACCTTGACTTCATCATAGGCGTCGAGTTCGCTAATCCGGTTATTCGCCACGGTCGCAGACTTCAAAGCGGAATCCGACGTAACTCGAGCCCTGGTGGCGCTGGCCTGAGCGGCAGACGCCAGTGCCGTATTCTCTTCGATTTGCCCCGCCATTTTTGCGTCGTTCTGTTCGGCGATCGTAATTCGTTTCTCATTTGATTCGGCAAGTTGTTCAACCGGGTCGACCGTCGCCTGGAGGGCTTCCGCCATTCTCAGATCCCGCTCGTCAAATTTGACCAGCTTCGCCACGAGTTGACCTTCGGCGTTGCCCACACCCTCAACCTGGAGGCGCAGTCCGCGCAGAATAAAGCTGGGTTCGTAGGACGTTCCGCCACGAAACATTCCATACTTGTGAGTTCTCACCTCGATTGTGGGTGTCAAGACTACATCGGTCGACACCGCCTTGATGTCCCGCACTGTGAACAAGCCGTCATTACGCCTAATCACAATGCCCTGAACTTTTTTCTTCTCGCCGTCGGCAATCTGCTGCACGTTTGAGTTGTGGTCCTGAGCTAACGTGGCGACTGCGTTTACGAGGACAAAGGAAAATGTGAGTGTGCCGCTGATGCCGGGCGCTCGGGGGCTTCCGGATCGTCAGGGTTGACGTGATACGATGAGCGGCAAGTTATTTCACTCTCTCCGGATGTGATGAGTGGCGCACCGGTGTTTGCTGGAACCCGTGTGCCAGTGCAAACCATTGTTGATTACCTTGCCGGCGGACACCCGCTTGACGAGTTTTTGGACGACTTTCCGACTGTAAGTCGTGAGCAGGCTCTTGAGTTGTTGCAGCGCGTCAAAGAGATGTTGAGAGACGCGCGGGTATGAGAGTCTTGCTCGATGAGTGTTTGCCGAAGAAGCATTTACATCAGAGCATCAGCATCCTAAGAGGACCCGCCTTCTTGCCGAGCCGCCCCCGAACAAAGGCATGCAGCGGACGCAATTAGCATGACTCCCCGGCAAGGCTTGTCGCTAGCGGCGGTTCGTGCGCGCCGCTGATGCCGGGCGTTCGGCGGACAAGGCTGTGACATACGAGTTCCTGGCAATTCTGATCGGCGGTATCTAATATCGCTGAGCCTTGGGGCAGCCTGAAAGAAAAGCTGAAGTAATGTTCCGCAGGACATGGCCCATCAGATGTGTGAGTTTGGGATAAAGGACCCAAATGGTTACGCGCTGATTCCTGGTGAAGACATTTTGAAGAAATAGATAGGAGAAACCTATGGTACGAATCGTTTTGGGTGTTATTGCCGGATTTTTTGCCTGGTCGATAGGGTGGGTCGGAAGCGAGAAGATTCTTTCGGCCATTTGGCCGGAGGGGTTCGGCGCTCATCAACGCGCGTTCCAAGCGGCCGTTGAAAATGGCGGTCAGTTCACAGCGGACACGACGATGCTTCTCATACATATTGTCCTCGGTTCAATGGTCTCGGTGATGTCCGGATTTCTGGCCGCGCTGATCGCCGGTGAAAACAAACGCGCGCCGCTAGTCCTCGGCTTTCTGCTGTTGGCCGTTGGCTTGCTGAAGGTGGTTATGTCCTGGCCGTATGTGCCTATTTGGTATCACGTTATCTTTACGGCGCTGCTAATTCCAATGACGATCATTGGCGGTAAACTGAAAACCACCACTTAGGAAAAAGAAATGAGAATCATACTTGCAGGCATCGCGATGTTTATGCGGAACGCCTGGCCCGGAACTGATTGAGCAGCTCAGGGGTTCGCCCGTTCAGGTCTACACACCATTTCTGCCAAATTAGAAGGGTATAAGAGGCGTATGCGAAAATTCATAGTTCAACAGTGGGTTACCGTCGATAATATCGCCGCTGAGGAAGATGGCGGGATGAGCTTCGTTACCGCGCAGCCTTTTGCTGTGTCAACCGATGAAGACTTCAAAGCGAGTGTGATGGAATTTATTGATACCGTCGATACGATGATTCTTGGCGCAAAGACCTATGCCATGTTTAAAGACTATTGGCCTACTGCCAACGACCAGGGGGCGTTTGGTGAAGAGCTCAATCTACTTACAAAGTTCGTCGCCTCAACGAAGCTACCTGACGCTCCCTGGGGCACCTTCCCTGCCGCAACCATAACGCACGACCCAGTTGCCACCATCCGCGAACTGAAGCAGCAAACCGGCAAAGACATTGTGCTATGGGGTAGTCTGACACTCATGCACTCCATGTGTGACGCTGATGTTGTCGATGAAGTCCAGCTACGAATCTGCCCAACGACGCGGGGTAAGGGCACCTACATGTTCAAAGACCGACGGGATATGCACCTCATCGAAGCCAAGTCGTTTGAAAATGGCATAGTACTGCTGCGATACGATATTAAGAAGTAAATCTCAAAGCGGTACCGCGACTCGCAGGCCCTACTGGATCATCACAAGAGTCTGGGGGACACAATGGCCGCGATTCTTCAGACCTGCTCTGGGTCTGGAGACTGCTACGTGATAGGAGAATTAGACATGAAGTATAAGCTTGCACAGCTCATCGCATGCTTCTTGCTGGGAGCCTCATTCGCCTATGCCCAATCTGGTGGAGAGTCTGACTCCAAACCATTCCACTTCTCGTCTCGCGGTACAGCCTATGGTGTGCAGGGGGAATTTGAAGGAACCTTCCTCATTCGCGATGATTCGATTGAGGTGAGGGTAGCTGAGGCTACAATTTATGTGAGCGAGAATTGTCCTTATCAAGGGCGACGTGGCATCAATCAGCTTAGATTCGGCCTTGCCACTGAAACAAGTTCTGACGGTAGATGGAAAATTGAGAGTGCGGGGCAATCAATAGCTTTGAGCCTGGTGATGAGTCCTAAAGAGGAATATACCCTTTACGGTTTATACTTCTCCATACCAAAAGAAAGCACCATAGATTTAACCAAACGCTGGTTTGTGGTTGAAATTGAAACCGAGCCGCTTGATGTACTCCAAGAGAAGAACAGACGGGGGCACGTTTATGCTTTCAGTTGCAAAGATATTTTTCTTCCGCCTGATACTGAGAAGTCTGAACATTAGGCAGTTTGATTGATGCTAACGGCGCTCTAATGTGAGGTGCCGAGTTGAGAGATGGGCCAGCTTGAGTCAGGACGATGGAAAACACGACTCCGTTATTTCGCCCAGTTGGGCAGAAAGAACTTGAGCTAATCCAACAGAGCGCATTCACAGCCTTTCCGCCTCGCCTGGCAGAGCAGCCAATTTTCTATCCGGTGTTGAATGAGGAGTACGCTACCCAAATAGCGCGAGACTGGAATGCGAAGCATGGTGGTGAGAAGGTCGGGTACGTAACTCGTTTCCACGTTCGGCGCACATATTTGAATAAGTATGAAGTCCAAACCGTCGGAGGTTCGGTGCACCAAGAGTATTGGATACCTGCCGAAGATTTACCGGAGTTCAAGCGAAACATAGTAGGTAGAATCGAAGTTGTGTCAGAGTATCGAGACGAAGGCGTTGGTTGAGTGGCTCATGCAGAGGCGCGCCAAACAATGGCAGCTGACGCGCAAACCGCGCCCTTCCTAAAGTTCAGCATATCAGCGCGCCGCTGAAGCCAAGCGTTCGGCAGCTAAACCTAACGTCCTGACATTGCCTTGGACCATGATATCTATTACTTCTGCGTTGGGTTCTTCGTTTTCGCCATATTTGGTATGAAGCTGGAACTTCTCCTGAGCGAGCCGACTTTTAGAATCGTGCTATTTATCGCTGGCGCAGTTTTCCTCATCGGGTTGTTTCTTCACTTCACGGAAGAAGCTTCGCATTCCGCGGCGGGTGCATTGTTGGCGCCGCTTCCAACGCTCGGGTACTTTCAATTTTTGCGGAAACTCTTTCACAAATTTGTGCACCGTGAGCCAATCGACACCGCCATGAACTGGACGCCCGGCTTAGTTAAAGATCGCACCTTCGCTTTTGCGTTCGTCTTTGGGTCGATGTTCATTCTCTTATTGGCGATCGTGGGCGCGGAGCGATTGGCAAAGGCAGGTTGGTAATAGCGACGGTAACTTTTATTCCTTCAGCTTGGATGCTGATCGCGCGCCGCAGCTGAAGGCCGTCGTTATGCGCTATGAGGTGCAGCTATGAAAGACTCTACAGAAGCTCAAGACAATATGGTCGTTGGATTTGCTTGGTACCATCCCGAACTATGGCAGCGCGTTCGCGACATTTCGGCAGGCGCTGCTTTAGGTCCTTCGGACCTGGGAGCGTTCCACTTCGGCACTCAGAATTGTTAATCGAACTTCAGAGCCAGGACACTAGAAGATGTGACGCAGAACCCGCCCCGGTCTCTTGCCGGTCGCGCCACCATCCAGCCAGACTTCTACGCCGTTGACGAAGACTCGCTCGACGCCTTCCGCAATCAACGCCGGCTCTTTAAAAGTGGACCGGTCGATGACGCGGCCCGCATCAAAGAGCACGATGTCGGCCTTCATCCCGGCGCGCACCAGCCCGCGATCATTCAGCCCCAGCCGCCTGGCCGGCATCTCCGTCATTTTTCGTACGGCTTCGGGCAGAGACAGCCATCTCAGCTCGCGCACGTATCGACCGAGAACGCGCGGGTAGCTTCCGGCGCCGCGCGGGTGACGGAGACCTATGCCGCCGTCGCTCCCGACCATGACCCACGGCTGGCTGTAGAAGACCTGTATGTCCCCCTCCTTCATCGATCGCCCGACGACACGCGCGCCGCCCCTCTCGACAATCTGCATGTAGACCTCAACGGACGTGCGCCTTTCATTGTGCGCAATCTCTGCCAGCGTCTTGAATTCGTAGTCAGGCCGATCCGGGCATGAAACGACCGTTATGTTCCCGGCGCCGCCCATGTCGGCCAGTCCCTTAGCGACCTCTACCGGGTCCGAGTGGCGGCCGCTTGGCACCAGGACTCTGATAGTAGAGTGCCAGGCGTCGTAAGGATAACAATCTGCCGTGATGTCTAAGCCGCGACGACGCGCCCATTCGATGAGCGCGACGACCTCCGGAGCCTTGCCCCAAACCGAGACGCTCCCGAGCTTGATGTGAGAAATATGTACGGGCAAACGCGCCTCACGGCCAATGCGGATGATCTCTTCGAGCGCATCCATAACCAGATTGCCCTCGTCCCTCATGTGACTGATGTAAATGCCGCGACGGCGGGCGGCGGCGCGCGCCAGGACGATCATCTCCGCGGTGGTCGCGGGCTTGCCGGTCTCGTACTCCAACCCTGATGAGAGGCCGAACGCGCCCTCGCTCATAGACTCTTCGACGAGGCGCGCCATCAGCCCTATCTCACTCTCGCTGGCTGCGCGGTTTGTGTCCTTGCCCATCACCTTGGTGCGTACGGTCGCGTGTCCGATGAAGGTAAGTACGTTCAACGCTACGGGCGAACGTTCGCGGCCGGACAGGTATTCCCCGACGGGGAACGACGAGCTGCCGTCCTGGCCCAGCGCTGCGGTCGTGATGCCTTGAGAGACTTGCGTCACCGCCGCCGGGTCCGTGTCGAGCCCCGCTTGGGAATGGTTGTGTATGTCGATAAAGCCAGGCGCGACCACGAGGCCGCGGGCGTCAATAACGCGGGCAGCTTCCGGGACTTTCACCCGCTTACGGGTGCCGACGGCTTTGATCTGATCGCCTTCAATGATTACGACCGAATCCCGCAGTGGTGCGCGGCCTGATCCGTCTATCAATGTGCCATTGATGATGGCAATGATGGAGGGCGGGGCTGAATTCGACCCCGAAGCTGGGCTAGAGGCACGGCCGAGAGTGATCAGAGCTGCGCAGAGGCACGTGAACAAAATCAGAAGCTTCTTCGTCATTGTTTCGTTTATCCTGACATCGAACATAAGAGTTTGCACAGCTGGGACACGACATGATCTCAAAGCTTGTTGCTTTACCCATCTGGATACCATACTTTCATAGCTCGGCAATCTGGCAAAAACCTTGTTACTCGTTTTGCGGACGCATCGCAAGTCTTGCAGCTCTGGTACGTGCTGAATGATCAAATTTGTCTCCGGAGATATCCTCCAAACCAAATCAGCCTATATCGCCCAGGGAGTAACCACCGATACCCAGGAGGCCACGGGTACGAGTCTGGCTCTAAAGATTTCATCCAAATGGCCGGAAGCGCAGAAGCACTTCAAGCAATTCGCACGCAGCCAGAAATTTCAGGGAGGAGATATATTTGTGGTTGCTCCGACAAAGCGTCGGCCCGGCATTATTTACATTGCGACTCAGCCAGACATGTATCATGCCTCAGTGTCATTTCTGAACCGCGGTTTGCGCAAGCTGGCTCGATATTGTGTTAAGCAACAGGTCGAGAGTATCTCGCTCCCGAAGATCGGGGCTGGGTTGGGTAAATTGGATTGGGAAGAAGAAGTGAAGCCTCTATTGCTGAAGCATCTTGGAGATCTAGACACAAGCTTCTACATCTACGAAGATTTCAAGCATGAATATGAAAATAGTTGAGAGATTCCGGGTAAACGACGCGTACAACCCTGGCATGCGGCGGAGGCGCTATTAATGAAATTATCCACGCTTATTTTTCCAGCTCTGGTCTTGACCTTTGCACAGCAAGCGAACGCGCAAGACAAATGGCAAGTTGCGGATGAAGCAACGGTCCGGCTTAAACCGACCGCATTTTCGCAGTTGCCCAAAACTATCGTTTTGTCTCTTGAAAAGCGAAACTGCACTGTGCCGCAATCCTTTAATGATCCCACGCCGCACAATG
>JANNJZ010000443.1:0-30910 GCA_031396065.1 Pyrinomonadaceae bacterium | reverse complement strand
GGCCATTTCAATGAGTGCAGCCGCGCAATCAACATTAGACACCGAACTATCCGCGATTCACGTCCCGAGTGACGAAGCCAGGTCCGAGTCTCAGGATGCCACGCGGTCTATTGCTGCGCTAGCCAGGACTCCGGTCGCGCGTGGAGGTTTTGAGTTTCTCACAGCGACAACCACACCAAAGTCAGAAGCCCTGCAGCAGCAAAAAATCCTCGCAGGGATGTCGAGACCAAAGCTGGCAGTGAAAGAAGACGGCTGGTATCGAGTAAGTCTACAGGCGCTGGTTGCAGCGGGATTAGATGCAAATGCGGACCAGCAGAATCTGCAGTTGTATGTGGCTGGCGTCCAGGTACCAATGCAAGTGAACCACGATTCGATTGAGTTTTATGGAGTGGGGATAGATACACCCTGGAGCGACACGCAGCAGTATTGGTTAATTTCCGGAAACGCAGCGGGAATGAGGATAGCTCAGAGGATGCATGCCGGCGTAGTGAATGAATCCGGAGCGAGTTATCCGTATACAGTGGAGCGGAAAGAGCGATTAATCTACTTCTCAGGACTCTTGAATGGCGATCGGGAGAATTTTTTCGGGCGAGTAATCAATAGCACGGTCCACGAACAGACGCTTTCAGTTACACACCTCCAGGCGGCAGGCAATGAGTCGGCACGATTGGAAGTGGCTGTGCAAGGAGTGACGCTGACGGAGCATGCGATCAAAGTGCTGGTCAATGGAAACGAAGCTGGGGTGCTGAGCTTTAGCGGGATAAGCCGTCAGACTCAGCCGCTATCGCTGGAAAAAGGGATGCTGTACGAAGGTGACAACACGGTAAGTTTGCAGAGTCTCAATGGGAGCACGGATATCAGCCTGGTGGACCATCTGCGCTTGACCTATGCGCATTCGTATCAAGCCGACGACGATCATTTGGAGTTTACGGTGTATGGCAGTGCCCGGGTGAGTGGATTCAGCGTGCCCGGGGTGAAACTACTCGACATCACCAATCCAAATGCCGTGAGTTTGTCCAATCCGGTCACGCAGATGGAAGCTGGCGGATATGGTTTCATGGTTGAGACGGATCAACCTCGCAAGTACTTGGCGTTAACGGACCCGGGGACTAAGCAGGTTTCGGCCATCACTCGTAACCAACCGTCAAGCTGGAGCAGGAAGGCGAAGGGTGCCGACCTGGTTCTCATTACGCACAGAAGCCTCCGCAACCGGGGTGAACCGCTGGCGCAACGGCGGCGTCAGGAAGGAATGGCGGTGGCAGTAGTTGACGTCGAAGATCTCTATGACGAGTTTAGTTATGGGGCACACACTCCGGAGGCAATTAGAAATTTTCTTCAGTGGACCACGACTCATTGGTTGAAGGCACCACGGTTTGTGTTGCTGGTGGGGGATGGGAGTTTCGATCCGCGCAACTATCTGGGAAATGGCGAGACCGACCTGGTGCCGGCTCGGTTAATTGACACAGCAATGTTGGAAACAGTTTCTGATGATTGGTTTGTGGATTTCAATCAAGATGGGTTCCCTGAGATAGCCATCGGACGCTTGCCTGCCCGCACGCCGACCGAGGCTGAGACAATGATCACAAGGATTGTGAACTACTCGCCCAGCAATGAAGCACCAAACGCGTTGATGGTAGCGGACAAGATTGATGCCAGGACCAATTTCAACTTCGAGGCAGCCAGCGATGAGTTGGGCGCACTGTTGCCGGCGACCATAAGTGTGCAAAAACTTTTTCGCGGCGACAATGACAACGCCGTGGTCCATGACCAGTTAATAGGCGCCATCAACCAGGGGCCCCTGCTGGTAAGTTTCCTCGGGCACGGTTCGGTGGAAGTGTGGACGGGTGGGCCAATCCTCAGCACCACTGATGCAGCGCTACTCAACAATGGTAATAGGCTGCCCATCTTTTTCATGATGACCTGCTTGAACGGTTACTATCAGAATCCGGCGCGGGAGAGTTTGGCCGAGTCGTTCCTGCGAACCGCTTCGGGAGGCGCTGTGGCCGTATGGGCATCTGCGGGGATGACAACTCCACACTCGCAACTCGACGCCAGCCGAGTCTTGTACCAGCATCTATTCGGCAGTGAGCCAATGACCCTGGGCGAAGCAATCAGGAGAGCAAAGTTGGCAACCACAGACATCGATGTCCGTCGCACCTGGATACTCCTCGGCGATCCGTCGATGCGGGTGCTTGACTACCATAGTCGACGTCCACCCGCTCCATAACGAACCGCGAAGTGGAACCTAGTGATGAGTGATATGAGTGATTATGAGTGATGAGTGATGAGTGATGAGTGATGAGTCCTGAGTCCGTGATAAGAACTTATGATACTCACCACTCATTACTCATCACTCATCACTCATTACTCATCACTCATAACTGCTTTTCCCGCATCCATCCGTCAATAAACCACCGGCACAATATTGATCTTTGCGTCGAAGAATGGTAGTTTCCCCGACGTTCCTGATTTCCCAATACATTCAAGCAGCCACTGTACCGTCTGAACTAGACATAAGTTTTCCAATAATTTGAATAGCCGTGCACTTACGGCAATTCGGATCGGCGATTTCCCGACTAGACGCTCCGAAGTCGACATCTGGTAATTCATGACCCCCCTAAATGAGCCCGCTCTATTTCTGCCCAATGCACGACTGACGGGCATCATCCAAAAAGAAGTCGACGGCGAGTTGCTTATTTATGATCTCACTCGAGACAAGGCCCATTGTCTGAATGAAACCGCCGCTGCGATTTGGAAACGCTGCGACGGCCGCACCTCAACTAAAGAAATAGTCGCATCACTTACAACAGAAGTTGGTGCTGCCGTGGACGAACGTCTGGTCTGGCTGGCGCTGGTAGATTTGCGACGTGCGCATCTGTTGACGGAATCACCGAGAGTAGCTGAGGAGATCGTTGCGGAAATCGGCCGGCCTGAAAAAAGCACGTCGGGCCAAACCGGCGTCAAGCCGCCGCACTTCAAGGACTCGCTGAAGAGACGCCAGCGGACTACCCAGTCTCCCCATGTGATGCTGGGGATGTCCCGCCGCGAAGCTGTCAAACGAATTGGTCTCGGCGCGGCGATCGCCTTACCGGTAGTGATTTCAATCACCGCACCCACCCCGGCTCATGCATTGTCGTGTGTGCAAGCAGGTGGATCTTGCGGTACGAATGCGGAATGCTGTGTGGGCCTGCTTTGCTCGGGTGGCATGTGCAGCGCTTAGGCAAGGCAGGTAATGCCGGACGTCTTGCTGCATGAAGTCGTTGAAGGCACTTGATCATCTTTCTCTAGCCTGTCGTGGCACCACGACAAGCTTAATTTGATGTCGGTGCGTTGAATTAATAGGGGAAATAGTCTGACACTGAATCGCAGACTCTGACTCAAGCTAATGGAGCCTCCCGTGAACGAAGTTCCAGCATCCTCGCGACGAATCTATCGGAGCCTCCGTTTGTTTTTAGTCGTGGCCCTCCTCGCGGTTTTGCTGGGACTGACTGACACGGTCTTCATGCGCCAGGGATCTAACTGGTCGCGTCCTCAAGCAGTGAAAGTCCTGGGCGCGACGGTGGCTACCGACGAGCAAAACCGAAGCGAGGGCCGATCATCCACGACCGCCGCTGCCGCCAACGCCAGCAATGCCACATCAAACACCTCGCGCGACTACAGCATAAGTTCATGGTCACAAAACATCCTCGACCTTTGGACCACTCGGCAGGACCAGCACCTTACTACAAATACTGACTCGCCTGATGGAGTCTGGCGGCGGTTCGACAAGAAGCTCTTGGGCGAAAGTGTCACGGTGGGGCTTCCGGCGAACGCGCAGGTGATCAAACTCAATGCGGAGGTCCTGACCGCCATCCTCAATCGCGCGCCAAAGGAATCCAATGAGGCAAAACAGCGCGCGGTGGTGCTGACCCTGCCCCTGCCGGGTGGCGGATATGAGCGCTTCCGTTTGATTGATTCTCCCATTATGGAACCGGGCATGATGAAGAGGTTCCCGGAGATCAAAAGCTTTCGGGGGCAGGGAATTGATAATCCGCGTTTGAGTATGCGCTGCGATTGGTCGCTCCGCGGCTTTAACGCAACGATTATGCTGGAAGACAAGATGGTCGGCATCCATCCCGTGCACTGGGACGACGTGACTACGTATGTCGCTTCCTTTGGCGACGCTGTTCGGTCGGGTGACGATACGTTTGAGTGCGGTTTTGACGAGGCAGGGCGATTAAGTAACGAGACAGATAATCTATTAGCCGGCAAATCGGGAATCCCGTCTGAACTTTCCGTTGGCCCGTCCCTGCGCACCTTCCGCATCGCGGTGGCCACGTCACAGGAGTACACCAATGACCCAGGCTTGGGGGGTGGCACAGTGGCGAGCACAGTGGCCTCTATCAACACCTGGCTCAATGCAGTAAACGCGATCTACGAGCGCGAGCTGGCTACGCGGCTTGTCCTGGTCAATAACACCAACATCATTTTCACGGCCGAAAATGACGGGATCACAAACGGTAGTACTAACACAGCCCTGGGAGAGATTAGGCCCATCTTGGCAACTCAGGTCGGATTGGCAAACTATGATGTTGGGCACGTGTTGCTGAACGTTCCGGGCGGTGGCGGGGTTGCGAATGGCCCGGTCGTTTGCCGAACCGACGATTTAAAGGGTGCGGGCGTGACGCAGGTCGGTGCGCCGACCGGTAACTTTAGTGGAGTTCATGTATTCGCGCACGAGTTGGGCCACCAGTTCGGCGCCAGTCACAGTTGGAATGCATGCCTGGGCAGCGAGGGGCAGCGCGCCGCCGGCACTGCCTATGAAGTGGGCAGTGGTTTCACGATCATGTCTTATGGAGGCGTCTGCACCACGGACAACATCGTTGCTAACCGGGTAAATACCGAGCTGCGTTTTCACGCCGGCAGTTATACGCAGATCACCAACTATATCGCCAGTACGACCTGCGCGGTTAGTACGTCCACCTCAAACAGTCCACCAACCGTCGACGCCGGGATTAACTACACCATCCCGAAAAATACGCCCTTCACGTTGACCGCTTCGGCAAGCGACCCGAATGCCGGCGACATCACGAATTTGACCTACGTCTGGGAGCAGATGGACGCAGGCGGAGCGACTTACACTAGCCCGCCCTACGATGACTCGGGCGACACGTCAGCGACGACGCGGCCTATCTTCCGCGCATATTCACCGACGACAAACCCGACGCGGACCTTCCCGAAGCTGTCTTACATTCTGGACTACGCCAACGACCCACCTGACTTCATCAGCGGCCTACGACCCGGGGAGGAGCTTCCGCGGATTGGCAGAACTCTCAACTTCCGCGTGACGGCGCGTGACAATCGCAGCGGCGGCGGCGGTGTCAATGACGACTCGATAGTGCTTACCGTCGATAGCGATTCCGGGCCTTTCCTCGTCACGGTGCCCAACACCGGGGTCACGTGGGCGGGAGGCAGCAGTCAAACTGTCACCTGGTCCGTCAACAACACCAACGCTGCGCCGATCAACTGCTCGAATGTGAAGATTCTTCTGTCGACCGATGGCGGCAATACATTTCCGATCACGCTCGCCGCCAGCACGGCCAATGATGGCAGCGAGAGCGTCACCTTACCCAACGGTATTCAAAGCTCAACCGCGCGCATCAAGGTGCAGTCTATCGGGAATATCTTCTTTGATATTGCCGACGCCAACTTCACGCTGACCGCGGGCGCGACCTGCCCGGCGGTAACCAGAATCACCCCGCAGGCAGGTAACATCGGCGCGACGGTTACGATCACGGGCGTTAACTTTACCGGCGTCAATGCTGTGAAGTTCAGCAACAATGTCAGCGCGAGTTTCACGGTAGACAGCGATACGCAGATTACGGCGACCGTTCCCAGCGGCGCGGTCGGCGGTC
Source organism: Pyrinomonadaceae bacterium (assembly GCA_031396065.1). Classification (GTDB taxonomy): domain Bacteria; phylum Acidobacteriota; class Blastocatellia; order Pyrinomonadales; family Pyrinomonadaceae; genus PSRF01. The sequence continues at coordinate 25,016 of JANNJZ010000443.1, read as the reverse complement.
CCATTACTTTGAGCGAGTCGGGCTGCGCGGATGCGCAGTCCACCACCTTTGCTGTTTGCTCCGGTGGTTCAACCACCATGTCAATCGACGACGGGGGAATCAATTTCACCAACAACGCTGCCTACGCAGTGAACCGACTGACGCCTTCCAGCTATCCGGCGACGCTCACTCACGTGCAGGTCTACAACTACGGTGAATCCGATGGCCCGCCGATCGGTACGCCGTTGGTCATTATCGCCGGGGCCAATACCGATGGAGACTCGAACGTCAACGGAACCATTACCCAGCAGGTGAGCGGAACGGTCTATACGCGCTGGGCTTACAACACCTATGAGATCGCGCCGATCACGATCACTTCGGGCGACTTCGTCGTTGGCTTTGGACTGGATTCCTCGTGGACAACCCGCCGGGTTGCGGGCGATGGCGATTTGCCCAATGCCGGCCGGTCCTACACTTCGGGCGATGCAACCAGCTTCTCTCTGGAGACGGGCACAAATGCGAACCTAATGATCCGCGGGCAATACCTGACGGGTTGCACCATAGTGAACACCATTGCACCCACGTCGCAAGACCTTCTTGCCAGCGGCGGCAGCGGCGTAGTCAACGTTAATGCCATCGGCGCCTGGACTGCGACCAGCAACGACGGCTGGATCTCAATCACGTTGGGCGCGACCGGTTCCGATAATGGCACCGTCAATTATTCTGTTGCAGTTAATACGAGCGGCGTCGCCCGCACCGGCACCATTACTATTGCCGGGCAAACCTTCACTGTCACCCAGGCAGCCTGCGCGGCCACAATCTCGCCCGGAAGCAGGACTCACAACGGCGGGGTGGGCGGAGGAACCGTCGACATCGCTTCACCGAGCGGTTGCCCCTGGACAGCCACCAGCAACGCACCCACCTGGCTTACGGTCACAGCAGGTTGCTCAGGTGCATCAAGCACGCTCGTCGTTGACGACGGAGGGCACAATAATACTCGGAACGGTCCTACCTATTACGTCAACCGGCTGACGCCATCCAGCTACCCGGCGACACTGACGCACGTCCAGATCTACTTTTATGAGGGGAGTGGCGGGCCGTCCGTCGGCACAGCCATTAATGTGATCGCGGGTTCAACTACCACCACCGGTGGAACGATCACCAATCCAATCGTGTATACGGCCAGCGATACGGTGCAGGTAGTGGGTCAATTCAAGACTTACCCGATAACGCCAATAACGATTAGCACCGGGGATTTTGTGGTGGGCTACTTCATGGCTTCCGGTCTCGCCGGAGCGCCTATGGTTATGGATAACGATTTGCCGGACAACGAGCGCTCATACTCTTCCAGCAATGGAACCACGTTCTCGCTGGATTCCGGCTTCGACTACATGATCCGCGCTACTTATTTCTCAGGTTGCGCAGCTTCCAGCGGTACCGGCGACGGCTCTGCCATCTACGCGGTTTCCCCAAACAATACCGGCTCGCAACGCACCGGCACGATGACCATTGCCGGCCAGACGTTTACCGTTACTCAGCAAGCCTGCGCCTTTTCGCTTAGTCCAACCAGCCAAACCCTCGGCGGCGGAACGGGTACCGGGACAGTCAACGTCACCACATCGAGCGGATGCACTTGGACGGCGACGAGCAATGATTCGTTTATTTCTGTTACCTCAGGCGCGAGTGGTACCGGTAACGGCTCGGTTGGTTACTCGTTGTTAGCTAACAACACCGGTTCACAACGAAGCGGTACGATAACCATCGCCGGGCAAACTTTCACGGTCACCCAGCAAGCCTGCTCGTCCACGCTTAGCCCTACCAGTCGAAGTCACAATGGAGGAGTTAGTGGCGGCATCGTCGCTGTCACGTCAGCAAGCGGCTGCGCGTGGACCGCCTCAAGCAACGCACTTTGGCTCACCGTCACGGCCGGCTGCACCGGTGCCGTCTCGACATTGTCAGTTGATAGCGGCAGCATCACGCATACGAGTGGCGGTGGAGCTTATTACGTAAACCGACTGACGCCCTCAAGCTATCCGGCGACGCTGACACAGGTGACAATCTATTGGTATGGGGCCGATGGAAATCCTCCGGTAGGAACGCCCTTTACCGTCCTGGCGGGCACCAATACCGATGGCAATGCCGACATCAATAACACCAGCTTCCAGGTTACGAACGCGACTGTACAAAGCCTTTTCCAATTCAATAGTTATGACATCGCGCCAATAACCATTAACTCAGGCGATTTTGTCATTGGCTTTTTCATGTCGGCGAATATCGGGAGGGCGCTCGCCAGGGAGCAGACTGCTCCGATCATCGGGCGCTCCTACTCATCGGAGTACGGGACAATCTTTAATGCGGATTCTGGATCCGATTACATGATTCGCGGTTCTTACTTCCAGGGTTGCTCGGCCGCAAGCGGCGTGGGAAACGGAACCACCATTTACTCGGTTGCGGCAAACAACACCGGTTCATCGCGCAGCGGCACGATTACAGTGGGCGGCCAAACTTTCACCGTGAACCAGGACGCCTGTGCTGGGACTATCAGTCCGACGAGTAGAACGCATACTGGAGGGATTGGCGGCGGAACAGTGAACGTCACCTCCCCGAGCTGCGCTTGGTCGGCTGCCAGCAACGACGCTTGGATAACGGTCTCATCGGGGTGTTCCGGCGGGGTTTCGCCTCTGGTTATCGATACTGGCAGCATCACCAACACCCGAGGTAGCGGGTCGTACTACGTCAATCGCCTTACGCCAACGAGTTATCCCGCAACGCTCACGCAGGTCTCGATCTACTGGTATGGCAGCAGCGGCGGTGGTCCGCCAACGAACACACCTTTTACGATCTTGACGGGCACTAATACAGATGGTGATACCACCATCAACAATACGAGTTTTCAATCGACCAGCGCGACGGTACAAAGTCAGTTTGGGTTTACAACCTATGAAGTTACACCGATCACGATCGGCTCTGGAGATTTTGTAATTGGATTCTTTATGCCAGCCAGTCCAAGCTACGCTGCCCTGGCGATGGAGCAGACTGATCCCGACAATGACCGCTCCTACTTGTCTAGCAACGGTACGACCTTTTCTCGCGACTCTTCCTTCGACTACATGATCCGTGGTTCGTATTACGCGGGTTGCTCTCCCACAACCGGCACCGGGAACGGGGCAGTCATCTACTCAGTTGCCGCCAACAACAGCGGTGCGCAACGCAGCGGCACGATGACCATCTCGGGCCAGACGTTCACCGTCACGCAAGCTTCCCCCGGCACGCTTCAATTCGCCAGTGCCCCTTACTCTGACAGTGAGACGAACACGGACCACACCTTCACAGTGAATGTGAGCCGCACGGGCGGGAGTAGTGGTGCGGTAGCGGTTAACTATGCGGTGACCGACGGCACGGCCACCATCGCCGGTAACGACTACACGGTCTCGCCTGCTTCCGGCACACTTAGCTGGGCAGACGCTGACACCGCCAACAAGACGTTCACCATTACCATCAAGGGCGACACCACCTTCGAACCCAACGAGACCATCAACCTGACGCTCAGCGCCCCCACTGGCAGCGCACTGATCGGCACTCCTAACCCGACCACCCTCACGATCGTCAATGACGAACCGCGCTACCGCAGCTTTGCCTCGGGCAACTGGAATGCAAACTCGACCTGGGAAGTCTCTACCGACGGTTCGACGTGGGCGGCCGCGACTTCGACGCCAACATCATCTTCCGCCGACACCATCACCATTCGAAGTCCTCATTCGGTTACGGTTTCAGCGAACGTCAATGCCAATCAGCTGGTTGTGAATTCCGGCGCGACGCTTTCAATTGATACCGGAGTGACGCTTACGATCGACGATGCAGCAGGGACTGATCTGACTGTGGATGGGACTGCCAATGTAAATGGTACGGGAGTAGTTGCCGGCGCTGGTTCTTTCACGCTTTCAGCAGGTGGCAGTCTCGGAATCGGCTCGACCTCTGGCATCACTTCAGCGGCCGGCACGGGCAGTGTCCAGGTGACCGGCGCCCGGTCATTCAACGCAGCCGCCAGCTACACCTACAACGGCAACTCCAATCAGGCAGTCGGAAACCAATTGCCTTCATCGGTTGCAAACTTAACGATTGCCAATGCCGGAACGATTAACAAGACCGTTACTGGTAACCCCGGCCAAATCGTGACCGGACTGCTGCGAATTCAATCGGGAATCTATTCGAGCGCGAGCGACTACGTTGATGTTGACATCATCCCGGCGGGCACGCTTTCCCTCGCCGCCAACATCACCGTCAGTGGCAACTGGACCAACAACGGCACGTTTATTTCAAATGGCTTCGGCGTCACATTTGACGGCACGAACAACCAAAGCATCAGCGGTTCATCGGCTACTTCATTCGCACCTTTGACTATCAGCAACACCGGCGGCAGCGGCAACAACGCGGTTACGTTATCCCAGGACATCTCGGACACAGCGCTGAATATCACGAGCGGCGTATTCGATCAAGGCACCGCTTCCAGCCTCTCCAGTGGCCCGGCAGCGGTGTCCTCAGGCGCAACCTGGAGGAATCTCGGCACCGGCGATCTCACGCTTTCGGGCGATGTCTCAAACGTCGGAACGATCAATTTCAATGCGAATGGCACCACCTGCGGCCAAGCAGACGACATTCTGATTCGTTCGTCGGTGAATGGAACGCCACGGACCTGGGCAGGCGCGGGAACATTCTCGATGACCGACGTTAATGCTAGAGATCAGAAAGTTCCAACCGCACCCGGACCACCCCTGGCGATCATCGCGACGAGTTCAACGGATGCAACCGGTAACACAGGTTGGGTTTTCACTGGCGACCTGGCTTGCACCTCCGGTAACTATACCTGGTCCGGCGGCGCCAGCCAGGATTGGACCGTTCCCACTAATTGGTCGCCGACTCGGACGACTCTTAATGCTGCCGACATACTGATCATCGACGGCAACATAACGCCGTCTCCAATCATTACCAACGTGGCGAACGTCGTCGGCAATAACGAGACGATTGCAAAACTGCGCGTCATCAACGGAGCCACTCCGACGTTCAGCACCGCCGCGTCAAATACTTTGACGATTAATGCCGGCTCGGGAAACACCGGGTTTGAGCTGGGTTCTCTCGCGATCACTGGTAGCAACCCGCTCACGATAAGCCTGGCCGCTGGCACGCTCGGTAATGTCACCGGTTTCATGAGTGTAGCCGGCGGCGCACATCGCTTGATCGCCGCTTCGGCCAACGCGATCACCTTCCAGAGCGGTTCAATTTTTACCACCAGTACCGGGTTCACAGGGAACGCCTTCGGTACAGCCACCGCCGGCTCTGTCATCTTTGCCGGCAGCTCTGATTATTTCCACAATGCTGGTTCGAGTCCTTTTGGTACCGGCGCCTCAGTAGTAGTGTTTCAGACCGGCAGCGAAGCCCATTTCCTAACCGCCACCGGCTTTGAGGCGAGTGGGAGGACCTACGCAGACCTGGCTATTGGCCAATTGGATCCGGGCGGCGTCGCCGTGGACGTTAGCGCCAGTGGCACCGCAAATTTCCAGTTTGACAATCTGACTATCAATGCCAAGGGAACGACCAACTCGTCGCTCACTTTCACTGGATCAGGTTCGAACACGATAACCATTCAAGGCAACATCACCAGCAACGGCCCAGGAACCGGCACTCTTCCGGATGTAACGCTGACGCCGGGTTCGGGGGGTATTTCGATTAATAACGGCGGCCCAATCACCTTCGGTAACGATGGCAGCAACGCGAGAAGTATCAGATGGGAAGGAAACGCTACAGTCACCAGCGGGACGACGCTAAACCTGGCGCGAAAACTACAGCTTGGTTTGGCCCAGCCCAACAGCTTCGTGCTCACGGTGGACGGCAATATCAATGGCGGAGCTTCGGGCTATGTAATAGGTGCGGTCAGAAAGAGTTCTGTGCCAAATGGAAGCTTCACTTTCCCGGTCGGTAAAGCCACGGAACCTGGTTATACACCGGTGGCCTTAACCAACGCTACTTCCAGCTCCGCGAATCTGACTGTGAAGCCTGTCCCAGCAAATCAGTCTTTACTCAACGATGCAACTTCGCTGGATGAGTATTGGACGTTGACTCTGAATAGCGGCACGTTGACGACCGATCTAACATTCAGTTATCTCGAGGCTGATGTAGATGGGAACGAATCGCTGTACCGCATTATTCGGGTTCAAGGCGCGACAGCCGTTAGCTTCCCCAATACTTGCCCCAGCGGGGCCGCGTGTGTCGAAACCACAGGCAATACAGCCACTATCAAGGGCCTCAACGCTTTTTCAGATTGGACTCTGGGTGAGCCGGCCGCGCCAACTGCCGTACAACTCACTAGTTTCAAAGCAGAGAGCTACGCGGATGGAGTGGAGTTGAACTGGGAAAGCGGCTTTGAGGTCAACAATCTGGGTTATCACGTCTATCGGGAGCATAAAGGCCGGCGGACGCGAGTAACGCCATCGGTGGTGGCCGGATCGGCTCTAACCGTGGGTGAAGGAATGCGTTTGACCGCGGGGTACTCATACACATGGTTTGATGCGCAGGGTACGGCTGCCTCGGCTTACTCATTGGAAGCCATAGACCTTGACGGCAGCAGCGAGTGGGCTGGGCCGGTATATCCATCGGCTGAAGGCGAGACGCGAAGAGCGCCCAGGCATGAACGAGCGATGCTGTTGAGTGAGATTGGGGCGAATGGTGAAGACCTGTCGTGGGTAAGCAGCTGGCCGACGGCCGAGTCAATGGATTTCAGGTGGTCGGGGAACGGAAAGTGGCGAGGAGAGATGGGCCAAAGCGCCACCCAGCCGCCGCACTCCAATGACGGGCCCGATGTCGCGACGGTGCCGCAGTCACTCACTATTCAGCAGGCGATAGCGGCAGGCAAGGCCGTGAAGGTTGAAGTGCGCCAGAGCGGCTGGTATCGATTGACGCAGCCCGAGTTAGTGGCAGCAGGGTTTGATCCGAACTCCGACGCGCGCACTTTGCAGCTGTACGTAGAGGGTGAGGAAGTGCCGATTAGTTTGAGCGGAGATGGAGTGCAGCTGGGGAGCCGAGACACGCTCGAGTTTTATGGAGTAGGGCTAAATACGCTGACGAGCGATCGGCGAGTGTATTGGCTGGTGAGTGGCAACGAGACTGGGAAGCGGATGATAGCCAGGCGAGGAAAGTTGAATCCGGCCGACCCCAATTCGGAAATAGTGTCGGGGAGCTTCGACCTGACAGTGGAACGGCGAGAAAAGCTGGTCTACTTCTCGAGTCTGTTGAACGGCGAGGCGGAGAACATTTTTGGAGCGTCGGTGCGCAGCGCTCCAGTGACTCAGAGTCTGGTCCTGAAGAATATCGATCGGGACTCGGCTTCCCAACCGCGTCTCGAGGTTGCCTTGCAAGGGCTTACGAGCGGGGTTCATTCGGTGCAGTTGCAGGTCAATGGGACCAGCGTGGGAACCATGGCGTTTGCCAATACCGAGCATCCGATGGCTCAGTTCTCAGTCAATCCGGCGCTGCTGCGTGAAGGAGAGAATGTAGTTTCCCTGGCTAGCATGAACGGGCAGTCAGATGTGAGTTTGATCGACTGGGTGCGTTTGTCATATCCGCATAAATACAAGGCAGAGAATAACTCGCTCAGGTTTAGCGCGCTGGGCGGCCAACCGGTAAAGCTTGAGGGGTTCAGCAGTCCGAACCTGCGGGTAGTTGACGTTACTGATCCAAATTCGCCAACGCAGTTAGCCAGCTACGCTGCGAACTCGGGTGACGCCTACGCCATAACGGTGCAACCGGCAGGGACGGGAGTTCGCACGCTGATAGCTGTGACTGAAGAGCACATGGGCCATCCAGTCTCGATCTCCGCGAATCAGCCTTCAAGTTGGAATGCTGGGACGAACGGCGCGGACGTGGTGATCATTACGCACCAGGACTTCCGGCACGCAGTCGAACCTTTGGCGAGTTTGCGTCGGAGCCAGGGGTTGAACGTGGCGGTGATTGATATTGAAGACGTCTACGATGAGTTTAGCTATGGCGCCCATACACCGGAGGCCATAAGGAGCTTCCTGAAGTCGGCAGCGGCGAACTGGAGTCGCAAGCCTGCGTACTTGTTGCTGGTCGGAGACAGCAGTTGGGATCCCCGTAACTATTTGGGCAAAGGCGCGAATGATTTCGTGCCGACGAAACTGATCGATACCCAGGGTATGGAGACGGGTTCAGACGATTGGTTGGCGGACTTTACTGAATTGGGCCTGGCAACTATGGCGATCGGACGTTTGCCCGCCCGGACGGCCGCAGAAGCTAATCTGATGGTGTCCAAGATCCTCGCGTATGAACAGGAGCGAGATTTGAATGCACCTCTGCGCGGGGCGCTAATGGTTGCCGACAGGGGCTTCGAACCGCAGAGCAGTCAGACGGGCACGTTGCTGCCGTCGAACGTTACCGTGCAAACAATCAATCGGGCGGAGGTAGGCAACGACGACATGATGCGGGGGCAGATAGTTAACGCGCTCAATCAGGGACCGATGATTGTGAACTACTACGGACACGGCTCAGTGAGAGTGTGGACAGGAGCGGGACTGCTGAATTCGGATTTGGCCGGTGCGCTAACAAATGCGAATCGGCTATCGGTCTACGTAATGATGACCTGCCTGAACGGCTACGCCAGCGATGCCAACATCGATAGTTTGGGAGAGGCGGCATTAAAGGCGCCGAATGGCGGCGCCGTGGCGGTCTGGGCTTCTTCAGGATTCACAACCCCGCAACCTCAGTTTGAAATGAACTCCGAATTTTATCGACTCCTGTTTGCCGGACAGCCGATACGGCTAGGTGAGGCGGCGAGAAGCGCGAAGGCTGCTACTTCAGACATTGATGTGCGGCGCACTTGGATACTCCTTGGGGATCCGGCGATGAGAGTGCGCTGATAAAGAAGTGATGAAGGGGTGAGTGATGAGTGATGAGTAAAGACTGGTGCTGAGTGAGAATATGAGTTTTTCGCCCAGCACTCATCACTCAGCATTCAGGACCTAGCATTAAGAACTTGCTCGGATTCATCATTCGTCGGGTATTTTTCGGGCGCCGTCTTTCCGCCGTTTGCGATTCCCTAATAGTAGATTTATTATCTTTCCCCGCGCCGCCGGAGTGGCGAAATTGGTATACGCACCAGACTCAAAATCTGGCGTTCGCAAGGACATGTCGGTTCGAGTCCGACCTCCGGCACCATAAATTCTCAATTCGTTGAGCGACACAAGCCTTTCGTTAACGGACTCGTGACCGAGATGGCTCCCGGCTCGACAACCCCGCCGCCGGGCAATAGAATCAGGTTACCGCCCCCCTCCAATAATCTTTTCTCTCCCATAGCGACGGTAACGTCGGAAAGAAGAATTAATGAGAAAAATAGTTTCTATTTTGGTGTTATGGACCTTTATGGCAATGATGGCCGTGCCCGCCTCGGCTCAACAGTGCGGAAATATACGACACCGTCACAACAAGGTGAGCCACACTCACAGGAGTTGCGTGGGTGACGGTCATCGCCATGGCAGGAGCTTTTGGCAGAAGCATCGTGACAAATTAACCACCGCTGGGGGGATCGGCGCTGGTGCTTTGATCGGCAGTATCGCTGGTGGCAAAAAGGGCGCAGCAATTGGCGCGCTGGCGGGCGGTGGCGGCGCTGCCGTTTACACTTATGGCATTCGCAAACGCCGTCGAAGTGCTGCGCGCTATTAGGTCTTTCTGAGAGTCCACTTGAGAACGGTTCCATCGGGGCAAGGTGAGCACTTCCCACGCGAGACGCCGCGTGGGAAGTGGTACCCGATGTAGCGGTCACCAGCCAATTTGTCGGCTCTCAATAACTGCGCCTCAAAACGAAACCTCAAATCTAAAAGACTTACGTCTGTGTAAAAACATGTTTGCCACGGCCTAGCAAAATCTGTAGAATGCAGGGGCTTTCCCAGAGTTAGGGAAGCAGCCAGGGCATCTCGGATCCCCCTTCAACCCGAACGACCTTCCCAGGATTCTTCGCCTTACCGCCCCCATTTTATTTCCCCGAAGTAGGAGTGCCAAAATGGTAACCAGCCCCCGATCACGGATTCTTATTGTTGATGACGAACCAGAAATAACGTCAATACTGTTTGATCTCTTTAGCGATCAACATGAGTGCACGACCGCTGGCTCCGCCGAAGAAGCCTTGGAAAAGTTTGCCAGCACCGATTTCGAGTTGGTGGTCAGCGATATCACTATGCCCGGTATGAGCGGTCTCGACATGATTTCGCACATCAAGGGTCTCCGACCAAACTCCGTGGTAGTGATGATCAGCGGTATGCAGACAGTGGAGAGCGCTATTGGCGCTTTGCGACTCGGGGCTTTTGACTATGTCATGAAGCCGTTTGATTTGAGGCAAGTCGAAGCCGTAGTTAAACGAGCCCTGGAGCATCATGAGTTGATTGTGGCCAAGCAGCGCTACGAAGATCTCCTCGAAGAATTAGTTGAACAGCGAACCGCCGAGCTTGATCAGGCTTTAAATTCGTTGGAGGACGCATATCGCACGACTCTCAGGGCTCTAACCGCAGCGTTGGAAACAAGAGACTTGGAAACACATGGTCATTCCGAGCGAGTGGTCAGCTACAGTTTGCGTCTCGGTCGAGAATATGGATTGGATAGTCACCGCACCAAGGCGCTTGAGTTTGGATCTCTGCTTCACGATATTGGAAAGATCGGGGTGCCAGATTCAATTCTCCGCAAACCAGCGAAACTCACCGATGATGAATGGGTGCTAATGCGCCAACACCCCGTGCATGGTCAACAGATTTTACGCGGCATTGAATTTCTTGAGGGTGCAGCCAAGGTCGTAGCCCAGCATCACGAGAAGTGGGATGGTTCAGGCTATCCGCTGGGGTTGACGGGTGAAGACATCGATGTGTGTGCCCGCATATTTTCTGTTGCCGACGCCTTCGACGCCATGACCAGTGATCGGGTGTATCGCAAAGGGAAACCTTATCAGGCGGCCGCTCAGGAGTTGGACGATTGGGCCGGCAGACAATTTGATCCGCTGGTGGTTGAGGCTTTTCACCGCGTACCGAAAGAAGATTGGGATGAACTGCACGCGCGCTCTCTGATCAAGAAGGAAGATCCTCTCGACATGCGCCGGATGATTGAAATGCTGGAGTCGCAACTCGAGACCGCGGTCGTTTAAAGCCGCAAGACAGATTTCATAAGTCAGAAGTCAGATATCGGAAGCGAAGGTTTCCATCTGACTTCTTTTTTTTTTACTGCAACGAAGGCACTACATAACCTCGTCGTGAACGCAGACTCAATCCTACCCGTCGAGACGCCACTTCAATTCGTCGATACTCACCCTGCTCGGCAACCGCCAGCGGTCGCTTCGGCCGGTAAGTAACTACGTACTCTGCACCAATCTCCTTGGCGGCTTCTTTCGCTTGCGTCAGCATCTCATCCCCCGTCTTGGGTAAGTAGATACGTCCGCCGGTCTCATCCGCCAATCCCGTCAGGGTTTGTTGACTCTTATTAATCTCTGCTTCGTACGCCTTTCGCTGCCGCTTCATCGCTGGATCAAAAGTAATGCTGTGGAGGACGTATGCCGGGCTGCGAGTTGTCCCCGGGGCCATGGTGGGATCGTTGCTGGCAATGGGATCGTGCGAGGTGGGAACCTGACGGATCTTGTTGTCGTCTGATTTTCTTGGCGGCTTCTGCCTGACGAATTCCGTGTAACTAATGATGTGAACGGTTGCCCTGGTCGCCGCCAGCTTTTTGAAAGCTTGAGCCCGATCGATTTTCCCTCCCGGCGTGTCTACTCCGTCGGTGATGAAAACCACGTGGCGACTACCCTCGGGGCGATCACTCAACTGCTGGGCGGCAGCCGCGATCGCATCCGCAAACCGCGCTCGTTTGCCCGAAGAGAGTTTGGTTTTAAGTGCCCTGAGAATGGCTTGACGGTCACGAGTCCACGGCTGAAGCAGCTCGACCGAATTATTAAACTGCATTGTCGCGACCCAGGTGTTTTCAGAAAGTTGGCCTAATAGTCCGATAGCTGCGTTGCGGGTCAGGCTGGTCTTCTTTGAGAAACCGCCGAGTCCGCTCAACTCGCCGCCGGTATCGAGCACCAGTACCACATTGGCTGGAATATGCTGGACGCTTCTGATTTGTTGAGCGACCCCGTCCTCTAGCACGAGAATGTCGTCGGGTACGACTGTGGGATCATAATGGCCATACTGATCCACGGCCATTACAGGTAGCCGCACTTCTTCTGTAAATACCTTCACCCGTTCGTCCGGCTCGTTTGGTGGAGTGGGACGTGGCAGCGGCGGCTGTTTTTCCTGGGCGGAGACAGAAATAGCGAAGGCCAGGGTTAGTGGCAATAAGACGAGCTTTGGAAATCGATGGGACAAATGATTTGCCTGCCTCTCGGAAATGAAAAATTCGCGAGGTTGGATGCGGCGAGGAGCGGTTTCGAGTTGCCCGGATTGTCAGAACCACCTGTGTGAGCGAGTGTCGTTTTCACGCAGTCTCTTACGCAGGTGGTTCTGACAAGCGCGCTTGCGACTGTACTGCAGTGATGGCCACCGCATCGACAATGTCTTCGGCTTTGCAGCCGCGCGAGAGATCATTTGCCGGTTTATCCAGTCCTTGAAGGATTGGGCCGATTGCGGTTGCGCCCGCTAGTCTTTCGGTTAGCTTGTAAGCGATGTTTCCCGATTGAAGATCCGGGAATATTAGGACGTTAGCCTTGCCCGCGACCGTTGATCCTGGAGCTTTTGACTGGGCAATGCCGGGCACCAGGGCGGCATCGACCTGCAGTTCGCCGTCAATCTCAAGTTCGGGAGCTCGCGCCCTTACGGTCCTGGTGGCTTCCACGATCTTATCTACGAGGCGATGTTTGGCGCTCCCCTTGGTCGAGAACGAAAGCATCGCGACTCGAGGCGCAACGCCCAGCAATGTGCGACACGAATCCGCGGAGGCCAGGGCAATCTCAGCCAACTCTGCGGCCGATGGTTCGATAACTACGCCGCAATCCGCGAAGATCAGGGAGCCCTCACTGCCGTAGTTGCGGCCGATGCTGTTGTCGCCGAAGGCCATCAGAAAAAAACTGGAAACGAGTTTGAACCCGGCCCGCACGCCGATGCAATGAAGCGCGGCGCGCACGGTATGCGACGTGGTGTTGGTAGCTCCGGCGACCGAGCCGTCTGCCTTTCCCATCCGCACCATGAGGTTCCCGTAATAGAGCGGGTCGGACAGCAGAGTGCGCGCTTCGTCAGCCATCATTCCCTTGGCTCGGCGCATCTCGTGGAAAAGCGACGCCATTTTTTCAAAGTCAGGGGCGCGTCGGTGGTCCAAAACATCGACGCCTCCCAAATCCGCCCCTTCGCGTTGGGCTGTTTCGCGAATAGTTGCTTCGTCGCCAAGCAAAGTGATGCGAGCGATCCGGCTACGCGCGCACATGGCGGCCGCGACGACTGTGCGGGGATCGTTTCCCTCGGGCAACACTATGTGCTGTGGCTTGGCGGCGGCGCGCTGGCGAATGCGTTCCAGGATATCCATAAGAATAAAGAAAACCTGTGACCAACAGGATCGAGTAGGGGAGTCTAGCTAAGTCGAGAAGAGAGAACAAGCCGGGCTGGGAAGATGAAGCCGCGCACCCGCTCATCGAGAAAAAGGCGATCTACGAAACCATCTAAAATCACTCGAACTGCAGCCTTATTTCTTGCCGATTCGGGTGGTTTCGTAGATAGTCGGAGTCGTGTTAACGTAACGACTCAATACCGCATCAGAGTAAAGCAAACTGTTGGTTTGCGAGTGGATTAACCAAGAAAGTTGCCGAGTTTCAGGAGGGTCGATGTCTGCACTTCTAGCCAAGCGGCGAATAAAAAATGTGCTGCTATTCATCCCGAATATGTTGTTGCTTAGCGTGCGCCTGCTGAAAGATTCGCGGGTGCCGGGAACTGAAAAAGCGCTTCTGGTGGGAGCTATAGTTTATGCAATTGTCCCTTTTGATCTGATACCCGACATGGTCCCTTTTGTCGGGCAAATAGACGACGCGTACCTGATTGCAATGACCCTGCTCAGGCTAATGGAGCGAACTGATCCCCGCATTGTTCGCGAACATTGGAGCGGAGGCGGGGACGTGGTTGAACTCGTCGGCGCCTCGGCCATGCTGGCTGCCAAGTTTCTGCCGAAACCAATTCGCCGGGTCCTTACCTCGAGAGTGGATGTTGCGCCTGACAAAGGCGCCGGCGCCGGGGGTATATCGAAACCGATGTTAGTGGCGGAACCGGAAAAGCAAGAGATAGACGGCAGTAGGTAGCTTCTGCCCACAGCCCACGGTCTCTTACTTACTGCCTACCGCTTCAGTTGTTCAAGGAGCTTCTCGTGGATTCCGCCAAAGCCTCCGTTTGACATGATCGCTACGACATCGCCTTCTCGAAGTTGCGGCAGCAGATGATCGATGATTGCATCGGCGTCAGGTAGAACAACAGCGGGTTTATTCTGGTTCGCAATGTCTTCGATCAGTTTGGTCGTATTTAGCGACTGCCCCTTCTCGACTACTTTCTGACTATCGAACACGCCGGCGATGACCACATAATCCGATGAGCCAAACGCGGTCGCGTATTCATCCTGAAATACCGCCAGCCGCGATGACCATGAGCGCGGCTCAAACACCGCTATCAATCGCCGCTCTCGATACCGGTTGCGCAGCCCGCGCAGCGTTTCGCGGACGGCGGTCGGATGGTGCGCGAAATCATCTATTACAGTAACGCCTCGTTCTTCACCTCTAACTTCAACACGTCGGCGCACGTTCTTGAAACTCGCGAGCGCATCGGCAATCAGGTCGCGGCTAATGCCCCACGCATCGGCGGCAATGATCACAGCCAGACAATTAAGCAGGTTGAAGTCGCCAATCAAGGGAGTTTGAAACTTGCCCCAATGCTGACCTGCCCGCGTGACTGTGAACTTACTGGTTTCGCCTGAGAAGTCCGCTTCGGAAATTCGCCATCTCGCGTCTTCGCTGGTACCAAAGGTTTCGAGTTGAGAAAAAAGCTTCTGGCCCATGGAGGCGACAACCTCGCGAACGCTGGGACTGTCCCATCCCGCTATCAGCCTGCCGTTGCCTGGTACCAGGTTCATTAATCTCCGAAAGGCGAGCTTTACGGCGGCCAGATCCTTGTAAATGTCCGCGTGGTCAAACTCGATATTATTTACTATCGCGATCTCCGGCAGGTAATGCATGAACTTGGGGCCCTTGTCGAAATAAGCCGTGTCGTATTCGTCACCCTCGATGATGAAGTAGTCGCTGTTTGCGACCCGAAAACTGACTCCGAAGTTTTGTGCGACGCCGCCAATCAGGAACGTCGGGTCGAGAGCGCCCTGGTCCATCACCCAGGCGGCGATGCTGGTCGTCGTAGTTTTGCCATGTGTGCCGGAGACGACCAGAGATCGCCGTCCGCGGATGAATTCTTCCTTTACCACTTCGGCCTGCGAGCGATAAAGCAGCTTTCTATTGAGCGTCACCTCGACTTCGGGATTCCCTCGCGGAATTGCGTTGCCAACGATCACGCAATCCGGCGCGGGCTCCAGATGTTCAGCCCGGTAGCCCTGCATCACGGTGATCCCCAGCGCGGCCAGCATCGTGGACATCGGTGGGTAGACATTCTCATCGGAACCCGTAACACGATGTCCTCGAGCTTGGAGCATTCCCGCCAGCGCGGCCATCGCAGTTCCGCAAATTCCGATTAAGTGATAATGCATCCAGGTATTATTTGTCGCCGTCAGTTTGAATTCGGATGATAGATGGTAGTCAACCTACACACCAGCGGAAAGTGGACATGATTAACAAGACGCACAAGATTATGAAACCGTGAGAAGACATTCCCCGATCGTGTTTATGGTGTGAAGTCCTGTCGGCAGTATTCGGAAGCCGCGGGAGTACTGAACTGAGCGTGGTAGCGCCGGATGGTAGAGTCAACCTGATTGCCTCTTAACTGGCTGCTTTCTGAGAATCAGTTATTTTCGCTTGATCCCCGGTGCTATGTTTCGCTTCGCCCGATGTGAGTCTGCCATCCGGGGCTACCGCCCTCGGTTCTGCTCGACCTTCGACGCTGACATTTGCGCGTGGTGGGTCAAGGCAGGTATTCTCAACTTTCGCAGCCTCGTCAAAAATTTTCATAGGGATACTTCTAAACGATCATGCAAAAGTTTTTCATTACCGGAGGTGCGGGCTTCATCGGTTCGGCATTTGTCCGACTGGTTCTCAACGAGATTCCGGACTGCTCGCTAATCAATTTCGACGCGCTGACATACGCCGGCAACCTCGATAACCTGCAGGGCCTGGATCCTGATCGCCACCATTTCGTGCGTGGTGATATTGCCGATCCGGCAGCCGTGTTGGCCGCATTGACTCCCGATACCGATGCGATCATCAATTTCGCCGCCGAGTCTCATGTGGATCGCAGCATCACCTCAGCGGCTGAGTTTCTCCGCACCAACATTGCGGGTACCCAGGTTTTGCTGGACGCTGCGCGCGAACGTGGCGTGACCCGGTTTGTACAGGTTTCCACTGACGAAGTGATGGGGAGTTTGCCTGAGGATGAAGATGCATTCTTCACCGAGGCTTCTCCGTTCGAGCCCAACAGTCCTTACGCAGCTTCGAAGGCTGCCGCGGAGCATCTCGTGCGCGCCGCCAATCATACTTTTGGACTCGATGTGGTGGTTACGCGCTGCGGCAATAATTATGGTCCGCGGCAGTTTCCCGAAAAGTTTTTGCCGTTGGCTATCTCAAACGCCCTGAGTGACGAGCCCATTCCTGTCTACGGCGATGGGCTAAATGTGCGCGACTGGATCTACGTAGAAGACCACTGCCGGGGAATTTTGTTGGCTTTGCAACGAGGTCGATCCGGTTCCGTCTACAACTTTGGGGCGCGCAACGAAAGGCGCAATATTGAGGTAGTCAAATCGCTGCTCGATACGCTGGGAAAACCGCATTCACTGCTCCGATTCGTCAAAGACCGTCCAGGCCACGACCGTCGCTATGCGATTAATCCGATACTTGCTGAGTCGGAACTTGAATGGAGCCCGAAGGAGACGTGGTCAGGAGGCTTGAGTAAAACAATTCGCTGGTATCAGGAGAACAGCGAGTGGGTGGCGAGAACTCGGAGCGGTGCTTACCGGGATTACTACGAGCAACAATACGGGACGGGGGTCGCCGCAAGTTGAGGATATTGGTGACCGGTGTCGGCGGCATGGTCGGCCAGGCCTTGAATCAGTATTGCGAACTGGCTGGTGACGAAGTCTTCTCCTACGATCACCAATCGCTGGACATCGCGAATGCTGACCTGGTGAGAGCGACGGTGCTTGCGGCCAGACCCGATGCGGTCATCAATTGCGCTGCCTGGACAGATGTAGATGGATGCGAACTTGACTCGGCGCGCGCCTATGCAGCGAACGCCTCAGGCCCTGAAAATCTGGCCAGGGCCAGCCGGCAAGCGGGTGCGGGCTTCGTTACCATCTCCACTGATTATGTTTTCGACGGGCAGAAGGACAGCTTCTACACACAGAGAGATGATCCAAATCCCCAGAGCGTATATGCCCAATCAAAACTTGAAGGGGAGCGCCGCGCCCAGCTGGCCTACGCGCGCACCATCGTGGTGCGAACCGGATTTATTTTCGGACCGGGCGGAAGGAATTTTCTAAGCACTATTCTCGATCGCGCCCGTGACGGTCAGGCTTTAAAGGCCATCGGAAATGCTTACGGAACGCCGACTTATTCTCGACATCTGGCGGCGAGATTACGAGAATTGGCCCAACTGGATCTGCCAGGAATTTTTCACGTGACTAATGGTGGAAACGGCGTGAGTTATGAGGAGTTTGCGCAGGCTGCCTTGAAAGCTGGCGGCTATCAATCCCTAACTGTTGAGTCAGTTGATGGAGATTCTCTTAATCGGCCGGCGGCACGTCCGCGGAATTCTCGTTTGAAATGCTTGTTTTCGGAGGCCCTGGGGTTGCCACCGCTCCCAATTTGGGAAGAAGCGTTGGAGGAATTCGTGCGTTTTAATTACTCCACGGACAAGGACCGTTAACGCTGAACCTTGCACCTTTGCTTGCCACACGGCCTGTCTCTGTTATTATTCTCCCTTCTGGGTCACTAATCTGTCCGTGAAGGTCTAATTATTATGGTATCTCAAGATCAACGCCTCATGGCGAGCCCACTCGATCGCAGTTTGGATCGGCCACTAACGGACCTGGTTCCAAGTAAGCCTTACGGTCATGCGGGTGCGCAACCCACTAACATTCGCGATTACTTATTCGTAATCCTGAAGCGGAAGTGGTTGATTCTCAGCTTGATCGTCGTGGTTACTTCGTTGGTGACGATACAGATGTTTCGAACCCCTTCGATTTACGAGGGAGTGACCGAGATCCGGATCGAGGCGAAACCCAGGAACGTTCTGCAGACTAAGGAAATTACCATTCAGAACCAGGTGAATGATCCAAACTTTGTGGGAACGCAACTAAAGCTGCTACAGAATCCAGCTCTGGCTCGTCAGGTGGTGTTAACCCTCGACTTGCAGAACAACCCCTCGTTTTTGGGCGGTCAGTCGCAGGCAGGATTGTTTGCCTCGATTCGCAATATCTTTACGCGCGACCGCGGGAAACCTACGGCGCCATCACCCGCGGTTTCCTCGGGCGCTACAGTAATCAGCGAAAGTGATTTGGCGGAGAATCCATTGACCGCCGAACAGTTGGCACGGCTGGAACCCTACGAAGATGCCATTACGTTTGCAGAAACGGTCGAGCCGATCGAAAAAACTACTCTGATTAGAGTTAAGTTCCAGCATACAGACCCCACGCTCGCCCAGAAGGTGCCCAACACGATTGCCGACGTGTTTATTACCAATAACCTCGATCGGGCGACGATCGGCTCAAACAAGGCAGCAGATTTGTTAGCGCGAGAGATTGCCAACTTACAACTGAAGGTAAAAACGATTCAGGAACGGCAATTCAATTACGCCAGAGAGAAAAACGTTCCCTTAACTAATGCAGCCGCCGATAATGTGGAATCGAAACGCCTCCTCGAACTGAGTACCCAGCTACTCGAGGCGCAAGGGCGGCGCAAGGTGCTTCAGGCTTCCTGGGACAGCGCCAGGACTGCGAAGGACAAGTTTTCGCTCCCTGATGTGCAGAAATCAGAGTACATAAGCAAACTGAGAGAGACCATATCGGGGCTTAAGGAGAAAAAGGACGCTCTGCTTACTGTCTATACTGAGGACTGGCCCGAGGTTCAGAAAATCAACGCGCAACTTGCTCCGCGCGAAAAGGAATTGGAAAGTGTCACGGCTGAGGTAATAAACGGTATGAAGTCGAGCTACGACTCGGCAGCTGCTACAGAGCAAATGCTCAGCAGGTCATACATGGAGCAGCGGGGAACCACGGTTCAGCAGACACATGACCAGATTGAGTTGTTGTCCATCACTCAGGAACTTGAAACCAACAAGCAGTTTCTGAATGGTTTGCTTCAGCGTCAAAAAGAGTTGCAAGCCACAGGTTCGGTGGAAAAAACCAGCGATATCACCGTGGCCGCTTACAGCCGGCTTCCTAGGGTCCCGATTGCTCCAGCCCGAATGCGAAATATCATGATCGCCTTCGTGCTGTCGCTGGTGGCTGGTATTGGTCTGGCGTTCCTCCTCGACTTCCTTGATGACACGGTTAATTCCATGGAAGACGTGGACAGGTATATTCATTTGCCGGCCCTCGCCTTAATTCCGGCGAGCAAGAACGACAGGGCGCGTTTGATAGGAATGCCGGCGGGGCCCGCGACCCCCGGGGCATCAAATGCGCTGGCACTGGTGGACGATGCGCGTTCACCGGTAGCTGAGGCTTACCGGCACCTTCGTACGTCGTTGCTGTTGTCCTCAGCCGGGCAGCCGCCCAAGACTATCCTGGTAACTTCGAGCCAGCCGTCTGAAGGCAAAACCACGACGGCGATCAACACCGCTTTCATGTTGGCGCAAACAGGTGCCGAAGTATTAATTATTGACTGCGATTTGAGGCGACCCAGGCTGCATGCACACTTTGAGGTTTCCAATTCCGTAGGGTTGACTAACTGGCTTTCCGGCGAGCGAAACATTGATGCGCTGATTCAGCCTTATGACAAGCGCTCGAATCTGAAGCTCCTGACATCCGGCCCGGTACCACCAAATCCCGCGGAGCTTCTGGGATCGGATGAAATGCGAAAGTTGCTGGGAATTCTTAGCGAACGCTTCGCTCACATCATCATCGATTCGCCACCCGCGATCTCGTTTACTGACGCATCGATCCTTTCGACCATGGTTGACGGCGTAATGTTGATCGTTCACGGTGGCAAGAGTTCGCGCGCGGTGGTTCGGCGAGCCCGGCAGCAGCTACTCGACGTGGGCGCCAACATCTTTGGTGTCGTGCTGAATAATGTGAAGCTCGAGAGCCAGCAGGATTACTACTATGCTGGTTACTACGGTTACTATTCGAGTTCCTACTATAGCGAGGACACCGACGGGAAACCTGAGGGTGGTGCGCCCGTTACGCGGTAATTGCCACTTGCTTCTGACCAAGCGCGAGTCTTGTTTGTTCGTACCCGAACGACAAGACTCGCGCCGTTTTGCGTCACCCCGCTAGTGTTCTGACTCTAAAGCTCGGTTAACAAATCTGGCATTCAGAGTCGGCGAGATTCGCAGAGCGCCTGTATTAGGTCCGAAGGACCGGCAGTTAATAGCCACGTCCGTGAGGGCGTGGACCAAGAATCTCGAATGGGAAGAGCTCCGAAGGTGCGGAACAAATACATCCCAGCGCCAGTGCCGGCCCTTCGGGCCTCAGGACTATGGACTTTGATTTCCACGCCCTCACGGACGTGGCTATTGACTGCCGGTCCTTCGGACCTGGGGTTCCTCCCACTTCGGCTAGATTTGTTAATTGAATGTTAGAGTCAGCCCGCTAGCGCAAACAATTTGTCGGCCCCGCGAATGGCGGGGGTAGGTTGTGCTTCAAACTGAATCATTAAGGTAGCGACACTGGCAGGCAAGATTGCCTTGCACCGAGTTATGAAAAAGCGATCCTTCCGAATAGAGAGAGAGTTTGGCTTGATCGTAGGCGGTGTCTTCGTCTTGCTGGGTCTCTGGTGGATTTATCGGGGAAAGCTCGCTAGTGTTGCTTATTTGGTGTTGCCGCTGGGTAGTGGGTTGATTTTGTTGGGACTGGTTTTGCCCAGGGCGCTCATTTATCCAAACAAGGCCTGGATGAAGCTGGCAGAGGGGCTTGCCTTTGTCATGACCCGGCTCATCCTCGGTATCGTTTTCTTTCTCATCGTGACACCTATTGGCGTGATAAAACGACTGTTTGGTTGGGACCCGCTTAACCGCCGCGGGGGAAGCAGCGCTTCTTACTGGAAGCCTTACTCTGATCGGCAACGCGATCCGCGTCATTACGAAAAAATGTACTGAGGATTTACCAATGTCAAAAATACAAGTTGTGTCCGAGCTTTGGGAGTTTATGCGGAACAATAAGAAGTATTGGCTCGCGCCGATCGTCATAACCCTGGTGGCGGTTGGTGCGCTTCTCGTGCTCGCAAAGGGTTCTGCCATTGCGCCATTCATCTATACGTTGTTCTAGGAGTTGTCAGAACGACCTGCGTTAGCGGGTGGGCTTGGCGGTTGTCAGAACCACCTGCGTTAGCGGGTGGACTTGGCGGTTGTCAGAACCACCTGCTTTAGAGAGTGTGTGAAAAACTCCGGTTCTCAGCGCCAAGGGCGCGAAATGTGATAGCCCAGGGCAACGCCCTGGGTTAACGTCATAAACAATCCGGAGAGCGCTGAAGGCGCGACATAAAAAGATTCGACTGAAATACTGAGGATTCCCTTAGGCCCACTTTTATTTCGCGCCTTCAGCGCTAGGAATCTTAAAGCGGAGTCCACCTGGGCCGATGGCCCAGGCTGTCACATTTCGCGCCTTTGGCGCTAAGAGCCAACGTTTTCACACAGTCTCATCGGCCGGTGGGTTTGCTACGGGGAGGCGCTGTAAGTGGTCAGCATTCTTGGTATCTCGGCTTTCTATCACGATTCCGCCGCCTGTCTCGTGGTGGACGGTGAAATTGTAGGCGCCGCCCAGGAAGAACGTTTCACCCGAATTAAGCACGATCACAATTTCCCTCTCCACGCCGTTCGCTACTGTCTTCGCGAGGCTGGGCTCACCGCTCACCAGCTCGACTATGTCGCCTTCTACGACAAGCCACTGCTGAAATTCGATCGGCTGTTGGAAACTTATCTCGACTATGCTCCCGCGGGGTTCGGTTCTTTTTTGAAGGCCATGCCTCTCTGGATGAGAGAGAAACTCTGGATGCCCGATTTGATTCGTACCGAGTTGGCCAAAGTAGACGGTATTGATGATGAACGTGCCGCGAAGAAGGAAGCGAAGAAGTTTCAGTGGAAATTGCTTTTCGGCGATCATCATGAAAGCCATGCTGCCAGTGCCTTCTATCCGTCGCCTTTCGAAGAGGCGGCGATTTTGACGATCGATGGAGTGGGCGAGTGGGCCACCAGCTCCATTGGCGTGGGCAAGGGAAATGACATCAGTCTGCTAAAAGAACTTCGTTTCCCTGACAGCCTTGGACTTCTCTACAGTGCGTTCACTTACTACACCGGCTTCAAGGTCAACAGCGGTGAATACAAAGTGATGGGCCTGGCGCCGTATGGCGAACCGAAATATGTCTCGGTGATCAAAGACAAGTTGCTGGAGATTCGAGAAGACGGCAGTCTCAAGATGAACCATGAGTTCTTCAGTTATTCACAAGGCCTCAGAATGACCAACCGGGCGTTTGCGAAGCTGCTTGGCGGGGCACCGCGCCAGCCTGAGTCGCAAATAACTCAGCGAGAGATGGACCTGGCCCGCAGCATCCAGGTGAACACGGAAGAAGTGATGCTGAAGATGACGAAGTATGCATACAAAGAAACGGGGATGAGGAAGCTTTGTATGGCCGGCGGCGTGGCGCTGAATTGTGTGGCTAATGGCCGGGTGCTGCGGGAAGTACCTTTCGAAGACATCTGGATTCAACCGGCTGCGGGCGACGCCGGAGGTGCTCTGGGAATTGCGCTGGGGATTTGGCACCGCTATTTGGGCAAGCCACGCTCCAGCCCGGAGAAGAAGGGAACGTGGCAACCTGCGAGGTCGATCGAGACCGGTCAGAGCAATCACCGGAATAATGGGGGACCCATCTCGTTGCCTGCCTATGCCGATAGCATGAAAGGATCGTATCTCGGTCCCCGGCACACTGAGGCTGAGATCGAGGAGTTCTTGAAGTCGAAACAATTGCCTTACCGAAAGTATTCGCGTGCAGAGCTGCCGGGGGTTATCGCAGGTCTGCTGGCTTCGGAAAAGATCATCGGGATTCATCAGGGAAGAATGGAGTTTGGCCCACGGGCCTTGGGTGGTCGCAGTATTATTGGCGACCCGCGTTCTCCGCAAATGCAATCAGCGATGAATTTGAAGATCAAGTATCGTGAAAGTTTTCGTCCATTTGCCCCGAGCGTGTTGAGAGAGCAAGTTGAGGAATGGTTTGAGCTGGGCACCGACAGTCCCTATATGTTGCTGGTGGCTGACGTGTCTGAATCGCGCCGGAGAAAGATGACCAGCGAGGAAGAGGCGCTTTGGGGAATTGATAAGCTGAACGTACAGCGATCGGAAATCCCGGCGGTCACTCATGTTGATTACTCAGCTCGCATCCAAACTGTCAGACACGAAGAGAACCCACTCTACTGGGAGATCATCGACGCCTTTGGGAAAAAGACCGGGTGCCCGGTGGTTGTGAATACAAGTTTCAATGTACGCGGAGAGCCGATCGTCTGCTCGCCGGAGGACAGCTACCGTTGTTTTATGCGAACGGAGATGGACTTTCTCATGTTGGAGACCTGCGTGCTCGACAAGAAAGAGCAACCGGCATTCACCGAAGATAAAAACTGGCGCACGCAGTTTAAGTTGGATTGAGAAACAGGCGTTCAGAGTACAACCTTGAGGTTGCGTCTTTCGCGCCACGCAAGCTAAAGCTTGTACTCTATACACCCGCTGCGGCCGCGGACTCTGATGCGAGGTCATACTCAATGGAGCACGCTCCATCATCGATGGTGAAGTTGCCAGACGAGCCGCTGTTCGTCGTTGACGCCGACAAGAACTCGATCGGTCTCAGTCCCAAAGATCTGTGGGCGCATCGCGAGTTGCTCTACTTTCTGACCTGGCGCGACGTGAAGGTGCGATACAAGCAGACGCTGCTCGGAGCAACCTGGGCGCTATTACAGCCCCTGCTGTTGATGCTGATATTTAGTTTTGTTTTCGGAAGGCTAGTCGGCGTTAAGTCGGGAAGCGTGCCGTACCCTCTCTTTGCCTTTGCCGGTCTCTTGCCCTGGATGTTTTTCGCCAATGCCTTGACCAATAGTGGAAACAGTCTCATTGGCAACACAAACTTAATTAAGAAGGTCTACTTTCCGCGCATCATCATTCCCACCGCTGCCGTAGCCGCGGGACTCGTCGATCTTGGAATCGGGTTTCTGCTGCTCATCGCCTTGATGTTTTACTATGGCGCCGGACTACACCCGAGTCTTTTACTGTTGCCGCTGCTGATTGTCCTCATAACGCTGCTGGCCCTCGGAGTTGGTATGTGGATGTCAGCCCTAAACGTGAAATATCGAGACGTTCGATATGCGTTGCCGTTTCTGATCCAGGTTTGGTTGTTTGCGTCGCCGGTAATCTATCCGGTGCCGGAGCAGTGGCGCTGGCTGCTCGCGGTCAACCCAATGACGGGGATTATTCAAGGCTTCCGCGCCGCGTTATTTGGGCAGAGGATTGACTGGGGTACGTTGGGATTATCGGCCGTTATCACGGTGTTGATTTTGGTTTATTCCACATTCACGTTTAGCCGCATGGAAAGAAGTTTTGCCGACGTGATTTGAGCTTATGGAGTGCGGTGACCTGTCACCGCTTTGGTCTTCGGCGGCCAGGCGCCGCAGTCCCAC